>CAYRCO010000076.1:0-12087 GCA_964422775.1 uncultured Rhodovibrio sp.
TAGTCGTGGCGAAGGACGCTGCCGAACCGGCGCAGGTTGCCGAGTTCCAACTGCGGATAGCGCGCGTCGAAGCGGTCGCCAATACGTCTTGCGGCTTCTGCGATCCGCTCAAGGCACCGTTCGACGGCGTCCAACGTTTTATCGTCGCTCAGGAAAGCCTGCCGGTCCATGCCGGCCACATGGTCAGCGATCCGGTCCGCGTTCTCACGGATGTCGCATAACCTTCTGCGCGGGTTCTCAGTCGGCATAAACCACGTCCTGATCGACGCCGGCCCGTACGTCCGGCTTTAACGACTCGTAGAACGCGACATCGACGTCCACGCCGGGCAGCTTCTTATTGACCTCAGCCTGGACGAGATCCTTCAGCTCCATCAGCCGGTAGGGATGGATGTCGCGGTCGCGACCGAGCAGCAGCACGATATCCAGGTCACTGTCGCCGCGATCTTCTCCGCGTGCCGTACTGCCGAAGACACCCGCACGCTTCACGCCCCTCGCTTGAAGGTCCTGACGCGCATGACGCAAGACTTTCAGGGCTGTCACCAGACGGGCCGCGACAGGCTGCCCCGCGGTTAGCATAGCCGCCAGGGTACGCACCCGTTCCGTCTGTCCCCGCGGCACTGTGACGGAAACCTCCGTCAGACCGTTTTCAGACAGGCGGCGGCGCCTAGCGCGTTGACGTTCGGTGACACTTGCCATTTCGGGTCGTCGCCCTTCGCCGACAACAGGGCCGTTACTGTAACAGCAGGGCCGTTACCGTCACAAACGAAAAGCCGCCGGCGATCACCGCCGGCGGCTTTCCCGAAAGGCTGCGTTCAGAGAAGGATCGGCCGGGCGTTTAGGCGTTCGCGGCCGCCAGGCGGGACGCGCGGTAGCGGACGAACCACCAGGCGCTACGCGCGGCCATCTGGGCGTACCAGCTTTGCGGGTTGAAGCCCGACGCCTTCAGGGTCATCGAGACCGCGCGCTCGATCTGCTTGGGGTGATAGAACTCGAACGCCCGGCGCATGTAGGCCTTGTTATAGGTTTGCCGGTCGTAGGCGGTCGTCGGGTCGACGTTGGCGGCGTAGTAGGCGTAGGAGAGTTCGTCGTCCTCCGTCTCCAACACGCGGCCCAGCGCCACGCGCAGGCGCTGGATCCGGCTCGGGTTCTCGCTCTCCAGGTAGCGCTTCATGTTCTTGTAGAACATCTTGTAGTGACGCAGCTCGTCCGCGGCGATCCGCTTGCAGATCTCCTGCAGCACCGGCTCCTGGGTGTGCTGAGCGATCGAGCCGTAGTACGAGGATGTGCCGATCTCGACCATGCAGCGCGCCACCATCTCCCCCGCGCGGCTGCCGCGGATCGACTGCGAGACCCCGATGTCCGGCCGGAAGCCGGCGACGAAGCGGTCGAAATGCTCCTTGTGGCTCCACTCGGGGTCGGCGTACTCCGCCCACCGGCCGAGCGCCTGTCCATGCTGCACCTCTTCGTAGGCCCAGTGGTTGAACTCCTCGACCGCGTCGGGATCGTCGGAGAACACGTTGTTCAGGTAGGTCGCGTAGTCCCACGCGTTGAACTCGACCATCGAGGCGGCCTTGATGATCTTCAGGAGTTCAGGGTCCACCTTCGACGGGTCGAACTTGTCCCACGGAATGTCCGTGTCCATGTCCCAGTGGCGCTGCGCGTCGACCGGCTTCTTGGTTTTCCGCTCGGCCGACTTTGGCGCCTCGGTCTGCGTGGCGGCGTGTGCCGTGGTGGTCTGTGTTTCGGCCATCAGCTATCCGCGCCTCGTCTTCGTCGCTGTAACGCGTCGTTCAGGTTGACTGGCGATGTGGTTAAAAGCCCCTACGGCTCTATAAAGCGTCCGACGCTGCGCGATTCAAGTCCCGCCCGTCGGCGCCGCGCCCCCGTTGCGCGGCTTTTTCTATGCTCATCGGGACGAACGTCCGTTGATCCGCCGCGTTTCATTCAAAGGGGCATAAGAAAACGGGACCCGTGCGACCACGGGCCCCGCGTTTGGCTTTCTCCGCAACGCCGGCTGTTAGCGCGCGTTAGCCCTGCTCGACCGCCTGCAGAGCGCGCAACTTGGCGTCCGCGATCTCGACCCGGCGCGCGGCGTCGGCGCGGTCGTCCTCGCTCTTGGCGTCCGCCACGTCCTCGCGGGCGTTCTTGAGCTCCTGTTCGACGTCCGTGCGCTTCATCTCCGACACCTTGGTCGGACGTTCGGCCAAGACGGTGCAGCGCTCGTTGGTGATCTCGGCGAAGCCGCCGGCCACGAAGTAGCGGTCGCGAATCGTGCGGCCGTCGTACAGGCCCACAACGCCCGGCTTGAGCGACGTGATCAGCGGCGCGTGCCGGTGCATGGCACCGATGTCGCCGTCGGCCCCCGGGATGACGACCATGTCGGCACCCTCGGAGAGCAGCAGTTGCTCCGGCGAGACCAGCTCGAAGGCGATCTGTTCCTGTTCCGCCATCGGCGAAAACGCTCCCGGTTGAACCGCACGGAACCGCGCTCGGCCCGGTCCCGGATGCGCGTCGCCGCGCGTTCGGGACCGGGCCGAGTGGAACCGGCGGTGGTTACGCGGCTTCCTGGGCCAGCTTCTCCGCCTTCTCCATCGCCTCGTCGATCGTGCCGACCAGGTAGAAGGCGTTCTCGGGCAGGTGGTCGTAGTCGCCCTGGCAGATGCCCTTGAAGCCCTTAATGGTGTCCTCGACCGCAACCAGCTTGCCGGGCAGGCCGGTGAACACCTCCGCCACGTGGAAGGGCTGGGACAGGAAGCGCTGGATCTTGCGCGCGCGGGCGACGGTCAGCTTGTCCTCCTCGGACAGCTCGTCCATGCCCAGGATCGCGATGATGTCCTGCAGCGACTTGTACTGCTGCAGCACGCGCTGCACCTCGCGCGCGGTTTCGTAGTGCTCCTGGCCCAGCACGCGGCTGTCCAGGATGCGGCTGGTCGAGTCCAGCGGGTCCACGGCCGGATAGATGCCCTGCTCGGCGATCGAGCGGGCCAGCACCGTGGTCGCGTCCAAGTGCGAGAACGCCGTCGCCGGCGCCGGGTCGGTCAGGTCGTCGGCGGGGACGTAGATCGCCTGGACCGACGTGATCGAGCCCTGCTTGGTCGTGGTAATCCGCTCCTGCAGCTCGCCCATGTCGGTGCCCAGCGTCGGCTGATAGCCCACCGCGGAGGGAATGCGGCCCAGCAGCGCCGAGACCTCCTGGCCGGCCTGCGTGAAGCGGAAGATGTTGTCGATGAACAGCAGGACGTCCTGGCCCTCTTGGTCGCGGAAGTACTCCGCCACGGTCAGGCCGGTCAGGCCGACGCGGGCGCGCGCTCCCGGGGGCTCGTTCATCTGGCCGTAGATCAGCGCGGCCTTGCTGTCGCCGTCGGGCTGGATCACGCCCGAGTCCATCATCTCGTGGTAGAGGTCGTTACCCTCACGGGTACGCTCGCCCACGCCGGCGAACACGGAATAGCCGCCGTGCGCCTTGGCGATGTTGTTGATCAGCTCCTGGATCAGCACCGTCTTGCCCACGCCGGCGCCGCCGAACAGGCCGATCTTGCCGCCGCGGGGGTAAGGCTCCAGCAGGTCGATCACCTTGATGCCGGTGACCAGCATCTCGGTCTCGGTGTTCTGATCCACGTAGGCCGGGGCCTGCGCGTGGATCGGCGCCATCTGCTTGGTCTTGATCGGACCGCGCTCGTCGATCGGCTCGCCGATCACGTTCATGATCCGCCCCAGGCACTCCGGCCCGACCGGGATCGTGATCGGCGCGCCGGTGTCGGTCACGTCCTGCCCGCGGGTCAGGCCCTCGGTGGCGTCCATCGCGATCGTGCGGACCTCGGTCTCGCCCAGGTGCTGCGCGACCTCGAGCACCAGACGGTTGCCGTGGTTGTCGCACTCCAGCGCGTTCATGATCGAGGGCAGGTCGCCCTCGAACTTGACGTCCACCACCGGGCCCAAGACCTGTGTGATCTTGCCGACCAGGTTCTTGCCCTGTGCCATGTGCGCTCTCGCTCCTTCGGGTTGAGCGTCGCGGAACCCGCCGCCGCCTACGCGCCTGGGCGCAGCCGGGGCCGGCCGCGTTCTACTTCATCGACTCGGCGGCCGAGACGATCTCGTTCAGTTCGGTCGTGATCACGGCCTGACGCGTGCGGTTGTAGGTCTGCGTCAGGTCCTCGACCATGTCGTCGGCGTTGCGGGTGGCGCCGTCCATCGCGGTCATGCGCGCCCCCTGCTCGCCGGCGTTGTTCTCCAACAGCGAGCGGTAGATCTGCACCGCCAGGTTACGCGGCAGCAGCTCGTTGAGGATCGATTCCTCGTCCGGCTCGAACTCGTAGGTGCTGCCGCCGGCGCTGGACTGGCCCGTGCCGCCCGCATCCTGCTTGACGAACTGCGCGGCGTCCTCCTTCTCCTTCTCGTGCTCGGCCAGCTCTTCCTGGGCGGAGAAGGGCACCAGCTGCTGCACCGTCACGATCTGGCGCATCGCCGACTTGAAGCGGGAATAGACCAACTGGCAGACGTCGAACTCGCCGTCCTGGAACAGCTTGGTGATCCGGTCGGCGTAGGCCCGCGCGATATCGTAGTTCAACTCCTTACCGATCTCGCCCGAGCCCTCGACCAGCATGTTCGGATGCATCCGGCGCATCTGGTCGTTACCCTTGCGCCCGATGGCAAGCACCTTGACCGACTTGCCCTCGTTGCGCAGCTGCTTGATCCGGCGGTCCGCCTCGCGCACCAGGTTGGAGTTGAAGCCGCCGCACAGGCCGCGGTCGGCCGTGCACAGCACGACCAGATAGGTCTGGTCGCTGCCCGTCCCGGCCAGCATTTTGGGTGCGCCGGGCCGGCCTTCCACGCTGGCGGCGAGCGCGGCCAGCATGCGCTGCATGCGCTCGGCATACGGACGCGCGGCTTCCGCCTGCTCCTGGGCGCGGCGCAGCTTGGCGGCCGCGACCATCTTCATCGCCTGCGTGATCTTGCGGGTCGACTTGACGCTGTCGATCCGGTTTTTGAGGTCCTTGAGGCTAGCCACGGTGCTGTGCCGCTCCCGTTCGAGGCGATCCCGTTAGACGCCGGCGCGTAAGCGCGCGCTTCACGCGAACTTCTTGGAGAAGTCGTCGAGGAACTTGGAGATCCGCTTCTCCAGATCGTCGTCCAGCTTCTGCTGGTCGCGGATCGTCTTCAGGATTTCCTGCCCCTTGTCGCGCGCCTCGGCGAGCATCTGCAGCTCGAAGCGCCGGACGTCGCCGGTCTCCAGGTTGTCCAGATAGCCGCGCGTGCCGGCGAAGATCACCAGGACCTGTTCTTCCACCGTCAGCGGCGAGTACTGGTCCTGCTTGAGCGTCTCCACCAGGCGCGCGCCGCGGCGCAGCAGGCGCTGGGTCGAGGCGTCGAGGTCGGACGCGAACTGCGCGAACGCCTCCATCTCGCGGTACTGCGCCAGTTCCAGCTTGATCGGCCCGGCGACCTGCTTCATCGCCTTGATCTGCGCGCTGGAGCCGACGCGCGACACCGAAATGCCCACGTTCACCGCCGGGCGGACGCCCTTGTTGAACAGGTCGGTCTCCAGGAAGATCTGGCCGTCGGTGATCGAAATGACGTTGGTCGGAATGTACGCCGCGACGTCGCCGGCCTGGGTCTCCACGATCGGCAAGGCGGTGAGGGAGCCCGCGCCGCGCTCGTCGGACATCTTCGCCGCGCGCTCCAACAGGCGGCTGTGCAGGTAGAAGACGTCGCCCGGATAGGCCTCGCGGCCCGGGGGCCGGCGCAGCAGCAGCGACATCTGACGGTAGGCGACCGCCTGCTTGGACAGGTCGTCGTAGACCGCGAGCGCGTGCATGCCGTTGTCGCGGAAGTACTCGCCCATCGCGCAGCCGGCGTAGGGCGCCAGGAACTGCAGCGGGGCCGGCTCGGACGCCGTCGCGGCGACGACGATGGAGTACTCCATCGCGCCCTGGTCTTCCAGCGTCTTCACCAACTGCGCTACGGTGGAGCGCTTCTGGCCGACGGCGATGTAGATGCAGTAGAGCTTCTTGCTCTCGTCGGAGGTCTGGTTGACCGACTTCTGGTTCAGGATCGTGTCCAGCGCGATCGCCGACTTGCCGGTCTGGCGGTCGCCGATGATCAGCTCGCGCTGACCGCGGCCGATCGGGATCAGCGCGTCGATCGCCTTCAGGCCGGTCTGCATCGGCTCGCTGACCGACTGCCGCGGGATGATGCCCGGCGCCTTGACGTCGACCTGACGGGTCTCGGCGGTCTTGATCGGCCCCTTGCCGTCGATCGGGTTGCCGAGCGCGTCGACCACGCGGCCCAGCATCTCCTTGCCGACACCGACGGAGACGATCTGGCCGGTGCGCTTGACCGTGTCGCCCTCGCTGATGCCGCGGTCCGAGCCGAACAGCACGACGCCGACGTTGTCGTGCTCCAGGTTCAGCGCCATGCCCGAAATGCCGCCCGGAAACTCGACCAGCTCGCCGGCCTGGACGTTGTCGAGCCCGTACACGCGGGCGACGCCGTCACCCACCGAGAGCACCTGGCCGACCTCGGCGACATCCGCCTCGGCACCGAAGTTCTCGATCTGCTCCTTGAGGATCGCGGAAATTTCCGAAGCGCCGATGTCCATCAGCCAGCCCCTTTCATCTGCTGCTGCAGTCTATTGAGCTTACTGCGCAGGGAATTGTCGATCATACGGCTGCCCACGTGCACCACCATGCCGCCGATCAGCTCGGGGTCGACGCGGGTCTCGATATTCACCTTGCCGCCCACCGAGCGCTTGAGCGCGTCGTTCAGGGCGGATTCCTGGTCCTTGTTCAGCTCGCGGGCGACCGTGACCCGGGCGGTCACCTCGCCGCGCTTGCGCGCCAGTTCCTGGAGATACCCCTCGATCATCTCCGGCAGCGCGAACAGCCGGCGGTTCTTCGACACCACCAGGCAGAAATTTTTGGTCACCGGGTCGACCCCGGCTTTGTCCAACACCGCCTTCATGGCGGCGTCCTGCTTTTTCCGGTCGAACAGCGGGTTCCGCAGCAGGCGTCGGAACTCGTCGCTTCCGTCGATCAGCGCGCGCAGGCCGCGCAGGTCCTCGGCCACCTGGTCGAGCTTTTTCTGCTGCTCCGCCAGGTCGAGGAGCGCGTGCGCATAGCGCGCAGCCAGACCTCCGACAGGCTTGCTTTCGGCTGGCAAGGCGGAAGGCCCCCTTGAGGTATAAAAGAAGATCGCGACGGCTGGGCGGCGCCCGTCCGCTCGCGCGTGCGTGCAAGGCGTACGGTGCCTTCGGACCCTCCCGGCCCGAAAGCGCGCGTTTGGTATCATAGCCCCAACGGGCTTGCAAGGCGGTGGGTTGGTCCGGGAAACGCCCTTAGCCGGCGGCGCACCCCGACAAATTTCGGGGTTCCTGCGCCTGCCACGGCGCAGCGCGTCGCGTCGGGAACGTCATGCCCGGAGGCAGGCGCGGCCTAGGAGTGCTGAGCAAGCCGCAAAAGGTAGGAGAAGGTCAGCGCCGCCGCGCCGAGAATAAAAAGCCAGCCCTGCCATGGCCGGAAGCGGCCGAGCTGCGCTTTTACTTCCACCAGCACGCGCAACGCGGCCGCCGCGCTACCGTTCGGGTCTTTGTCGACCTCAGCCCGCATGTTCTCGATGCGGTTTTCCTGGCGCTCGATCCGGTATCGCCTGCGCAGCTCCAGCCCGCTTTGTAGGAGAATCAAAGCGAACCCTACAAAGCCGAACAGATCGGCGAGCAGCGGACCCATTGGAACCTCCTTACGCTTGGCGGCCGGCGCCGACTCGACTCTTTGGGGTCAGTCGGATGCACCGCTCGCGGATGCCTTGTTGCTTCCGGCGCCGGTCCGGCTTGCTGGTGTCGACGCCTGCGCCGGCTTGCTGACGCTGTCAGACAGCCGGCTCAGTTCCATCCGCATTGCCTTCAGCTCGCTCTGCAGGCCATATGCCACGGCGTCGAGGCTCTCCGCGCCGAACGAGCGCGACCCGCCGGTTTCGACGCTCGCGGCCATCGCCCTTGTTTCGACCGTGGCGGCCTGGAGCCGCTCCGGCGACCGACGCCCGCGCTCGGATTCCGCGGTCTCCGGCCAAGTGGTGAAATCCAAGACCTGGCCCGCCCCGGGGGCGTTCGGGTCCAAGAGCGTCAACAGCGGCGAAGCGCCCAGTTCTGCGAACGCTAGCAGCACCAGTTCCAGATCAAGACCGCTCAGCCCATGGCCGCTCTCCAGACGGGAAATGGTGGAAGTCGACACGCCGAGCCGGCCGGCAAGGTCGCCCTGGCTCAAGCCGTGCGCGTCCCGACGCAACGTTCGGAC
This sequence comes from uncultured Rhodovibrio sp., assembly GCA_964422775.1. Taxonomy (GTDB): domain Bacteria; phylum Pseudomonadota; class Alphaproteobacteria; order Kiloniellales; family Rhodovibrionaceae; genus Rhodovibrio. The sequence goes on from CAYRCO010000076.1 coordinate 8,289, forward strand.
GGCTTCCCGCACTTCGTCGGCAAAGGCACGCACGCGCTCGATCCGCTCGGAGGTTTGCGGGTCGAGCGCGTTTAGAACGTTCGCGTCCGCTTCCTCAGCGGGTTTCGCCGTCTCGCCACGTGCCGTCCGCTTGCTGGTCTGATTAGCCATTACGAGACCCTTTCGACGATCTGATGTCTAGTTACCTTCGATCTAGCGCAGACTCTGTGCGACGTCCCCGCGGTCCACCAGGTCCTGGGCCTCGCCAAGCACCGGGCCGGCCTTCGGGTCGACCTGACTGACGTGGAACAGCCTGGCCTCCGTGGAGCCGACGGCCACGCGGACGTCCAGGATCGGATGCCTGGAGCCCAGGAGGTCTTGGGGAACCGTGTAGACGCGCACCGCGCCGACCCCTGTATGCGTACCTGGGCCGTGTTGGCCTGCGGCTACCTCGTCCAGGAAAGTCGATTTAACCACCCGAATCACCGATGCGATCTTGTCCGCGGGTGCCAGCTTCTGGCCGTACCGCCGAACCAGATCGATCAGGGCATCTTCGGCTGCCTGTTCCACGTGCAGGTCATAGCTCATTTGTCTGCTACCCCCCTATGTAGCACCATTTTGCACAAAGTGCAAGGCGTTCCCATAAGATGCAAACTCTTAGGCGCGAGGCTGTCTACCAATATACACGTTACGCGGGTCTTTGCGATCAAACAAACCGCCCGCGGCTTTTCCGGCTGATTAAGAGGAGAGCCCTCGCCCACGTTCCCGGCAGGCGCCGCGCGGGCGGCAGGCTCATAGAAAGGTGTAGGGATCCACGTCGACCGTCAGGCGCACTTTGCTCGGCACAGGCACCTGCGCGAGCCAGGCCCGCAGGATCGGTTGCGGGGCGAGGTCGCGGCGGGTCTTGAACAACAGGCGCCGGCGGTGCCGGCCGCGCAGCACCGCGAGCGGCGCGGGCGCGGGGCCGAGCACCTCGACGCCCTCCCGGTCGGGTGCGGCGAGCGCCAGCGCGCGGGCGGTCTGGTCCACGGCCGCTTCGTCCTCGCTGGACAGGATCAGGGCGGCCAGACGCGTGAACGGCGGCATGCCGGCGGCCTTGCGGCCCTCCGCCTCGACCTCCAGAAAGCGGTCGCGTTCGCCCTCCACCAGTGCGCGCAGCACCTCGTGGTTCGGCTCGTAGGTCTGCAGCAGCACCCGGCCCGGCCGCTCCGCCCGGCCGGCGCGCCCGGCGACCTGGTGCAGCATCTGGTAGGTCCGCTCGCCCGCCCGCAGGTCGCCGCCGGAAAGGCCCAGATCGGCATCGACCACGCCGACCAGCGTCAGGTCGGGGAAGTGGTTGCCCTTGGCCACGATCTGCGTGCCGATCAGAAGGTCGACCTCCCGGTTCTGCACCGATTCCACGAAGCGCTGCGCGCTTTCCGGCCCGCTCACGGTGTCGGAGGCCATCAGGGCCACCCGGGCCTGCGGAAACAGGGTGGCGACCTCCTCCCCCAGCCGTTCGACGCCGGGGCCGCAGGCGGCGAACGAATCCGCGTCGCCGCAGTCCGGGCACTTGGCCGGCGGACGCTGGGCAAAGCCGCAGTGATGGCACTGCAACTGGCGGATCAGCCGGTGCTCGACCAGCCAGGCGGTGCAGTGCGGGCACTGCAGGCGAAACCCGCAGGTCCGGCACAGCGTGAGCGGCGCGTAGCCCCGGCGGTTCAGGAACAACAGCGCCTGCTCGCCGCGGTCCAGCGTCTCCTGCAGCGCCGTGCGCAGCGCGGGCGCGAGGTAGGAGGTGCCGTGGCCCGGGATCGGCTTGGGGCGGTCCTGGCGCAAATCGATCGGCGCGATCTCCGGCAACCGCGCGCCGGCGTGGCGTTCGGGCAGCTGCACCCGGTCGTAGCGCCCGGCGCGGACGTTCTCCATCGTCTCCAGCGACGGCGTCGCGGACACCAGGATCGCCGGCAGGTGCCCCAGCCGGGCGCGCACGATCGCCATGTCGCGGGCGTGGTAGGGCACGCCCTCCTCCTGCTTGAACGCCTGCTCGTGCTCCTCGTCGACCACGATCAGGCCGAGCTCGGGATAAGGCAGAAACAGCGCCGAGCGGGCGCCGACCACCACCCGCGCCTCGCCGTCGGCGACCGCGCGCCAGGTCCGCCGGCGCTCGCCGTGGTTCAGTTCGGAGTGCCAGACCGCGGGCTCGACGCCGAAGCGCCGCTCGAACCGGCCCAGCCACTGTGCCGACAGCGCGATCTCGGGCAGCAGCACCAGCACCTGGCGATCTTCGGCGAGCGCGCGGATCACCGCCTCGAAATAGACCTCCGTCTTGCCCGAGCCGGTGACGCCGTCGATCAGCGTGACCGAGAAGGTGTCGGCATCGACCTTGGCGCACAGCCGGTCCGCCGCGTCGCGCTGCGCCCGCGATAGCTGCGGGCCGGGCGTTTCGGGATCGGGCGGGTCGAACCGCCGGCCGGGGCCGAGCTCGACGCGTTCCAGCAGGCCGGCATCGGCCAGGCCGCGCACCACGCCGTCGGAAACCCCCGCCTCGCGCGTCAGTTCCGACAGGGTGCGCGCCGGTCCATCAGCGAGCGCGTCGAGCACCCGGCGCCGCGCCCGGGTCAGCTTCAGGCCGAGGGCTTCGGGGTCGGCGTCGGCGCGCAGGTAGCCCACGCGCGGCGTCGGCGGGTCGAGGGCGGCCGGCACCGACAGGCACATTTTCAACACGGCACCGGGCGCGGCCAGGTAGTACGCCGCCACCCAGTCGACGAACCGGCGCAGGGCGTCGGGCAGCGGCGGCGCGTCGAAGCGCCGCTGCACCGGCCGCAGTTTGGCTTCCGGCACGTCGCTGTCGTCGGGATCGACTGCCCAGACCGCGCCCGGCAGCCGCTGCCGGCCGAGCGGCACCTCGACGAGCGCGCCCGGCTCCAGCGCCATCTCCGCCGGCAGCTTGTAGTCGTAGGCGCCGTCGAGCGGGCGGGGCAGCAGCACGCGCACCCGCCGGGCGGGCACCTCAGCAGCGTCGAACAAACTCGCGCCCGGTCCGGTCCCCGCGCCCGCGACGGCGGTCGCACCGCGGGCAGGGTTGGCGCGCTCTACGGCCATCGGATACACTCCAATCCGCGCGGCTGCGGTGCCTTGGCGCGGCACGAACGCACCCGCTGCCAGGAAAGGACCCGGCCAAGAGCCATGAAATTCTTCATCGACACCGCCGACATCGACGAGATCCGCGAACTCACGGCCACGGGCCTGGTGGACGGCGTGACCACCAATCCTTCGCTGGTCGCCAAGACCGGCCGCGACTTCTTCGAGGTGCTGTCCGACATCTGCTCCATCGTGCCCGGCCCGGTGAGCGCGGAGGTCGCGGCGACCGACTTCGAGACCATGCTGGCGGAGGGCCGAGAGCTCGCCAAGGTCGCGGACAACATCGCGGTCAAGGTGCCGCTGACCCCCGACGGGCTGAAGGCGTGCAAGACGCTCGCCGACGAGCGCACCCAGGTCAACGTGACGCTGTGCTTTTCCGCCGCGCAAGCGCTGCTCGCGGCCAAGGCGGGAGCGGCCTTCGTGTCGCCGTTCGTCGGCCGCCTGGACGACATTGGCCAGGACGGCATGGCCCTGATCGGCGAGATCTGCGAGATCTTCCAGGCGCAACCGGAAATCACCACGGAGGTGCTGGTCGCCTCGGTCCGGCATCCGATCCACGTCACCGAATCGGCCAAGCTGGGCGCGGAGGTCGCGACCGTGCCGCCCAAGGTGCTGCGGCAGATGTTCCAGCACCCGCTGACGGACAAAGGCCTGGACGCCTTCCTCAACGACTGGGCCAAGACCGGCCAGTCGATCC
>CAYRCO010000077.1:0-12039 GCA_964422775.1 uncultured Rhodovibrio sp.
TGACGACGTAGGGCCGGGGCATCGGGTCGACGTTGGCGAGCATCGCCTCGCGGCTGACCGTCATCCCCTCGCACACCGGGATCCCGGCGGCGGCGAACGCCTTGCGCGCCATCGCTTTGTCCATCGCGAGTGCGGAGGCGAGCACGCCCGAATGCGTGTACTTGATGCCCAGGAGGTCGAGCACGCCCTGCACCCGGCCGTCCTCGCCGAACTGGCCATGCAGCGCGTTGAACACGATCTCCGGCGGCGGCGTCAGCTCGCTCACCAGCTGGCCGACGTCGCGGCCGACATCGATCAGGCGCACCTCGAAGCCGCGCTCGTAGAGCGCCGCCGCGACACCCTTGCCGGAGTTGAGCGACACCTCGCGTTCGGCGGAGACCCCGCCGTAGAGCACCGCGACCCGGGTCATGACCCACCTCCTTGGCCGCTTTCCCCAGCGGCGATGCCGATCCGACGTATCTCCCAGTCCAACTGCACCCCGCTGGTCTCGAAAACGCGGCGGCGGACTTCCTCGCCCAGCGCCTCCAGGTCGGTGGCGGTGGCGTCTCCGGTGTTGATCAGGAAGTTGGTGTGCTTCTCCGATACCTGCGCGCCGCCGATGGTGAGCCCGCGGCAGCCCGCCTGGTCGATCAGCTGCCAAGCCTTATGGCCCTGCGGGTTCTTGAAGGTGGAGCCGCTGGTCGCCGTCTTGATCGGCTGGCTGTCGCCGCGCTGGCCCTGGATCGCGGCCATCCGCTGGCCGATCGCCTCTGAATCGTCGGCGTGGCCGCGCAGGCGGGCCGACAGGAAGATCCACTCGGCGGGCAGGCTGGCATGGCGGTAGCCGTAGCCGATCTCGTCGACGCCGAAGGCGCGGACTTCGCCGGTCTCGGCGTGCACCGCTTCGGCTTCGACCAGCACGTCCTTGATCTCGGTGCCGTAGGCGCCGGCGTTCATGCGCAGCGCCCCGCCGATCGTCCCCGGCACGCCGCACAGGAACTCCAGCCCGGCGACGCCGGCCTGCTGGGCGGTCTTGGCGACGTTGAGGTCGAGCGCGCCCGCACCCGCCAGGACATCGGTCCCGTCGGCCTGCATCTCGACGAAGCCACGCAGCAGGCGGATCACCACGCCCGGCACGCCGCCGTCGCGCACCAACAGGTTGGAGGCGACGCCCAGCACGGTGACCGGCACGTCGGCCGGCCGGTCGTTCAGGAAGCCGATCAGGTCGTCCCGGTCGGCCGGGCGGAACAGCACCTCCGCCGGGCCGCCGACCCGGAACCAGGTGACGTCCTTGAGCGGCTGATTCGCGCGCAGCCGGCCGCGAACCGCCGGCAGGCGGTCGATCAGGCCCGGTGTGAAGCCGGGCGCGGGCTGGATGCGTTCAGCCGCCATCATGCGCTACCCCCGCCCGACTTGAGGTCTTCCAGCTGCCGCGGCAGCGCCTGGGCCCAGTTGGTGCTGCTGCCGGCCCCCAGGCAGACCACCAGATCGCCCGACCGGGCGTTGTCGCGCACCACCCGGGCCAGCTGGTCCGGGCCTTCCAGCGCCAGAACCTGCCGGTGGCCGTGGGCGCGCAGCCCCTCGACCAGGGCGTCGCGGTGGACGCCCTCGATCGGCTCCTCGCCGGCGGGGTAGACGTCGGCGACGATCACCTGGTCGGCGTCGTTGAAGCAGGTGCAGAAATCCTCGAACAGCTTGGCGAGACGGGAGTAGCGGTGCGGCTGCACGACCGCGATCACCCGGCCGCGGCTGGCCCAGCGCGCGGCCTTCAGCACCGCGGCGATCTCCACCGGGTGGTGGCCGTAGTCGTCGATCACGCTGACGCCGTCGACCTCGCCGGTCTTGGTGAAACGCCGCTTCACGCCGGCGAAGGAGGACAGGGCTTGGCGGACCTGGGCTTCGGTCATGCCCATTTCCTGCGACACCGCGATCGCGGCCAGCGCGTTCAGCACGTTGTGCTGGCCCACCATCGGCAGGTGCAGGTCTTCCATCCGAATCGAGGAACGCTCGCCGCGGCCGTCGATCTCGACCGTGAAGGTCGCGCCGTCCGGCGCCTGCGACAGGTCGCTCAGGCGCACGTCGGCCTGCGGGCTGACGCCGTAGGTGACGATCCGCCGGTCGCGGATGCGGCCGATTAGCGCCTGCACCGCCGGGTGGTCGATGCACAGCACGGCGAAGCCGTAGAAGGGGATGTTCTCGACGAACGTCTCGAAGGCTGCGTGCAGCGTCTCGACGTCGCCGTAGAAGTCCAGGTGTTCGGGATCGATGTTGGTCACGACGGCGATCGTCGAGGGCAGCTTGGTGAAGGTGCCGTCGCTCTCGTCCGCCTCCACGACCATCCATTCGCCGGAGCCGAGCCTGGCGTTGGTGCCGTAGGCGTTGATGATGCCGCCGTTGATCACCGTCGGGTCCTGGTCCGCGGCTTCCAGGAACGCGGCCATCATCGAGGTGGTGGTGGTCTTGCCGTGCGTGCCGCCGACCGCGATCGACCACTTGAGGCGCATCAGCTCGCCCAGCATCTCCGCCCGACGGACGACCGGCACGAAGCGCTCGCGCGCCGCGCGGACCTCCGGGTTGTCCGCCTTCACGGCGGAGGAGATCACCACGACTTTGGCGCCCGCGACGTTCGCCGCGGCGTGGCCGATGTGCACCGCGATGCCGAGCTCGCGCAGGCGCTTGACGTTGGCGCTCTCGGCGATGTCGGAGCCCTGCACCTGGTAGCCCAGGTTGTGCAGGATCTCCGCGATCCCGGACATACCGATCCCGCCGATCCCGACGAAGTGGATGAGGCCGATATCGAGCGGCATGGCCCTCATGCTGCGGCCTCCTTCTTGCCTGCGGGGGCGGGGCCGGTGGCGCCGTTGCCCTCGGCCGCGAGCGCGAGGTCGGCGAGGCGCTTGGCCGAGTCCGGCTGGGCGAACGAGAGCGCGCCCGCGGCCGCGCGGGTCAGAAGCGACGGCGTCTCGAACAGCGAGCGCAGCCGCTCGGCGAGCGCGTCGGGGGTCAGGCTGTTCTGCGGCATCAGCCAGCCGCCGCCCGCCTGCGCCAGCGCCTCGGCGTTGGCGGTCTGGTGGTCGTCGGCGGCGAACGGGTAGGGCACCAGGATCGCCGGCCGGCCGGCGGCGGCGAGTTCGGTCGTGGTCGACGCCCCGGACCGGCAGATCAGCAGGTGGGCGCGCGCCAGACGCTCCGGCAGGTCGTCGAAGAAGGTCTTCAGTTCCGCCTCCACCCCGGCGGCGTCGTAGGCCGCGCGGACGGACGAGGTGTCGCTGCCCCGGACCTGCTGAGTGACCTGAAGGCGCCGGCGGATGCCTTCAGGCAGGCGGGCGACGGCGTCGGGGACCAGTTCGTTGAACACCCGCGCGCCCTGACTGCCGCCGGTGACTAAAAGGCGCAGCTGTCCGCTGTCGTCGGCGACTGCGGTCGGCTTGCGGCCGATCGCCTGGATCGTCTCGCGCACCGGATTGCCGGTCAGCACGACCCGGGCGCTCGCTTCCTCGCTCAGGCCGCGCACCTCGGGGAACGAGGTCGCGATCGCGTCGGCGCGCGCCGCCAGCATCCGGTTGGCGCGGCCCAGCACGGCGTTCTGCTCGTGCAGGATCAGGCGCACACCCTTGTGCGCCGCGGCGAGCCCGGTCGGCAGCGCGGCGTAGCCGCCGAACGCCACGGCGACCGCGGGCCTGGTGCGCGACACGATCCGGCGCGCCTGCAGGTAGCCGAACGCCAATTGCGCCACGCTGCGCGCCTTGGCGATCAGGTCGCCGCCCGCAAACCCGGCGGCCGCGATGTGATGGGTCTCCACCTGCTCCGCCAGCTCCGGACCGAAGCCGCCGGCGCGCCGGTCGGTGACCAGCACCGGCTGCAGGCCGCGCGACAGCAGCTCGCGCGCCAGCGCCGCGGCGGGGAACATGTGCCCGCCGGTGCCGCCGGCCGCCAGCAGGACGCGGGTGGTGTCGCGCGCGCTCATACCGCATCCCCCCGGTTCACGCGCCGACGGGTCAGCGCCAGCAGCATGCCCATGCCGAGTGCCAGCGCGATCAGCGACGAGCCGCCGTAGCTGATGAACGGCAGCGTCATGCCCTTGGTCGGCATCAGGTGCACGCTGGAGGCCATGTTGATCATCGCCTGCAGGCCGAACTGCGCCAGCAGGCCGGTCGCCGCCAGCAGGACGAACAGGCTGTCCTCCTGCAGCACCCGGGAGAAGCCGCGTAGGACGATGAACGCGAACAGGGCGATGATGACGAGGCAGGCGATTGCGCCCAGTTCCTCGCCGGCGACGGCGAAGATGAAGTCGGAATGGGCGTCCGGCAGGGTCTGCTTGACCGTGCCCTCGCCCGGCCCCTGGCCCAGCAGGCCGCCGCGCTCGAACGCCTCCAGCGACCGCTCGACCTGGTAGGGGTTGCCGTTCTGCGGGCTGAGGAAGCCGTCGATCCGTTCGGCGACGTGCGGCATCGTGAAGTACGCGCCCACGACCAGCATGACCCCGCCCACGCCAAGGGCGAGCACCCAGATCATCGGCAGGCCGGCGATGAAGAACTGAACGCCCCAAACGGCCGCGACCACGAAGGTCTGACCCAGGTCCGGCTGCAGCAGCAGCAGGCTGGCGACCACGATCAGGAGGCCGATCGCGATCGCGTCACCCGGCATGCCGGTGCGCTCGCGCTGGGCGGCGAACATCCAGGCGACCGTGACGGCGAAGCAGGGTTTGACGAACTCGCTCGGCTGGATCGACAGGCCGGGCAGGGAAATCCAGCGCTGCGCGCCGTTGATCTCCGGGCCGACCAGCAAGGTCAGGGCCAAGAGCACCAGGCTGCTGAGGAAGCCGACGACGCCCAGACGGCGCACCCAGCGCGGGCTCAAGAGCGAGACCGCGAAGATCACGCCCGCGGCCAAGGCCAGATAGACCATCTGCCGGGTGGCGAAATAGAAGCCGCCCAGGCCGATCCGCTCCCCGGCGGCCGGCGAAGCGGCCAGGATCAGCACCGCGCCGAAGCCCATGATCAGCCCCAGCGCGACCAGCGACCAGCGGTCAACGGTCCACCACCAGGCGCCGAGCGGGCTCGTGTCCGTGCGGGCGACGGTGATCATGCCGCACCTCCCGCATCGGAGCTCAGGTGCTGCCGGCCGATCTCCGACCGCGTGCCCGGCAGATCGCCGATCAGCTGCTTGAAGCGGTCGCCGCGCGCCTCGAAGCTGTCGAACTGGTCGAAGCTGGCGCACGCCGGCGACAGCAGGACGACCGCGCCTGTTTCCCCGTCGGCCTTGGCGTCGGCGAAGGCGCGTTCGACCGCCGTTTCGAGGGTGCCGCACACCTCCGCCGTGACCTCGCCCTGCAGGGCCTGGGCGAAGTCGTTGGCGGCCTCGCCGATCAGATAGGCGCGGCGGACCTGCGGCCAGTAGGCTTCCGTCCCGGCGAGACCGCCCTGCTTCGCCCGGCCGCCGGCGATCCAGTAGATCGTGCGGTAGCAGGCGAGCGCCCGGGCCGCGGCATCGGCGTTGGTCGCCTTGCTGTCGTTGACGAAGGCGACGCCGTCGAGCGCCGCCGCCGGCTCCTGGCGGTGCGGCAGGCCGGGGAAGGACTGCATGCAGGCCGCGATCACGTGCGCCTGCACGCCGATATGCCGGCAGGCCGCATAGGCGGCGGCGGCGTTCTGCCAGTTGTGCTGGCCCGGTAGGCTCGGCATCCGGGCGAGGTCCAGCACGGCGGCCTGCTGGCCGTCGCAGTCGTCGATCAAAGTGCCGTCCTGGACGCCGACGCCGCCCGTAACCGAGCGGGTGCCGGAGACCGGGATCAGATCCTGGCTGCCGTGCGCCTGCAGCTCGTCGAACACCTGCCGGCTGTGGTGGTCGTCGATCCCGACCACGGCCGCGCGCGGGCTGGTCTGGCGGCGGAAGATGTTCTTCTTCGCCGCGACGTAGCCCGCCATGTCGCCGTGCCGGTCCAGATGATCCGGGGAGATGTTGAGCCAGACCGCGACGTCGAAGGTGATCGAGGCGGTGCGCTCCAGCTGATAGCTGGACATCTCGAGCACGTAGTAGCCGCCCGGATCGACCGGCGCGAAGTCGAGCACCGAGGGGCCCAGGTTGCCGCCGACCTGCGCGTCCTTGCCGCCGGTGTTCATCACGTGGCCGATCAGCGCGGTGGTGGTCGATTTGCCGTTGGTGCCGGTGATGCCGATATAGCTCGCATCCGGCACCGCCCGGCCCAGCAGCTCGATGTCGGAGACGATCTCGCAGCCCGCCTCGCGCGCCCTGGCGGCGAGTGGGTGCGGCTCCGGCAGGCGGTCGGGAATGCCCGGCGACAGCACCAGCGACACCGGCTCGCGCCAGTCGATCTCGTAGAGGTTCTTGAGCGGGACGCCCTCGGCCTCGGCGCGGGCGCGCGCGGCCTCTTTGTCGTCCCAGGCCCAGACCTCGGCGTCCGACTTCTGCAGCGCCTTGGCGGCCTGCAGGCCGGAGCGCCCGAGCCCGAGCACCGCGACGGGGAAGCCGGCCATGTAGGGAAGCGGGATCATGCCTGTTTCCTCCCTACCGCAGCTTCAAGGTGGACAGGCCGATCAGCGCCAGGATCGCGGCGATGATCCAGAACCGGACGACGATGGTCTCCTCGCGCCAGCCCTTCTTCTCGAAGTGGTGGTGCAGCGGCGCCATCCGGAACACGCGCTTGCCGAACATCTTGTAGCTGGCGACCTGGACGATCACCGACACGGTCTCCAGCACGAACAGCCCGCCGATGATCGCCAGCACCAGCTCGTGCTTGGTGATCACCGCGATGCCGCCGAGCGCGCTGCCCACCGAAAGCGAGCCGGTGTCGCCCATGAACACCATCGCCGGCGGCGCGTTGAACCACAGGAAGCCCAGGCTGGCGCCGACCAGCGCGGCGCAGAACACCGCCAGCTCGCCCGTGCCCTCGACGAAGTGCAGCTGCAGGTAGTCGGCGAACACGATGTTGCCGACCAGATAGCTGATCAGGGCGAAGCAACCGGCCGCGATCATCACCGGCACGATCGCCAGGCCGTCCAGCCCGTCGGTCAGGTTGACCGCGTTCGACGCGCCGACGACCACGAACACCATCAGTGCTGCGAAGAACCAGCCGAGCTCGAACAGCACGTCCTTGAACAGCGGCACCGCAAGCGCGGTATCGAGCTCCGGCCCGGTCAGGTGGATCACCCAGACCGCCGCGATCAGGCTGATCGCGACCTCGACCGCCAGACGGATCCGGCTGGACACGCCCTTGTGGCTGCGCCGGGTGAGCTTCAGGTAGTCGTCGGCGAAGCCGACCATGCCGAAGCCGGTGGTGACGAACAGGATCACCCAGACGTAGCCGTTGGTGAGGTCCGCCCACAGTAAGGTCGAGATCGACACCGCCAGCAGGATCAGCACGCCGCCCATGGTGGGCGTGCCCTGCTTGGTGACCAGGTGGCCCTCCGGCCCGTCGGTGCGGATCGGCTGGCCCTCGCGCTGCTTCTTCTTCAGCCAGCGGATCACCGCGGGGCCGAGGACGAACGACACCAAAAGCGCGGTCAGCACCGCGGCCCCCGACCGGAAAGTCAGGTAGCGGAACAGGTTGAAGAAGATGAACTCGTCGGCGAGCGGGGTCAGGAGGTTATGAAGCATGGCCGCCCTCCTGGCCGCCGCCGGCTTGGTTCAGCGCATCGAGCGCTGCCACGACCTTGCCCATCTTCGCGCCCGCCGAGCCCTTGACCAGCGCGACGTCGCCCGCGCGCACGTTGCCGGCGACCAGCTCGCCCAGCGTCGCCGAGTCCTCCGCATGGCCGCCGCGCAGTTGCTCGGGCAGGGCGGCGTCCAGCGCGGCCATTTCGGGCCCGCAGGTGAACACGCAATCGATCCCGGCTTCCCGGATCGGCTGGACCAGACCGGCGTGCATGTCGGCGCTGTGGACGCCCAGCTCCAGCATGTCGCCGAGGGCCGCGATACGGCGTCCCTGCGCGCCCAGCTTGGCACGGCCGAGCACGTCGAACGCCGCGGCCATCGACGTCGGGTTGGCGTTGTAGCTGTCGTCGATCAGCTCGAAGGGGCCGTCGGAGAGCTGAATCTGCCGCCGCTCACCACGTCCCGCCGCCGGGCCCAGCGTGGCAAAGCTCTCGGCGGCCCGGGTCACGTCGGCGTCGGCGGCCTGGACCATGGCGAGCACGCCCAGCGCGTTGATCACCCAGTGGCGCCCTGGCAGGGCGATCCGGAAGCGGACCTCCAAGCCATGCACAATCGCGTGCGCGTCGCTCGCGTCCGCGTGACAGTCGGCGTCCAGCAGTCGCACGCCCGCATCGGGGTCTTGGCCGAAGGTCGCGATGTGGCTCACCTGCTGGTCGCGCGCGGCGCGCTCAAGGCGGGCGAAGTGGCGGTTGTCGCGGTTCAGGACGGCCGTGCCACCTTCAACGATGCCCTCCAGGATCTCCGCCTTGGCGTCGGCGATGCCTTCCTCGTTCTCGAAGTTGCCCAGGTGCGCGGGCGCGACCGTGGTGATCAGGGCCGCGTGCGGGCGCACCTGGCGGACCAGGCCGCTGATCTCCCCGGCGTGGTTCATACCCAGCTCGAACACCGCGAACGCCGCGTCCTGTGGCAGGCGGGCGAGCGACAGCGGCACGCCCCAGTGGTTGTTGAAGCTGGCGGCCGACGCGTGGGCCTTGCCCTGCTGCGCCAGCGCGTGGCGCAGCGCTTCCTTGGTGCCGGTCTTGCCCACGCTGCCCGTGATCGCCAGCACCCGTGCGCGGGTGCGCGCCCGGCCGGCGGCGCCCAGGGCTTCCAGGCCCTGCTGCGTGTCTTCGACGCGCAGGGTGCTGGCGTCGGCCGGAAGCTCTTCCGGCACCTGGTCGATCATCACGGCGGCCGCGCCCTTGGCGAGCGCGTCCGCGGCGAAACGGTGGCCATCGAACGACGGGCCGCGCAGCGCGACGAACAGATCGCCCGGGGCAAGCGTGCGGGTGTCGATCGACACGCCGGTCGCGGTCCAGTCGCCGGTCGCGGTGCCGCCGGTGGCTTTGGCGGCGTCTTGGGCGGTCCAGAGCATCTCGGTCATGGTTGTCCTGCCTTCAGTTGCGCGATGGCCGCTCGCGCGACCTCCGCGTCGTCGAACGGCAGGGTTTGATCGCCAACGATTTGGCCGGTTTCATGACCTTTTCCGGCAATCAGGAGGAGATCGCCCTCGGCCATGTCGGCGATCGCCTGCCGGATCGCCCGCGCGCGGTCGTCGACCTCGCGGGCGTCCGGGGCGGCGGCCATGATCTCCTGGCGGATCGCCGCCGGATCTTCGCTGCGCGGGTTGTCGTCGGTGACGATCGCCTCTTCCGACAGGCGCGCGGCGATCTCGCCCATGATCGGGCGCTTGCCGCGGTCGCGGTCGCCGCCGCAGCCGAAGATGCAGATCAGCCGCCGGCCGACGTGCGGACGCAGGGCCTGCAGCACCGTCTCCAACGCATCCGGAGTGTGGGCGTAGTCGACGAACACCTGCCCGCCGGACGGCGTCTCCGCGACCCGCTGCAGGCGCCCGGGCACCCCCTCCAGCTGCGCCATCGCGGCGAGCGCGGCGTCGCGGCTCAAGCCGCTCGCCAGGACGAGGGCCAGCGCGGCGAGCGCATTCATCGCCTGGAACTTGCCCACCAGCGGCAGTTGCACCTGCGCGCTCTGACCAAACAGCTCCAGGTCCAGGTGCTGGCCCGCCAGCGTCGGCTGCCGGGAGGCCAGCCTGAGGTCGCTATCCGCGGCCTCGCCGTAGGTCCAACTGGTAAGCTTGCGCGCCCGGCAGGTTTCCAGCACCGGGCCCGCGTACTGCGAGTCCGCGTTGACCACGGCGGTGCCGTCCGCGCGCAGCAGGTGGCTGAACAGCCGCAGCTTGGCCGCGAGGTAGGCCTGCATCGTGCCGTGGTAGTCCAGGTGATCCTGGGTCAAATTGGTGAACGCCGCCGCGGCGACGTTGAGCCCGTCGAGGCGGGCCTGGTCCAGGCCGTGGCTGGACGCCTCGATCGCCAGGCGGTGCACGCCCTGATCCGCCAGTTGCGCCAGGCAGCGGTGCAGGGCTTCGGGATCGGGCGTGGTCAGCTTGCCGGGGCTGTCGGCGATCTCCGGGATCAGGCCCAGGGTGCCCACGCTGGCGGCCTGCTCGCCGGCGGCGATCCAGAGCTGCCGGGCGAAGGTGGCGACGCTGGTCTTGCCGTTGGTGCCGGTGACCGCGGCGACGAACGCGGGCTGCCGGCCGTAGAACGCCGCGGCCATGCGGGCGAACGCGCTGCGCACGTCCTCCGCCTCGACCAACTGGGCGTCCACGGCGGCGTCGAGCTGGGTGCCTTTGGGGGCCAGCACGGCCCGCGCGCCCTTGTTCACGGCGTCGGCGATGAACTGCCGGCCGTCGACGTTCGTGCCGGGGACGGCGGCGAACAGATAGCCGTTCCCGACCGCCCGGCTGTCGGCGGTCAGGCCGGTAACTTCGATCTGCTGCACCGTGCCGGACGCCATCGTCGTACCTGCCGTGCGGTCCACCAACTCAGTTAGACGCAACCCGCTCGTCCTCGCTCAAGGCGTTGACCAGAAGCGGGTGGTTCTCCTTCTTCGGGGTCTTGGTCGGGCGCGGCTCGATGCCGAGCATCGGACCCATGCGCTCGATCACGTTCTTGACCACCGGGGCGGCCACCCATCCGCCGGTGGCGTAGCCGAAGGTGTGTTCCTGGCCCTGCGGCTCGTCGACCATGGCGAAGACCACGTAGCGCGGGTCGTCCATCGGGAAGGCGCCGACGAACGAGGAGATCCGCTGGTCGCCGTAGCGGCCCTGCTCCTGCTTGTCCGCGGTGCCGGTCTTGCCGCCGACGCGGTAGCCGTAGGCGTCGGCGTTCTTGCCGGTGCCGTACTCCACCACCAGGCGCATCAGGTCGCGCATCTGCCGGCTGGTCTTGGGGGAGAACACCCGCTCGCCTTGGCCCACGTCCTCGGGATCGCGCTTCAGCAAAGTGGGGGAGTGGCGCAGGCCGTCGTTGACCGTGATTCCGACCGCGCTTGCGAGCTGCACGGCGTTGACCGCGATGCCGTGACCGTAGGAGACGGTGACGGTGCTGATCTCGCGCCAGGGTTTGGGCACCATCGGCGTGCCGACCTCCGGCACCTCCAGGTTGACCGGCCGGGTCAGGCCCAGGTCGCGCAGCGTGGTCTGCTGCACCTGTGTGCCGGTCTCCATCGCCATCTTCACCGTCCCGATGTTGGACGAGTGCATGAAGATCTGCGGGACCGTCAGCTCGCCCTCTTTCGGCTTGTAGTCGCGGATGGTGAAGCCGGCCTTCCGGATCGGCTCGGAGACGTCGAACTTGTCGAACAGCCCGACCGCCTGCGTCTCCAGCGCCGCGGCGGTGGAGAAGATCTTGAAGGTCGAGCCCATCTCGTAGATGCCGAGCGTGGCGCGGTTGAACGTGGCGTCGTCGCCAGCACGCCCCGGCTCGTGCGGGTCGTAGGTGGGCAGCGAGCCCATCGCCAATAGCTCGCCCGTGCGCACGTCCATCACCACGCCGGCCGCGCCGATGCCCTCGAACTCCTGCATCTTGGCGCGCAGCTCCTCCATCAGGATGTGCTGCACGCGCACGTCGAGCGACAGCTGCAGGGGCTGGTTGGAATCCTTGAGCAGTTGGTTGAACGACTGCTCGATCCCCGCGATCCCCTTGCCGTCGACGTTGGTGTAACCGACCGCGTGCGCGGTCAGTTCGCCGTAGGGGTAGAAGCGCCGCTCGCTCTCCTGGAAGCGCAGGGCGGGATTGCCCAGGCGGTTGACCTGGTACTGCTGGCGCGGGGTCAGCTTGCGCTCCAGCCAGACGAAGTGCTTGGTGCTGTCGAGCAGCGCCTGCAGCTCCGCGGCGGTGGAATCCGTCAGGATCGGCGCCAGCTGGTTGGCGACCTTGGCGGCGTCGTCGACCTCTCGCGGGTCGGCGTAGAGCGAGGCCACGGGCAGCGTCGTCGCCAGCACGTGGCCGTTGCGGTCGACGATGTCCGCGCGGGTCTGCGCCGGCGGCGCGCCGTCGGCACGGGTCGCCACGTCCCGGCCTTCGCCGCCGCTAAGTACGGCGA
>CAYRCO010000078.1:0-11993 GCA_964422775.1 uncultured Rhodovibrio sp.
CGCCGACTGCACAACGTCGCGATCGGCGAGGCGACGGCCGAGCGGATCAAGCGCGAGGTCGGCAGCGCCCTGGAGCCGGAGGGCGAGGGCCGGTCGATCCAGGTGTCCGGCCGCGACCTCGTCTCGGGCGTGCCCAAGGCCGTGACCGTGACCGAACTGGAAATCGCCCAGGCGCTGGCGGAACCGGTGACGGCGGTGATCGAGGGGGTGAAGGACGCGCTCGAGCGCACCGCGCCGGAACTGGCGGCCGACATCGTCGACGCTGGCCTGGTGATGACGGGCGGCGGTGCGCTCCTGAGCCGGCTAGACGAGGCGATCCGCGAGGCCACGGGGCTGGCGGTCGTGGTCGCGGAGGACCCGCTCACCTGCGGCGTTCGGGGCGCCGGGCGCGCGCTCGACGAGATGAAGGCGATGCAGAACGTCCTGCAGGACTAGCGTCGCCCGCCGCCGGTATGCCTCCAGCGATCGCAGGGTCGTATCTGTCCGCTTGACCTCGACCTGTCCCCGGCGCGATTAATATTCGAAAGCGCTCATACGTTTGGGGCGCGGTGAAAGCATGGGACAAAAAGGAGGCTCCCGAGATGACGCTCGACCGGATCGTGATGGCGCTGATCGGCGCGATCGTGCTGGTGACGGTGATCCTGAGCCAGGTTCACGCCACCGGCTGGCTGTGGGTGACCGGGATCTTCGGCGCGCACCTGCTGCAGATGGCCTTTACCGGTTTCTGCCCGGTGGCGAAGATCCTGAAGTCGATGGGAATGAAGCCGGGCGCGGCGCTGAATTAGCCGCCTTTACGCCATCGATGGAAACAGTGGGAGCCGGGCGCCTTGCGAAGGCGGCCCGGCTCTCTTCGTTATCCGTTCACCCCTAAACCGGCGGCCTTACCAGGTGCCGATGTTCTGCATCGACGCCCACGGCTCCTGCGGCGCCTTGGCCTCGCCCTTCTGCAACAGTTCGACCGAGATGCCGTCGGGCGACTTGACGAACGCCATTTGGCCGTCGCGCGGCGGGCGGTTGATGGTGACGCCGCCGTCCATCAGGCGCTGGCAGGTTTCGTAGATGTCGTCGACGCGGAACGCCAGATGGCCGAAATTGCGACCGCCGGTGTACTCCTCCGGGGTCCAGTTGTAGGTCAGCTCCAGCATCGGGGCCCGGTCCTGCTCGGCCCGCTCGACGTCGTCCGGGGCGGCCAGGAAGATCAGGGTCGCCTCCGCCTTGTCCAGATCGCGCCGGCTCATTTCCACGAGGCCGAGCTTGTTGCAGTAGAAGTCGAGCGACTGCTCGATGTCGCTGATCCGGACCATCGTGTGCAGGTATTGCATGATGTCTCGAGCTCTCCCGTTGATGTGCGGATGAATGAATCGGGTGGGGCCGGCTGCCGCCCGACAGGTTGGCATCGGAGCGACGGCTGACAAGCCGCCGGTCGCTAGCGCTGGACGGCGCCGGCCAGCAGATGGCCGGCCCAGGCGGCCAGCACGCACAGCACCGCGGACGCGCCGACGTAGGCGGCGGCCTTCACCACCTCGCCGTCGCGCAGCAGGTTCAGCGTCTGCAGGGAGAACGAACTGAAAGTGGTGAAGCCCCCGAACACGCCCAGCAGGAAGAACTGCTTGGTCAGCGGATGCGCCAGCCAGCGGCCCTCGGGCGCACTCAGGCTGGCGACCAGTCCGATCAGCAGCGAGCCCACGACGTTGACGGTGAGCGTGCCCCAGGGCAGCCCCTCGCCGGCCAGCCGGCCGACCAGGACGGTAGCCCAGACGCGGGCCACGCCGCCCAGGGCGCTGCCCAGCGCCACGACCAGTGCCGTGCTCCAAGCCATCTCCGGTCTCGTACTCCTCTCGATCGGCGGCGGGCCTGTCGCAAGCGGCATAGAGTGTGCGCGCCCAGGACGCAAATCTGCGCGAACCTCTGGACCGCTGGACTGCGCGTGATACCTCTAGGGGTGTCGCCGACAACAAGCATGCAAGCCCGGCGATACAACGGGGAGGTTCACGCCATGAACAAGCATCTGATTGCCTTGGCCGCCGCGGCGGCCGTCAGCCTGCCGCTCGCCGCGGCCGCTGAGATGGAGCGTACGCCAGCGCCCGAGGGCGCCAACGTCTACTTCATCAGCCCCGGCGACGGGGACCGGGTGACCAGCCCGGTTACGGTTCGCTTCGGCACGTCGGGGATCGGCGTTGCGCCGTCCGGTGTGGATCACGACAAGACCGGTCACCACCATCTGCTCGTCGATACCGGCATGCCGAACCTGAGTTCGCCGATCCCTTCGGACGACAACCACCTGCATTTCGGCGGCGGTCAGACGCAGACGACGCTCGATCTGGCCCCCGGCGAGCACACGCTGCAGCTGCTGATGGGCGATGCGAAGCACGTGCCGCACGACCCGCCGGTGGCGTCTAAGAAGATCACGATCACCGTGACCGAATAAGGCCGCGCGAGGCTGCCTGGGCCCGCGGCGTCCGCCGCCGCGGGCCCGTCTCGCGTGTTAAGCCGGCCGTCAATTGCACGTTGCGCCCGCAACCATACGTCGGCTTTAATCGGGCATCCGACCTAGGCGGGCGGCGTGCAGTCGTCCGCCACCGGAAAACCGGGTCCGGCATTGGCGCCGGGGCCGGAGTCGAAATTCTCAGCGGGGACTACATGCGCATTTCGACCGCTTCGGCGGTGCTTCTGGCGGGCCTGACGCTCGCCGCCTGTTCGACCGGCGTTGACAACACCGCCGGCACGCCCACCACCTATCAGGACCCGCAGACACGCGGCGCGGTCAGCGGCGTCGGCATCGAATCCCAAGACATCGTGTCGATGACCGACCAGATGATGCGCGACATGCTGACCAACCCGCAGCTGACGGCCGATGGCGGGACGCCGCCGCGGGTGATCATCGACGGCGCGTATTTCGAGAACCGCTCCAGCCAGCGGATCGACAAGCAGCTGGTCGTGAACCGGCTGCGCGTCGGCCTGTCGCGCGCGGCGAACGGGCGGATGGTGTTCGTCGGCCGGCAGTACGCCGACGCGGTGGAGAAGGAACGCCAGCTCAAGCGAGACGGGAAGGTCGACAGCGCAACCACCGGTCTGACCGAAGCCACCGCCGGTGCCGACTACCGGCTGGTTGGCACGATCAGCTCCCTGGATGCGCGCGACCGCTCGACCGGGACGGCGCAGCGCTACAACCAGATCACCTTCGAGATGCTGGATCTGGAATACGGCACGATCGTCTGGAGCGGAATCTACGAGTTCTCCAAGGCCGCCCAAGACGACGTGATTTATCGCTGAGGGGCCGGCGATACCTATACGGACACCCCGGCGGCGGGCCGGGGACCGGCTAAGCGCACGTGCGACGGCGGGGTGAGTGGATGCAGGCTGGAAACCTAAGGGGCCGGATGCGCGGCCGGCTCGCCGGGGTGATGCTGGCGGCGACCGCTCTGTCCGGGTGCGCGTCGGTGCAGCAGCACGAACGCGAGATCGAGGTGCCGCCTGCGGAGATGGAGCTCTACCTCTCGGACAAGCCGGCGGAACTGCACCGCCTGTACGCCAAGGTCATGACGCAGGGTGAGCGCAATGCGGTGCTGAACCATATGCGCGCCGGCTTGGCGGCGATGCAGATCGGCGCCTGGGACACCGCCGAGCGTTCGTTCGACAAGGCGCTCTTGGGGATCGAGGCGGTCTACGCCGAGAATGAGCAGGCCGAGCAAGCGCGCAGCAACTGGGTCAAGGAAAACTACAAGGCGTTCAAGGGCGAGCCCTACGAGCGCATGATGGCGTACTACTACCGCGGGCTGTTGTACCTGCGCGAAGGCGACTACGAGAACGCGCGGGCGTCCTTTAAGGGCGGCTTGCTGCAGGACACGCTGGCACAGGAGGAAACCTACAGCCAGGACGCCGCCCTGCTCGCCTACCTTTCCGGCTGGGCGTCGCACTGTTCGGACGATCCCGGCCTGGCGTTCCAGGCGTTCGAGGAGGCGCAGGAGTACAACGCCGACCTCGATCCGCCGGCCGAGGACGCCAACCTTCTGCTGCTGGGCGAAACCGGCCTGGCGCCGCGCAAGGTGGCGGTCGGCGAATACGACGAGGCGCTCGCGTTAGAACGCGCGGACGGCTTCCGTGACCGCGCCGTGGAGATGGACGTCGCTGGCGAGGACACGGACGCGGCCAGTGAGGTTAAGTTGACCGAGGCGGAGGACATCTATTTCCAGGCCAGCACGCGCGGCGGCCGGCAGATCGACCGTATCCTGGAAGGCCAGGCGAAGTTCAAGCAGGCCAGCGACGCGGTCGGCGACGCCGCGATCCAGGGCGGGGCCGCCGCGATGACCTACGGCGCCTACGACAATAACCGGGGAAGCGTCGCCGCCGGTCTGGCTGTGATCGCCGCGGGCCTGATCGCCAAGGGAATCTCCGCCGCCACGCGGCCGGAAGCCGACCTGCGCGCCTGGGACAACCTGCCGGACCGGGTCCACCTCGCCACGCTCGCCGCCGAGCCGGTCCCCGACGAGGTTACCGCCCGGTTCACCGACCGCGGCGGGGCTGTGATGGCGCGCACGACCGCGCCCGTGACCAACCCCGGCCCCTGCGCGATCGCCTGGACGCGCGCGCATAGCGCGACCGACATCCCCGACGCCGCGCCCGGCAGTACGACCGACTAGTCGCCCGCGCGCAGACGCCCAATGTAGGAGCCGATGAAGCCCATGATCCCCACGACCCCCGCCTTCGGGCGCCGCCCCGCCGCGCTCGCCGGCCTGCTGCTGGCCGCAGCCGCGCTTGCGGCCTGCAGCAGTACCGTCACCCCGGGGCCCGCCTGCGACTTCCGCGCCTATAAGCAGCAGTTGGCCGAGGCGGAGCAGACCGGCCCCGTGATGGTCCCGCAGACGCCCGGATCGATCGCCGACATCCCGCTCAACGCGGTCAACGTCACCGACAAGGCGATCAGCAACAAGGTGCTGGTGCAGTCGACCAACGCCAAGCGCCTCCCGGGCGGTCAGGTGGAGGCGCGCACCCGGATCGTGAACTGCACCGATTTTGCCCTTCAGGTCGAGGGGCGGACCCATTTCCTGGATCAGGCGCAGGCCGAAGTCGAGCCGCCGACCGCCTGGAAGCGCGTCCAACTGGCGCCGCACACCATCGCCACCTACCAGGCGACCTCCACGCGTCAGGAGGCGGTCGACACCTATTACATCGAGTTGCGGGAGGGGTCATGAGCCCCCGCCACGGCTTTGCACCGTTCACGGCCTCGGCTGCGATCGTCGCGGCACTGCTGGGCGTAGCGGCAGGCACCGCGCCGGCGCTCGCGCAGGAGTACCGGACCAATCTGCCGGCCGTCCTCGACGGCGGCGCCCGCGACGGCCAGTCGGAAGAGGATGACGGCCCCGGCGCCGCCGCGATCCGCGCGGACTTCGCGCGCGCCTACGCCAACGCCGGATCGCCGCGGCTGGCGATCTACTGGAACCGGCCGTTCTCCGACCGCTTGAGCCAGTGGGTCGCGCTCGGACGGCTGCGGATCGAGCAGCGCGCCACCGGCGCCGGCACGTTCCAGGGCAGCGACGGCCGGCAGGGCCGCATGCGCATGGAAAGCACCGATAGCGGCGCGATCGTGCTCGAGGGCAACGCCGGTCAGGACGACCGCGAGCCCCGCTTGGACCCGCTGGCCGCGGCGGAGTTCGAGGCCGGGTTCAGCCGCCCGATGCTGGCGAGCGGGGCGGAACTGGTCGACCGGGCCGCGATCATGCGGATCACGGACAGCAACATCGGTCGCGGCGCCGGGCAGGAGCGCCTGGATGACGCCCAGCTGGTGGAGACCGAGGCGCTCAAGTCGTTCGTCGACCTTTTGGTGCAGATCACCATGCTGGACGACGCCGACGCACCGCTCGACACCGCCTTCCGCGTGCAGGTGACGCGCATGACCGACGGGGTGATCGTGGCCGACATGGTGACCCGCGGGCGCAAGGAGCTGGAAAGCCAACAGCGCGCGTGGAAGGCCACCGCCGGCGGCTACGTCGAGGATAAGGGCACCAAGAGCGTGCGGGTGGCGGCGCTCGGCCGGTTCGTCGCCCTGGAGACGATGCAGGCGCTGGCGGAGCGCTGGCGTTAAGCTAACCTTCCGGGCTTTGGAGGATTGTCATGAACGCGATGAAGCCGACCAAGACTCGCCTGCGTCTCGCTGCTGTCATGTTCTCAGCGGTTGCCCTGACCGCCTGCGGCAGCGGCCCGCGCGAGCAGGTGGGCGGCGTTGTGGGCGGTGCCACCGGTGGGCTCGCCGGGGCGCAAGTCGGGCAGGGGAGCGGCCAACTGGCTGCGACCGCGGGCGGGGCCGGTTTGGGCGCGCTCGCCGGGGCCGCGGTCGGGCGCGATTTGGACCGGGCCGCCGCCAGCCGGGAGGTTGCGACCCGCGATCGCCGCGACCGCGTCACCGTGCGGCGGCTGGATCGCCCGATCGCGGATCCGAGCCGGCAGGTGCCGATCCCGGGCGCGCGGGTTCCCGGCAGTTTCTGGGCGTGGCTGCCCGACTTCGACCCGCCGGCCCCGATGCGTAACGTCGCGCGCGCCGACGACCCCGCGACGAACCGCGACTGCGAGCCGATCGACGGCCCGCGGCTGAAGCCGGCCTATCGCTGCACCACGGACGGTGTCAGCTACGTCGTTCAGTAACCCAAAAAATACCCCGCCGAGGCAAGGCGCCCGGCGGGGAAGGGGGAAGCTGGAGGGTTGTCGTCGAACTGCCGGCGTCGTGTCGGGGAGGGACGACCGGGCGTACGCGCCGGCGACGTACGCCCGCGACGACGTGACCGGGCGGCGGTTACGTCAGTCCGCCCATCGCCAGCATGCCGACCGCCAGCGGCGCGGTGAACGCCACCAGGGCGTACACCAAGTGCTTAAGTTTCACGGTGCCGCCCGCCATGTCGCTGACCGCCTTGTCGATCACGTTGTACCGGTTGTCCATCTGCTGCTCGACCTGCATCTCGCCGTTCCTTCTGACCCGAGGTTTGCCGCGGCCTTCGCCATCGCCGCACCCTGGAAATTGGTAGAGCGAACAGCCGGCGTCAAAAGGCGGATTTATCCGGTCCGGACACGCCCGGGATGGCGTGTGTGCATAGCGGCACGATCGTGAAACACGGCGCCCGACAGCTGTACGTACGCGCAGCACACGTACGCCGTCAGAAGCGGGGCGAACGGCTCCTGCGTGCGCGTAGACCGCGCGAACGCCATTTAGAACTGTAATAAGAGCAAGAAAAGATCGGATCATAGTGTGATCGCGATTGATCCAGGTCATGTTCAATAGTCCCGCTTTATTGAATATGAGCCGTGTCTTGAGGGCGAATTCGGAGGTGGCGTGTGAGTATCGGGGTCACGAGCCTGACGCCGCTGACACCGGTCGCGGTGTTGCTGCGGCCCTTGCCGAGGGCGCCGCTGGAAACGGCGCTGCAGCGTCTGGCTGACAGGTTGAGCGCGCGCTATCCGGACGTGCTGGAGCGCGTCGCGGACGTGGGCAGGGCCCGGCTGTTGTTGGTCGCGACCGACTTGCCGTGGTGGGCGCTGATTGTCCTGGACGGTCAGGGGGCCGAGATCAGGGTCGGCCGGCACGCGGACGATCCCGCCCCGCAAGCCCATGCGACCGTGACCGGCCCGGTCGAACGGCTGCTGGCCTGCGCGCAGGGCAGCGGCGACGGCGATGCGATGTTTTTCGCCCGGGAGATCGAGGTGAGCGGCAACACCGACGTGCTCGTGGCGCTGCGCAACGCGCTCGACGGCGCCGAGCTCGATCTGGCAGCCGAGCTGGCCGTCCTGGCGGGGCCGCTGCACCGTCCGGCCGCGCGGGCGATGGCGCACACGGCCGGCCTGTACGCTCGGGCCTCCGCCGGGCTTGACGCGCTGAAAGCCGATATCAGGGCCCCGTTGCAGCGGCGCCTGGACGCGCAGACCGAGGAACTCGCCGAGTTGCGCACGGAGGTGCAGCGTCTGCGCCGCAAGCAGCCGCGCGGCGGGCGGAGCGCGGCGTCCGGCACGCAGACGCGCGAGGAGACCGCGCCATGAGCCGCGGCGGCCCCGAACTGGTCTGCCCGGCCGGCACGCCGGCTGCCCTGCGCGCCGCCGTCGACGCGGGCGCCGACGCGGTCTACGTCGGTTTCCGGGACGAAACCAACGCCCGAAACTTCCCGGGCCTGAACTTCTCCCGGCGCGAGCTCGAGGAGGCGTGCGCCTACGCCCATGCCCGCGGCAGCAAGCTGTATCTCGCGGTCAACACCTTCGCCCGGGCCGGGGACCTCGGCCCCTGGCGCCGGGCGCTGGCGGACGCCGAGCGGATCGGCGTGGACGCGGCGATCCTGTCCGACCTCGGCGTGCTCGCAATCGCCGCGCAGGAGCGCCCGGATCTGCGCCTGCACCTCAGTGTGCAAGCGAGTGCCGCGCATCCGGAAGCGCTGGAGTTCTACCGCCGCAGCTTCGGCATCCGCCGGGCCGTGTTGCCGCGCGTGCTGACGGTTCAAGACATCCGCGCCATGGGGGCGCAAACGGACGTGGAGTACGAGGTGTTCGTCTTCGGCGGCCTGTGCCCGATGGCGGAGGGACGCTGCTTCCTGTCGTCCTACGCGACCGGCAAGTCGCCCAACACCGTCGGCGTCTGCTCGCCGGCCGCGGACGTGCAGTACCGCCAGCGCGCGGACGGTCTGGTGACGCAGTTGGGTGAATTCACCATCAATCGCTTCGCCGATGGGCAGGCGGCCGGCTATCCGACGCTGTGCAAGGGCCGCTTCCGGGTCCGCGGCGACGATACGCATATCTTCGAGGAGCCGACCAGCCTGAACGCGGCCAGCGTGATGCAGGATCTGGTGGCGGCCGGCGTGTCGGCGCTGAAGATCGAGGGGCGCCAGCGCGGGCGGGCGTACGTCGCCCAGGCGGTTCGCAACATGCGGGCCCTGCGGGATGCCGCGCTGCGCGGCGAAACCCCGGCGGCCGACGCGCTCACGGACCTCGCGGAAGGCGCGCGCGGCTCGACCGGCGCCTATCGGAAGGACTGGCAATGATGACCGATCTCGCAAGCGCGGAGCTCACCCTCGGGCCGCTGCTGCTGCACTGGCCGGGCGAGGCCTGGCGGGACTTCCACTATCGGATCGCCGAAGAGGCGCCGGTCGACACGGTTACGCTGGGCGAGGTCGTATGCCCGAAACGCTGGCCGTTCAACCGACCCTACCTTGAGGATGTCATCGACCGTTTGCAGCGCGCGGGCAAACGGGTCGTGATCGCAACGCCGGCGCTGGTCGGCAGCGACTGGGACGTGGGGCTGGTGCGTGAGCTGGCCGGTCACGGTTTGCCGGTCGAGGTCAACGACATGGCCGCGCTCGGCCTGCTGCAGCGCGACGGCCTGCGGCCCGCGGTCGCCGGACCCGGAATCAACAGCTACAACGAGGCGACGTTACGCCATCTGCATCAGCAGGGGATCGTCCGCGTGGTGCCGCCGCCCGAATTGCCGCCGGCCTCCGTGCGCCACCTGGCCGGATTGCCCGCGGACGAGGTGCCTATGTTGGAACTGCAAGCGTTCGGACGCTGGCCGCTTGCGATCTCGGCCCGCTGCTATCACGCCCGTGCTTACGGTCGGGACAAGGCGACCTGCCAGTACGCCTGTGCCGACGATCCGGACGGACTGCCGGTCGACACGCTGGACGATCAGCCATTCCTGGCCGTGAACGGGGTCCAGACGCTGTCCCACGCCTACGCCTGCCTAGCCGGCGACCTGCCCGATCTTCGGGCGCACGGTGTGCATGCGTTTCGACTTCTGCCGCAGGACGTCGACATGGTCGCCGTGGCGCGCGTGTTCCGCGATCTGCTGGACGGGCGGGCCGATCCTCCGGGGGCGCTCGACCGCATCGAGGGGCTGTGCGGGGACGTTCCGCTCGCCAACGGCTACCTGCACGACGCCCCTGGCGCCGCCTGGTATGAGGCCTGACCGCGCCGCTCCCGCGACCGGTTTTCGTGCGCGGCCCTTTCAGATCGCACTCCAAGCGGCCATGTTCGCAATTGGAAGGATCGGCCGCGGCTGCGCCCGCGACCATGGGGCGCATGGTATCCGCGCCCGCCGATCTCGAATTTTTGGCACACCAAACCAGCGGACGGGCACACCCGCGAGGAGCCAGGCATGGAGTTCGATACCGCGCGCACGCTCCCCTACGACGCCGAACAGCTGTTCGACCTCGTCGCCGACGTCGACAAGTACGAGGAGTTCGCGCCGTTCTGCGTCGAGAGCCGGATCACCCAGCGGCGGGACGACGGTTTCGACGCGCGGCTGTCGGTGGGCGTGCGCGGCCTGCGGGAGAGCTTTACGAGCCGCGTCCAGCTGGACCGCGGGAACCGGCGTATCGCCTTCCGTTATCTCGACGGGCCGCTGTCCAACCTGGCCGGCACCTGGACCTTCACGCCAGTCGACGGCGGCACCCAAGTCCGCTTCCACGTGACCTTCAGCTTCCGCGGCCGGCGGCTGAACATGTTGGCCAGCAAGCTGTTCGACGCGGTTTCGAAGCGCATGATGGATGCCTTCGTCGTGCGCGCGCGATCCAAGCTCGGCCGGCAGGCGTATCGTACACAGACGGGCCGCACCACCACCGCCAAAGGCGCCATATGAGCGACATTACCTCCGAAGAAACCCTCCGCGGTACCCGTCGCAATCTCAAGATCGGTTCCACAGCCGGCAGTGTGCTGTTCAACCAGCTGCGCCAGCGCACCGGCTTCGGCGGCGACCGGGAGCGCGAGGCGCAGGCGCTGAAGGAGGCACTGGGCACGCTGCGCGGTCCGCTGGTCAAGTTCGCTCAGCTGATCGCCTCGCTACCCGACCTGCTGCCACCCGAGTACGCCCGCGAGCTGGCCGAGCTGCAGTCGAACGCGCCGCCAATGGGTCGCCCGTTCGTCAAGCGCCGGATGGCGCACGAGCTGGGACAGGGCTGGCGCAAGCGCTTCGCCGAGTTCGACCTGGAGCCCAAGGCCGCGGCCTCGCTCGGTCAGGTGCATCTGGGCCAGCTGTACGACGGCCGCGAGGTCGCCTGCAAGCTGCAATACCCGGGCATGCAGGATACGGTGGAATCCGACCTGAAGCAGGCCGGCTGGCTGCTCAACATGTTCGAGCGCTACGAAGGCTCCGTGCGCACCGGCCGGATCGTGGAAGAGCTGAAGGAGCGGATCTTCGAGGAGCTGGACTATTCGCTCGAGTTCCGCCGGATCGCGATGTACCGCGAGATGCTGCGCGACGAGCCGGGCGTCCACGTGCCCGAGCCGATCCACGAGCTCTCGACCGGCCGCCTGCTAACGGCCGAGTGGCTGCCGGGCCGGCCGATCATGGAGGCGGCGGAGTATCCCCAGGAGGTGCGCGACGAGATCGCCACCCAGATGTTCCGTCTCTGGTACAAGCCGCTCTACGACTACGCGGTGATCCACGGCGACCCGCACTTCGGCAACTACACGATCCGCGAGGACCGCAGCATCAACCTGCTGGACTACGGCTGCATCCGCGTCTTCCCCGCGACCTTCGTCGAGGGCGTGATCCGGCTGTACGAGGCGCTGCGCGACAATGACCGCGACAAGGCTGCGTATGCCTACCGCTGCTGGAACTTCCAGAACCTCTCCAACGACCTCGTCGACGCGCTGAACGACTGGGCCCGATTCATCTACGGTCCGGTCCTGACCGACAGCGCGCAGTCGGTAAACTCGACCAACAACGTCGAGACCGGACGGCGCAAGGTCGAGGAGGTGCGCAAGCTGCTGAAGGAAGCAGGCGGCGTCGAGATGCCGCGCGAGTTCGTGTTCATGGACCGCGCCAGCGTCGGCCTGGGCGCGCTATTCATGCGCCTGGACGCGCACGTCAACTGGCACCGCCTGTTCAACGAGATGGTCGAAGGCTTCGACGTCGACACGGTCGCCGCCCGGCAAAAGGACCTGCTGGATCGCCACAATCACCCGGCCCCGCACGTGGCGGACCTGTAGCGGTCTTTGCAACCAGGACGCCAAAAGTCCGAAAGAAT
>CAYRCO010000079.1:0-1718 GCA_964422775.1 uncultured Rhodovibrio sp.
CAGGCGCGCGATCCGGCGGGCCGAAAGCGCGGCCTTCTGGGGGTCTGGCGTGTCGGACGGCATGATGGCGCAAGGCTAGCCGGGCCGCCCGGTACGGGGCAAAAGGCAAGCTTGCAGGGCCGTCATGCACGCATGCACGCGAGCGCGCCCGCGCCCGGGACGACGGTTTATATGTCCGGGCTCGGCGATGGGCCGTGCGACGATACGGCGCCGGCCCAGGCCCGGGGTAACGCTCCAGGGCATGCGCGCCGGTTCAACGCCGCAGCTCAACGGCGCAGTTCAACGCCGCAGTTCAACGCCACGGTGCAACGCCCCGTCTGCGCACGGTTTTTTTCGCACTGCGGCGAAGCACCACATCTTGCCTTGTGACATCGGCGTTGAACGGCTAGCTTTCGGCGTACTTTCCGGCCGCTTCAGCCGGCTTAAACGGGCAGCAAGATCCGCAACCGCGCGAAGGCTCGCCAAGCGCATCCTCGCGTCGGAAAACCCATCGACAGACGACGCCCCGCCAATGTGACATGTGCGTGTTGCGCGGGGCACCCACAGGGAGGTTTACGTCTTTATGCCGATTTCTAAGCTCAAGACGGCCGTCGGCGCGTTCGCGCTTGCCGGCGCCATGGCCGGCCTGACCGCCGCGCCCGCGCAGGCGGACGACATCCGCTGGAAGATGCCGATCGCCTTCTCGTCCGATCTGCCCGGCCTGGGCTCGCCGTCGAAGTATGTCGCCGAGCAACTGAATGCCGCTTCCGGCGGCTCCGTGCAGGTTCGCGTCTACGAGCCGGGCAAGCTGGTGCCCCCGTTCGACATCCTGGAGTCGGTCTCCGGCGGCAAGGTCGCGGCCGGCTATACCTGGATCGGCTACGACCAGGGCAAGGTCCCGGCGGTGCCGCTGTTCGCGGCCGTGCCGTTCGGTCTGAAGCCATGGGCGTTCGCCGGCTGGTACTACTACGGCCCCGGCCACGACATGCTGCAGGAAGTCTACGCCAACAAGGGCTTCAACGTGCACGCCCAGCTGTGCGGCATTATCGGCCCGGAGACTGCCGGCTGGTACTCCAGCCCGATCGAGAGCCTGGACGACTACAAGGGCATGAAGATCCGCTTCGCCGGCCTGGGCGGCAAGGTCCTGGAGAAGCTCGGCGCGTCGGTCACGATGATGCCCGGCGGCGAGCTGTTCCAGGCGCTGCAGACCGGCACGATCGACGCCACCGAGTTCTCCATGCCGGCGATCGACCAGATCCTGGGCTTCGACAAGGTGGTCAACTACAACCTGTTCCCGGGCTGGCACCAGCCGTTCACCGCGCAGTACATGCTGATCAACAAGGACGAGTGGGAATCCACCACCGATCAGCAGAAGGCGCTGATCGAGACCACCTGCACCGCGGCCACGATGCGCGGTCTCGCCGAGGGTGAGTACAAGAACGGCAAGGTCCTGCAAGGCTTCCAGGAGAAGGGCGTGCAGGCCGACCAGATCCCGCGCAGCGTCCTGCGCGAGCTGCAGGAAGTGACCCGCGAGGTGCTCAAGGAAGAGGCCGAGAATGACAAGGACTTCGCGCGCGTCTACGAGAGCCAGCAGGAGTTCCAGGAGAGCTACCAGGTCTGGGACAAGCGGGCCTATCTGCCGGCCGATCTCGGCGACGAGAGCGCCGACTAACCGCCTGACCTGACGGACTGCCGCCGGCCCGGTACCGAGCCCCGACGCTGGGGGCTCGCGTCCGGCC
>CAYRCO010000079.1:1728-11751 GCA_964422775.1 uncultured Rhodovibrio sp.
TCACGCTTTTCGTCACGGCTGCCGCGAGACGCCGCGTCCCGGTACGTTCGGGGTGCGCCTGCGCTCGGGCGTTTGCTGGAGCGTTTGCGGTCGTGCGCAGCCGTGCGGGCCGCTTCGGCCCCGTTAGAATAAAAACCGGGCAAGGTGGAATCGCCTTGCTCTCGAATGTTGCTCTATCTTCAAAAAGATAGAGCGCGATTCCCGCCGGAGGTGAAGTCACCGTCAGCGATCGCGCTCTAGAGCGAAATGCTTGGATGCCGGATCGGCCTTCAGGCTGAAATTCGCTCTAACTTCTTGAAGAAACAGCAAGATTCAGCTGAAAGGTGGTTCCACCTTTTAGCATATTGCTCTAGAACTCGGACGCGAGCCATGGCCAACGAAAGCCAGACCCCGCCGCATTCGGTCGTCGAAAGCGACTTCGTTCACCACACCGAACTGCCGACCACCCGGCCGTCGCTGGCGATCGACCGCACGCTGCGCGGACTCGGTTTCGCCTTTTCCTTCCTGTGGCTGGGCGTGCTGGGTGTGATCCTGGTCGCCGTGATCGGCCGCTACGCCTTCGGCGCCGGCTCGGTGATGGCGGAGGAGATCGAGTGGCATCTCTGCGGGGCCGCGTGGCTGGTCGGACTGTCCTACACGCTGGTTTCCGACGACCACGTCCGCGTCGACGTGGTGCATGAACGCATGAGCGTGAAGAAGCAAACCTGGATCGAACTGTTCGGGCTGCTGTTCCTGCTGCTGCCGTTCGCCGGGATCGGACTTTATCTCAGCGGGCCGTACTTCTGGTCGTCCTACCTGCAGGGGGAGGTCAGTCAGGCACCGGCGGGGCTGCCCTATCGCTTCGCGATCAAGTTCTTCCTGCCGTTCGGCTTCGCGCTGCTGGTCGTGGCCGTGCTGTCCCGCCTGATGAAATGTACCGCGCTGCTGTTCGGCTGGCCGAAGCCCGTCGGGCAGGACCCGATCGTCCGCGCCACGAACGTCAGCGCGCTCGCCGACGACGACGAAGGGCGGTAAGCCGGGCGTGCCGTCGCGCGGTCCGGCCGCGCCGACCTTGCCCGACCGGCCCGGTCCCTTCCCCTGACGACCGATCCAACACGCGCGCAACGGACGCAAGACACCGTGGGCCTGGAAGAAATCTTCGTCATCGGCATGTTCGCCACCTTCGGCGTCCTGCTGTTCACCGGCTTCCCGGTCGCCTGGGTGCTGGGCGGCACGGCGGTGATCTGGACGATGGTTGGGATCCTCGCCGTCGAGCAGTTCGGCGCCGACCTGTGGTTCGACTGGGGCAGCTCGATCGGCCTGCTGCCGGAGCGGCTGTGGTCGCTGGTCGACAACATCACGCTGGTCGCGCTGCCGATGTTCATCTTCATGGGAATCATGCTCGACAAGTCGGGCGTGGCCGAAAAGCTGATGAACAACATGGTGAAGCTGTTCGGCGCGGTGCGCGGCGGCTACGCGATCACGGTGATCGTCCTGGGCGTGCTGTTGGCGGCGACCACCGGGATCATCGGCGCCAGCGTGGTGCTGCTGGGCATGCTGTCGATCCCGGTGATGCTGAAGAATGGCTATTCCAAATCGCTCACGGTCGGCACCAGCTGCGCCACCGGCACGCTCGGCATCCTGATCCCGCCGTCGATCATGCTGGTGCTGATGGCCGACCGCCTGGCCCGGCCGGAGGCGAGCGTGGGCGACCTGTTCCTGGGCGCCTTCTTCCCCGGGCTGATGCTGGGCGCGATGTACATCGCCTACGTGCTGACCCTCGGCCTCGTCAGTCCGAAAAGCGTGCCGCTTCCCGACGACCTGCCCAAGATCACGCCGAAGGTGTTCTGGGACGTTCTGGTCGCGGTGGTGCCGACGGCCGCGCTGATCCTGGCCGTCCTCGGTTCGATCTTCGCCGGCCTCGCCACCCCGACCGAGGCGTCCGGCGTCGGCGCGGTGGGCGCGATGCTGCTGGCCGCCGCCAACCGCCGGCTTACCTGGCAGGTGCTGAAGGACAGCCTGACCCAGACCACCCGCACGGCCTCGTTCATTTTCGCCATCTTCCTGGGCGCCACCGCGTTCGCCGTGGTGCTGCGCGGGCTGGGCGGCGACCGGGTGATCGAGGACGCGCTGTTGGGTCTGCCGTTCCCGCCCTCGGGCATCCTGCTGACGATCCTGTTCGTGGTCTTCCTGCTCGGCTTCTTCCTCGACTGGGTGGAGATCACGCTGATCGTGCTGCCCCTGGTGGCGCCGGTGGTGATCAACCTCGGCTTCGATCTGGTATGGTTCACGATCATGTTCGCGGTCTGCCTGCAGACCTCGTTCCTGACCCCGCCGGTCGGCTTCGCGATCTTCTACGTCAAAGGGGTGTGTCCCCCCGAAATCGACGTGGTCGACATCTACAAGGGCGTCGCACCCTACATCCTGCTGCAGTTGGCCGGTCTCGCCATCGTGTTCTTCTTCCCGGAGATCGTAACCTGGCTGCCCAGCGTCAGCTTCCGGTAGACTGCACCCCGGCGACCCGAGCCGCCCGGAAACGTTCAACGTGACATCGCTTCAAGGAGAGAGGCCCGCAATGTCCGCCCAGACGCCCGATGTCCAGACGCCCGAAATGCTCTGGCAGCCGTCGCGGGAGCGGATCGCCGCCACCCGTCTGTCGGGCTTCATGGACCATCTGAAGCGTCAACACGGGGTCGAGGCGCAGGACTACGCCGCACTTTGGGAATGGTCGCGCGCCAGCCGGGAAAACGTGGAGACCTTCTGGTCGGCGCTCTGGGATTTCTGCGGCGTGGTCGCCGAGACGCGCGGCGAGCGGGTCACCTCGGACTTCGACAAGATGCCGGGCGCGGCCTTCTTCCCGGACGCCAAGCTGAACTTCGCGGAGAACCTGCTGCAGCAGCAGGGCCGCGGCGACGCCATCGTGTTCTGGGGCGAGGATCAGGTTAACACCCGGCTCAGCCACGACGCGCTCTACCAGCGCGTCTCCAAAGTGGCGCAGGGCCTGAAGGATCTGGGCGTGGGCCCCGGCGACCGCGTGGCGGCCTACCTGCCCAACATGCCGGAGACGATGATCGTCATGCTGGCCACAGCCAGCCTGGGCGCGATCTTCTCCTCCTGCTCGCCCGACTTCGGGCCGCAGGGCGTGCTCGACCGGTTCGGCCAGATCGAGCCCAAGGTGCTGTTCGCGGTCGACGCCTACCACTACAACGGCAAGGTCCGGCCATCCGCCCCCAACGTCGCGGAGGTGGTGAAGCAGCTGCCGAGCGTGCAGAAGACGCTGCTGATCAACTACGCCGGCGACGGCGACCCCTCGGGCATCGACGGCGCGGAGCGGATGGACGCCTGGGAGGAGCGCTACCCGGGCGGCGCGATCGACTTCGTCCAGATGCCGTTCAACGCGCCGCTCTACATCCTGTTCTCCTCGGGCACGACCGGGAAGCCGAAGTGCATCGTCCACGGCGCCGGCGGCACGCTGCTGCAGCACCTGAAGGAGCACCAGCTGCAGACCGACGTGCGCCCGGGCGACCGGCCGTTCTACTTTACGACGTGCGGCTGGATGATGTGGAACTGGATCGTCTCCGCGCTCGCCAGCCGCGCCACGGTGCTGCTGTACGACGGCTCGCCGTTCTATCCGGACTGGCGGATCCTGTTCCGGATGGCGGAGGCGGAGTGCATGACCCACTTCGGCACCAGCGCGAAGTTCATCGACGCGCTGGGCAATCAGGGTGCCAAGCCGGGCGACGAGTTCGATCTGACGTCCGTGCGCACCCTGATGTCGACCGGTTCGCCGCTGCTCGCCGAAGGCTTCGACGTCGTCTACAACAACATCAAGCAGGACATCTGCCTGTCCTCGATCGCCGGCGGCACGGACATCGTCGGCTGCTTCGTCGCCGGCAACCCGATCGGCCCGGTCTACCGCGGCGAGATCCAGGCGCGCTGCCTGGCGATGGACGTCGACATCTACGACGACCAGGGCAACAGCGTGCGCGACCAGAAGGGCGAACTGGTCTGCCGCAAGCCGTTCCCGTCGATGCCGGTCAAGTTCTGGAACGATCCGGACGGCGAGCGCTTCTTCAACGCCTATTTCGCCACCTACAAGGACACCTGGCACCACGGCGACTTCGCGGCGATCAATAGCGAGACCGGCGGGGTGGTGATCTACGGCCGCTCGGATGCCACGCTCAACCCGGGCGGGGTGCGGATCGGCACGGCGGAGATCTACCGCCAGGTGGAGAAGCTGCCGGAGATCGCCGAATCGATCGTGATCGGTCAGGACGTCGGCGACGACCAGCGGGTCGTCCTGTTCGTCCGCCTGAACGAGGGCCACCGGCTGACCGACGAGCTGGTCACCCGGGTCAAGCAGCAGATCAAGTCCGGCGCCAGCCCGCGCCACGTGCCGGCCAAGGTCCTGGAGGTCCCGGACATCCCGCGCACCCGCTCGGGCAAGATCGTCGAACTCGCCGTGCGCGACGTGGTCCACGGCAAGCCCGTGAAGAACAAGGAGGCGCTGGCGAACCCGGAGGCGCTGCAGCACTTCGAGGGACGGAGCGAGCTGGAGAGCTAGCTTCGCTTGCGACGGCGTGCCGCTCGGCTGCGTCGCGAAGTGGGTTCACCACAGAGGGCACGAAGGGCACAGAGCCCGAGGCGCGCGCCAGCACTGTGCCCGGCCCCGCAAGCATCAACCTATTGAAATCAAACCGATAGCCTCATCCTGAGGAGGGCGCGCAAGCGCCCGTCTCGAAGGACTCCGACGGCTGCCGGGGCCTCCCGGGCGCCAAAACCTTCGGCCGCGACACAAACCGCGCCGGTTTCCCGCAACGCCAGCAGCGGGTCCCCCCTCCTCCCATTGGAGGGGGAATCCGGTGGTGCGTCGCCACCCGTCGGCGTGCTTCGAGACGGCCCTTCGGGCCTCCTCAGCATGAGACTGTGGGGGAGTCCTGGACGTGAAAGCGCCGGTGCAGGGCGATACCGGGCTGGGCCGGACAAGCCGCCGGCCAGCGCCTCGGGCTCTGTGTCCTTTGTGCCCTCTGTGGTGCATCCACTTCGCGACGCAGCCGCCCGGCACGGTATCGACGAAACAGAAAAAGGGCGGCACCCCGCGGGGTACCGCCCTTCGTCAGCTCCAGGCGAAAAGCCGCGGCGCTTAACTCGCGACCTTCTCGCTCAGGTCCTCGCCGGTGGTCTGGTCGACTTGGCGCATCGACAGCTTCACGCGGCCGCGGTCGTCGAACGACACGCACTTCACCTTGACCATGTCGCCTTCGTTGACGACGTCGGTCACCTTGCCGACGCGCTGGTCGGACAGTTCGGAGATGTGCACCAGGCCGTCCTTGGCGCCGAGGAAGTTCACGAAGGCGCCGAAGTCGACCACCTTCACGACCTTGCCGTCGTAGATCTGGCCCGGCTCCGGCTCGGCGACGATGCCCTTGATCCAGTTGATCGCCGCGTTGGCCGCATCGGCGTTGACGGCGGCGACCTTGACGGTGCCGTCGTCCTCGATGTCGACCTTGGCGCCGGTCTCTTCGCAGATCTCGCGGATCACCTTGCCACCGGTGCCGATGATGTCGCGGATCTTGTCCTTGGGCACCTGGATCACGGTGATCTGCGGGGCCCGATCGGACACGCCCTCGCGGGCTGTGGTCAGCGCCTTCTGCATCTCGTTCAGGATGTGCAGGCGCCCGTCGCGGGCCTGGTCCAGGGCGATCTGCATGATCTGCGGGGTCACGCTGGTGATCTTGATGTCCATCTGCAGCGAGGTCACGCCCGTCTCCGTCCCGGCGACCTTGAAGTCCATGTCGCCCAGGTGGTCCTCGTCGCCCATGATGTCGGACAGGACGGCGTAGTCGTCGCCCTCCTTGATCAGGCCCATGGCGATGCCGGCGACCGGCCGGGGCAGCGGCACGCCCGCGTCCATCATCGACAAGGAAGCGCCGCAGACGGTCGCCATCGAGGAGGAGCCGTTACTCTCGGTGATCTCGGAGAGCACCCGCACGGTATAGGGGAAGTCCTCCTTGGTCGGCATGACCGGATTCAGCGCGCGCCAGGCGAGCTTGCCGTGACCGATCTCGCGCCGGCCGGGGGAGAGCATGCGGCCGGTCTCGCCCACCGAATAGGGCGGGAAGTTGTAGTGCAGCATGAACGCCTGGCGGTACTCGCCCTCCAGCGCGTCCACGATCTGCTCGTCCTGACCGGTGCCCAGCGTGGTCGTGACCATCGCCTGGGTCTCGCCGCGGGTGAACAGCGCAGAGCCGTGGGTGCGCGGCAGCACGCCGACCTCGGAGACGATCGGGCGCACGCCCTCGACCCGGCGGCCGTCGATCCGGTTGCCGGTCTCGATGATCGAGCCGCGCACGATGTCGCGCTCCAGGTCCTTGATGACCGTGGGCGCGATGGCGTACTCGACCTCGTTCTCCTCGCCGACCGCTTCCAGCGCCTCGGTGCGGATCGCTTCCAGCTGCTCCTGGCGCTGCTTCTTGTCGACGACCTTGTAGGCCTCGCGCAGCTTGTCGGCGAACTGATCCTTCAGCTTGCCGTGGACGCTCTTCTTCTCTTCCGGATCTTCCGGCACGTCCCAGGGATCGTTGGCGCATTCCTCGGCCAGCTCGATGATCGCGTTGATCACCTTCTGGTACTGCTCCTGGCCGAAGTTGACCGCGCCCAGCATGGTCTCCTCGGAGAGCTCCTTGGCCTCCGATTCGACCATCATCACGCCTTCCTGCGTGCCGGCGACCACGAGGTCGAGCTGGCCGTTCGGCAGGTCCGGCTGGGTCGGGTTCAGGACGAAGTCGCCGTCCTTGTAGCCCACCCGGCAGGCGCCGATCGGGCCCATGAACGGCATCCCCGACAGGGTCAGCGCGGCCGACGCGCCGATCATCGCCACGATGTCCGGATCGTTCTCCAGGTCGTGGCTGAGGACGGTGCAGATGACCTGCGTCTCGTTCTTGAAGTTCTTGGCGAACAGCGGACGGATCGGCCGGTCGATCAGCCGGGAGGTCAGGGTCTCCTTCTCGGTCGGCCGGCCCTCGCGCTTGAAGAAGCCGCCCGGGATCTTGCCCGCGGCCGCCGTCTTCTCCTGGTAGTTCACGGTCAGCGGGAAGAACGGCAGGTGCGGCTTCGGCGTCTTGTCGCCGACGGCCGTGCACAGCACCACCGTGTCGCCGTAGCGCGCCATGACGGCGCCGTCGGCCTGGCGGGCGACGCGGCCGGTCTCGAGGACCAGCGGGCGGCCGCCCCAGTCGATTTCCTTGCGGTGTACGTCGAACATCTTCTCTCTCGATTTCCTTCAAATCCGGTTGGTCGGCCGGTGGTGGCAGCCGGACCCGCGCAAACGGCGCGCCGTCCGTGCGGAATATCCGCGAACGAGGCGCCGCTTACGTCGGCCCGGCTCTATCGAAGCCCGCGCGCCGGCCGGCCCGCGCGGGCTCCGTCCTGAAGACGTACTGGACAATGCCATACCACGCCCGTCTCCGCACACAGCCGATGTGCACCGGCGCGGCGGGCCCCACGCGGGGTCCCGATACGCACCGCCCGGCGCGGCGGCCGGGCGGAGGGACGGTCGGGTGCAGGGTCGGACGGGTGCGGGGTCGGGCGCGTACCATCGCCGCTGATGGATGCCGGCGCCGGCTTAGCGGCGCAGGCCCAGCGACTGAATGGTCTTGTCGTAGCGCGACTTGTCCTTGCGCTTCAGGTAATCCAGCAGCCGCCGGCGCTGGCCCACCATGATCAGCAGGCCGCGGCGGGAGTGGAAGTCCTTCTTATGGTCCTTCATGTGCTCGGTCAGGTTGCCGATCCGCTCCGTCAGGATCGCGATCTGAACCTCGGGCGAGCCGGTGTCGTTGTCGTTGGCACCGTATTCCTTCACAAGCTCCTGCTTGCGCTCGGTCGTGATCGACATCGTAGAAGTCGTCCTCTTGGCGTTCGGTTGTTGTCATCTACCGGTAAAGCCCGGCGCGGCTCCGATGCGGGCGGTCCCGCGGAGCCGTCAGGGCACCGGCTTTAGAGGTTGAGTACGCGCACCGGGCGAAGTTCGCCCGTCTCGAACCGGGCAAGCGCGACCGGACGGTCGCCCGTCTTGGTGAAGACGACGTCGCCGTTTTCCAGATCGCGCAGGCGTTCGAGATGGGACCGCTGAAGCAGCGACACGCTCTGGCCGCTGCGCAGACGGTTCGCCTCAGCCTCCGACAAGGCCAGCGCCGGGATGTCGTCCAGCGCGGTCTCGATCGGAAGGAGGTACTCGAAGGCGCCGGGACTATGCCCCAACGCCTCCAGCGATTCCAGGGAAATCATATGATCTTCCCGGAAGCCGCCCACCCGGGTCCGCCGAAGCGCGGACAGGTGTCCCAACGTGCCGAGCGCGCGCGCGATGTCGCGCGCCAGCGCCCGGATGTAGGTGCCCTTGCCGCAGGTGCAGGTCAGGGTCGCGTGGTCCTGGTCGTCGATCCGCTCCAGGGTCAGGCTGTCGATCCGGGCCGCGCGCGCGGCGAGTTCCGGCTGGCCGCCCTCGCGGGCGATGTCGTAGGCGCGCTGGCCGTCGACCTTGATCGCGGAGTAGGCCGGCGGGACCTGTTCGATCACCCCGGTGAAGTCCGGCAGCACGGCGCGGATCGCCGGTTCGTCGGGCCGCGCATCGGTCTCCTCGATCACCCGGCCGTCGGCGTCGTCGGTATCGGTCGCCTGGCCCCACCGGACCGTGAATCGGTAAGTCTTTGTGCCTTCCATGGTGTAGGCGACCGTCTTGGTCGCCTCGCCCATGGCGATCGGCAGCAGGCCGCTTGCCAGCGGGTCCAGGGTGCCGCCGTGGCCGACCTTCTTGGGGTGCAGGACCTTCTTCAGCCGGTTCAGCGCCTGCGTGCTGGTCAGGCCGACCGGCTTGTCCAGCGCCAGCCAGCCGTCGATCTTGTTGCCTCTCGCCTTGCGCTTGTCGCTCATCTTGTCCGCGTTCGTTCGGGGGTCTCGTTACCGGGCCGCGCCGCCCTGTTGCGCGCCGCCGTCATCGGGGGCGTCGCCGTCCTGGTCTGGGTCCGTGTCCGTCTCGATCGGCCCGCCGGGCGCGTCCGGATCGCCTTCCAGGTCCTGCCGCACCCGGGGCTTGCGCAGCAGCTGGTCGACCCGAGCGGCCTCGTCGAACGAGCGGTCGGGGGCGAAGCGCAGCTCTGGCGTGTACTTGAGGTCGATCTCCCGGCCCAGTTGGCCCCGGAAATAGCCGGCCGCCCGGTTCAGCGCGACCGCCAGGTCTTCCGGCGTGCCGTCGGCGAAGGGGAGGACGTAGGCGGTCGCGGCCTTCATGTCCGGGCTGACCCGGACCTGGGTCACGGTGACGTTCGCCTCGGCGAGCTCGGGATCGCGCAGGTCGCCGCGCGCCAGGATCTGCGAGAGCGCATGGCGCAGCTGTTCGCCCACGCGGAGCTGGCGTTGACTGGGGGCTTTCGCCCGTCGGCGTGCCATGGAATGCCGCCTGCTTGCCGTGTTGCCAAAAAACACCGACACGGCCGGCACGGTGCTGCCCGGACCTTCGTCCGGACGCCCGTGCCGGCCGGTCAGCCGTCGGCTGTCGTGTTCGCGGGAGTGCCCGTCTTCAGGCGCCAGGGTCCCCAGGCGCGAGGGTCCCCAGGCGCGCGGGTCTTCGGGCGCGCGGAGGCGTCAGCGGCCGCGGCTAAGCGGGGCCTTACAGCGTCCGCTGGACCTCCCGGACCTCGTAGCACTCGAGCACGTCGCCTTCCTGGATGTCTTCCCAGTTCTCCAGCGAGATGCCGCACTCGTAGCCGTCCTTGACCTCGCGCACCTCGTCCTTGAAGCGCTTCAGGGTCTTCAGGCTGCCCTCGTAGATCACCTTCTGGTCGCGCAGCAGGCGCACCCCGGCACCGCGCTTGACCACGCCCTCGGTGACGCGGCAGCCGGCCACCTTGCCGACCTTGGTGACGCTGAAGACCTGACGGATCTCGGCGTAGCCGATGAACTCCTCGCGCGCCTCCGGCGAGAGCATGCCCTGCAGGGCCTGCTTCACGTCGTCGATCACGTTGTAGATGACCGAGTAGTTGCGGATGT
>CAYRCO010000080.1:0-10262 GCA_964422775.1 uncultured Rhodovibrio sp.
GACGAGTGAGGGTGCGCGCCGCAGCGCCCGCGCGGCCGAAATCTACCCACCCCACAGCTTTGCTTGACAAGCCGGCGCGCAGCCGTAGTGTCCGGCGCACTTCCTGGGAATGCGGGTCGACCCTCGATGGTCGCGCCCCGCCCGTCTCCGGGGCGCTTTACGGCCAGCCGGCCAAGCGCCCGGATGACCCGTTAGTGCGGCATCCAGCCAAACGGAGCCTCGGGCCTACCGGGACATCAACGCGCGTGACAGCGCGGCCATTCCCGCTTAAGCGACGGAGAAAGCTCGCAAAATGAGCAAGCGTAAGGCTTCGAAGTACAAGATTGACCGGCGTCTCGGCGTCAACCTCTGGGGCCGCCCGAAGAGCCCGTTCAACAAGCGCCCCTACGGCCCCGGCCAGCACGGCCAGCGCCGCAAGAAGATCTCCGACTACGGCCTGCAGCTCGCCGCCAAGCAGAAGCTGAAGGGCTACTACGGTTCGATCGGCGAAAAGCAGTTCCGCAAGTATTACGAGGAGGCGACGCGCCGTAAGGGCGACACCTCCGAGAACCTGATCGAGTTGCTCGAGCGCCGGCTCGCCACCGTGGTCTACCGCGCGAAGTTCGTGCCGACCGTGTTCGCCGCGCGCCAGTTCGTGAACCACGGCCACGTGCTGGTTAACGGCAAGCGCGTCAACGTCCCCTCCTACAAGGTGCAGGACGGCGACGTGGTGCAGGTCGACCCGAAGAAGAAGGACATGCAGCTCGTGTTCGAGGGCCAGGAGTCCAGCGAGCGCGACCTGCCGGACTACATCGAGGTCGACAACAACGAGCTGAAGGCGACCTTCCAGCGCGGCCCGAAGCTGGCCGACGTGCCCTACCCGACGACGATGGAACCGAACCTCGTCATCGAGTACTACTCGCGCTAAGCGATCCGCTCAACGCCGAGACGAGCGCGCCCCGGAGGCCAACGGCTTCCGGGGCGTTTTCGTGTGGGGTGGCGGCCGGGACGGTCAGGGTATGTCCGATTCCATCGATTACATCCGGGCGAACCGCCGGGCTTGGAACGAAGCGGCGCAATTGCACCGGGAAAGTGCGAGGTGGCGCGCGTTGGCCGCTGGCTTCGCCAGCCCCGGCTATTCGTGTCTGGACGGCACGCTAACCGCCCTGTTGCAGCGTGTCGGCGTCGTCGAGCGCGACGTCGCACAGCCAGCCTGCAACAACGGGCGTGAACTGCTGTCGGTCAGGAACATGGGCGCGGCGCGGTGTGTCGGCTTCGATCAGTCGCCGGCGTTCCTGGCGCAGGCGCGAGAGTTGGCCGCGATTGCGGGTCAGGCGGTCGAGTTCGTCGAGGGCGATGTGCACGCGAACTGCGCGGGGTACGAGGGGCGTTTCGACGTCGTGCTGATCACCGTCGGGGTCTTCGGCTGGATGCCGGACCTCGCCGCGTTCATGCGGGTCACGGCCCGCCTGCTGCGTCCCGGCGGCACCTTGGTCGTCTACGAAGAGCACCCGGTCATGAACATGTTCGAGCCCGCCGCGGCGGACCCGTTCAAGCTAGTGCACTCCTACTTCCGGGCCGCCCCGTTCGCGGAGTCGAAGGCGATCGTGTACGACGGCGCGACGGCGGCCGACGGGACGCCGTACTATTGGTTCGTCCACCCGTTGGGCGCGGTCGTAACCGGTCTCGTGGAAGCCGGCCTCGCCTTGCAGTCGCTCCGGGAATATCCGCACAACATCTCGGCGGCGGAGTTCGACGTCTACACACGCAGCGCGGGCGTGCAACTGCCGGTCAGTTATACCCTGACGGCGCGGCGGCCTGAGGCGTAGGTTAGCCTGACCAGCCGCGCGGCATTCGATGGCGGCGCCCGGAAATCGTAGGGTGGATTCGCCGCGCCAGCGGCAATCCACCTTCGCGGTCCGTGCCGCTTGGCGGCGTCGTTCGGTGGGTTGCTGCGCGAACCCACCCTACGGCGCTGTGTTCATCCCCAGAAGAGATACGTCCCGTAGCCCACGATCAGTGCGGGAACGCCGCTGTAGATCGTGGCGACCGCGGCCGCCTTGGGCGCGATCGCGAGCGCCGGGAACAGGGCGTCGCCGTCGTTCGAGATCGCGTTGGCGAGCTGGCCCGACAGCGGCATGGCGCCGGTTATATAGAGCGTGGTCACCACGATCTGCGGCCCGCAGCCGGGCAGGAAGCCGACCAGCACCGCGAACAGCGGGATCAGCGGCGCGTAGGTGTTGAACAGCGCCGCGAGGTCGATGCCGGTGAAGTGGACGCCCAGTTCGTAGACCAGGAAGCCGACGATCACCCAGACGGTGACGAAGTTGGTCACGTCCACGGTCCGGGTGAACGCGCTGCCGTCGCGGCTGACGCCGGGGTCGAAGCGCAGTTCCGGGTCCAGCGTCCACATCCCGAACGCCAGCAGGGCACCCGTTATGCCGATGATCTCGGTCGGCCCGTAGGCCGCCAGCGGGCCGAACAGCGCGTCCGTATCGACCGTCGCGAGGTCGAGGATTCCCAGCACCAGGCCGGGCAGCAGCAGCACCGCCCAGACCGGGCGCAACTTGTTCAGCCGGGGCAGGGGTCTGCGCTCGATCTGGTCGGGCACTTCCGGGTGGTCGGCGCGCAGGAAATCGACCCCGTGGATCCAGTCGATCACGAAGCCGGAGATCGAGCCCACGACGAAGCCGAGCGCGAACACCAAGAGGCCGGTCGCGGGCTCGGCTGCCAGCAGCAGGAACGCGGCGTCGCCCATCGTCGCGGCCAGCACCGCGACCAGCGAGCCGAACGAGATCGAGCCGCGGACGTATTGAGTCACCACCGCGACCGCGCCGCCGCAGCCGGGGAGCGCGCCCAGCGCCGCGGCCATCGGGACCTGCCAGCGGTGGTATTTGCGCAACAGGCCGGCGACGTCGATCTTCAGGCTGTGTTCCAGGTAGTAGATCACACCCAGGGTCGCCGCGACGAACACGCTCACGCCCAGATAGGCGTCGGCGAGCGATTCCAGGACGATCCCACGCCCCTCCGGCGAGGTGAACAGCATCAACCCGGCGAGTGCCGCAAGCAGCAGCAGTTTCGCCACGCCCAATTGGCGCAGGTAGGTCACACCGTCGGCAAGACCGCCTTTTGTGGCTGTGGCCGGCGTCGTCACGTCGCTGGTCTCCCTTTCCCTCGGATCCCG
Organism: uncultured Rhodovibrio sp.; assembly: GCA_964422775.1. Taxonomy (GTDB): domain Bacteria; phylum Pseudomonadota; class Alphaproteobacteria; order Kiloniellales; family Rhodovibrionaceae; genus Rhodovibrio. Next base: position 3,164 of record CAYRCO010000080.1, read on the forward strand.
GAACCGGCGCCTCTAGGCGCTTGTCAGCCATGCCGAAATCGCCGCGGCTTAGAACGATTTAAGCCAACGGTCGCGGCCAAAGTTTAGCCACGGCTGAATTCGTATGACAAGGCTCGATTTTCAAGGGCCGGGTGTTCGGACCGCGCGCGCCAAGCCCGGATGGAAACGGACCAGCGGCGCGGTTGGGGCGAACACGAAAAAGGGGAGACCGCGGCGGGCGGCCTCCCCTTCAAAGCGTCCGATCGGGAACCGGGCGCGAACGCCGGCGCGCGGTTACGCCGCGTTCTGCACCTCGATGCCCTTCTGCTGCAGGGTCTCCTGCAGCTCGCCGGTCTGGAACATCTCGCGGACGATGTCGCAGCCGCCCAGGAACTCGCCCTTGACGTAGAGCTGCGGGATCGTCGGCCAGTTGGAGAACTCCTTGATGCCCTCGCGCAGGCCCGGGTCCTCCAGGACGTTCACGCCCTGGTAGGTCACGCCCAGGTGGTTCAGCACCTGCACCACCGCGGCGGAGAAGCCGCACTGCGGGAAGGTGGGCGTCCCCTTCATGTAGACGGTGACGTCGTTGTCGGAGATTTCCTGCTGGATGCGGTCGTGGACGGACTGGTCGGCCATGGTGGCTTCCCCCTCGGTGCCTGTCGTGTTCGGGTCGGGTGTGGCGTCGGCTAAGCCGCCGGGTCAGTTAAGCGGCTCAGCTCTTCGGCGTCGACGTCTGCACGGCGAGTGCGTGCAGCTCGCCGCCCATTTTGCCTTGCAGGGCCTGATAGACCATCTGGTGCTGCTGCACCCGGTTCTTGCCCTCGAACTCCTTGGAGACGACGTAGACCGCGTAGTGATCCCCATCGCCGGCCAGGTCCTCGACCGTGACCTGGGCGTCCGGGATCCCCTCGCGGATCATCGACTCAAGGTCGTGCTGATGAATCGGCATGGCGGCGGGTCTCCGGCTTTGTTTTCGTTCGCGTGCTTAGGTAGCACGTGTTTTTGTCCCGTAGGTGCGGTAAGCGGCGTGCCCTCAGTCGGCCGCCGACATGAACGCCGGCAACCAGCCTTCGTGCGCCGCGCGCACCTGTTTGACGGATATGGACGGACCGCCTGCAAGTTTCAACGCGGTCCCGCCCGTGCGCCCGAGCGCGTAGGCGGGGACCTGCGCCGCCTGGGCGGCCTGCAGAATGTCGCCGGCTTGCGCGGCCGTGACAAGGTAGCGCGCTTGGTCCTCGCCGAACAGCCAGGCGTGGAGCGGCAACTGCTCGGGCGGCTCGATCGTGGCACCTAGGTCGCCCGCCATCGCCATCTCCGCCAGCGCCACCATCAGGCCGCCGTCCGACAGGTCGTGGCAGGCGGTGACCTTGCCGCCGCGGATCAGGGAACGGACGAAGTCGCCGTTGCGCCGCTCGGCCGCGAGGTCGACCGGCGGCGGCGGCCCGTCCTCGCGCCCGCACAGCTCGCGCAGGTAGAGCGACTGGCCCAGATGGCCGTGGGTCTCCCCGATCAGCACGATCGCCTCGTCGCCCGCCTTGAAGCCGATCGTGGCCATGCCCGACAGCTCGTCCAGCAGGCCCACGCCGCCGATCGCCGGGGTGGGCAGGATCGCCGTCTCGCCGGTTTCGTTGTAGAGCGAGACGTTGCCGGAGACGACCGGCGTGCCGAGCGCGCTGCAGGCCTCGCCCATGCCCTGGCAGGAGCCGACGAACTGGCCCATCACCAGCGGTTTCTCCGGGTTGCCGAAGTTCATGTTGTCGGTCACCGCGAGCGGCTGCGCGCCCGTCGCGGTGATGTTGCGGTAGGCTTCGGCGACCGCTTGCCGGCCGCCCTGGACGGGGTCCGCCAGGACGTAGCGCGGCGTGCAGTCGACCGTGACCGCAAGCGCCTTGTCGCTGCCGTGGACGCGCACCACGCCGGCGTCGCCGCCCGGGCGCTGTACCGTGTCGGCGCCTACCATGTGGTCGTACTGCTCCCACACCCAGCGCCGGGAGCAGAGGTCGGGGCAGGCGACCAGCGTCATCAAGGCCTGCTCGGGGTCGTGCGCGGGCACGTCCTCCGGCGCGACTTCGGCCTGGGCCGGGGTCGGCTCCCAGGGGCGGTCGTACTCCGGCGCGGCCTCGGCCAGCGGGTCGATGGGGAGGTCGCAGACCTGCTCCCCGCCCTTCTGGATCACCATGCGCCCGGTGTCGGTCAGCTCGCCGACCACCGCGAAGTCCAGGTCCCACTTGTCGAAGATTGCCTTCGCCTCGGCCTCGCGGCCGGGCTTGAGCACCATCAGCATGCGCTCCTGGCTTTCGGAGAGCATGATCTCGTAGGCGCTCATGCCGTCCTCGCGCACCGGCACGTGGTCCAGGTTGAGCGCCACACCGCTGCCGCCCTTGGACGCCATCTCGAACGAGGAGGAGGTCAGACCGGCCGCGCCCATGTCCTGGATGCCGATCACCGCGTCGGTCGCCATCAACTCCAGGCAGGCCTCGATCAGCAGCTTTTCGGTGAACGGGTCGCCGACCTGCACGGTCGGGCGCTTCTCCTCGCTGTCCGCGTCGAACGAGGAGGAGGCCATGGTCGCGCCGTGGATGCCGTCGCGCCCGGTCTTGGAGCCGACGTAGACCACCGGGTTCCCGCTTCCGTGCGCCTTGGCGTAGAAGATCCGGTCCGCCTCGGCCAGGCCCACGGTCATCGCGTTGACCAGGATGTTACCGTTGTAGGCCGGGTGGAAGTTGACCTCGCCCGCGATCGTGGGCACGCCCACGCAGTTGCCGTAGCCGCCGATCCCGGCGACCACGCCGGAGACCAGGTGGCGCGTCTTGGGGTGCTGCGGATCGCCGAATCGCAGCGCGTTCAGATTGGCGATCGGCCGCGCGCCCATGGTGAACACGTCGCGCAGGATCCCGCCCACGCCGGTCGCAGCCCCCTGGTAGGGCTCGATGAACGAGGGGTGGTTGTGGCTCTCCATCTTGAACACGGCGGCCTGGCCGTCACCGATGTCGATCACGCCCGCGTTCTCGCCCGGACCCTGGATCACCTGCGGGCCTTCGGTGGGCAGGGTCTTCAGCCACTTCTTCGACGACTTGTAGGAGCAGTGCTCGCTCCACATCACCGAGAAGATGCCGAGCTCCACCAGGTTCGGCGTGCGCCCAAGGATCTCCTGGACGCGCGCGTATTCCTCAGCGTGCAGGCCGTGCTCGGCGACCAGGGCGTCGGTGATCTCCGGGTTCGGCTCGCTCACGACAGCGCCTCCGCCAGGCCGGCGAACATCGCCCTGCCGTCGATGCCGCCCAGCGCGGGATCGGCCAGGCGCTCGGGGTGGGGCATCATGCCAAGGACGTTGCGCTGCTTGTTATAAATGCCGGCGATGTTGGCGACCGATCCGTTGGGGTTGGCTTCGGGCGTGACCTGGCCGACCGCGTCGCAGTAGCGGAAGGCGATCCGCTCCTCGTCCTCCAGCCGCTTGCGGCCGTCCTCGTCGATGAAGTAGTTGCCGTCGCCGTGGGCGATCGGGAACACCACGCGCTGGCCCGTATGGTAATGGCGGGTGAACACGCTGTCGTCCGTCTCCACTTCCAGGCCGACATCCTTGCAGATGTACTTGAGCGAACCGTTGCGCAGCAGGCCGCCCGGCAGCAGCCCGGCCTCGATCAGGATCTGGAAGCCGTTGCAGATGCCCAGCACCGCCGTGCCCCGCTCGGCGCGCGCCTTGACGTCGCGCATCACCGGGGAGTGCGCGGCGATCGCCCCGGAGCGCAGGTAGTCGCCGTAGGAGAAGCCGCCCGGCAGCACGATCAGGTCGACCTCGGGCACGGTGCTGTCCTTGTGCCAGACCATGTACGGCGGCTGACCGCTGGCGCGCTCGAGCGCACGCGCCACGTCGCGGTCGCAGTTGGAGCCGGGGAAGACGATGACGGCGGCCTGCATGGCGGGGTCAGCCGATCTCGATGTCGTAGTTTTCGATCACGGTGTTGGCGAGCAGCTGCTGGCACATCGCCTCGACGCGTTCGCGCGCGGCCGCCTGGTCGGTGTCGGTCAGCTCCAGCTCGAACACCTTGCCGGTCCGCACGCCCTCGACCCCGTCGAAGCCGAGCTGGTCGAGCGCGTGCTGGATCGCCTTGCCCTGGGGGTCCAGGACGCCGGTCTTGAGGGTGACGTGGACGCGGGCTTTCACGGCGCGGGACGGGCTCCGGATCGAGAGTGGCAACTGGGCGAGCGCGGGCGCGCCGGCGCGGCTGAGTGCGACGTCGGCAACCTAGCCCGCGGGCGCCCGGCTTTACAAGCGCGGGGCGATGGCCGAGAAGGGCCGGCATACACGTGGCCGCGCGCCCGAAACCGACCGGCCGGGAGGTCCGCTCGACCCGTGAACGTCGTCTTCCTCGCGCTCGTCCTGATCGCCTTCGCCGTCGCCGCGGTGCGGGAGGTCCGTTGGACCCCGCCGGACGGCGCGGAGGACCCGACCTCGCCGATGCAGCAGCTGGGCCTGGGCGTGGTCGACGCCGCGGAGGGCTCGGTCACGCTGGCGCTGGGTCTGGTCGGCGTGATGGCGCTGTTCCTGGGATTGATGAAGGTCGCGGAGGCGGGCGGCCTGTTGCGCGTGGTCGCCAAGGCGCTGCGCCCGGTGATGGTGCGCCTGTTCCCGGAAGTCCCGGCGGATCACCCGGCGATGGGCGCGATGATCCTCAACCTGTCGGCGAACGTACTGGGCCTGGGCAACGCCGCCACGCCGTTCGGCATCCGCGCGATGCAGCAGCTGGACACGATCAACCCGCACAAGGGTACCGCCAGCAACGCCATGGTGCTGTTCCTGGCGATGAACACCTCCTCCGTCACGCTGCTGCCGACCGGCGTGATCGCCCTGCGCGCGGCCGCGGGGTCGCAGGACCCGGCCGGGATCGTACCGACCACGCTGTTCGCCACGATCTGCTCCACCATTGTCGCGATCACCACGGCGAAGCTGCTGCAGCGCTTCTGGTCCTTCCCCAAGCCGGCGGTGGACGAGCCGGCGGCGGCCGGCTGGGCGGAAGTCGCCGACCGGCCGGAGGAGCAGGAGCCGCCGCAGCAGTCCGACGACCCCAGCCAGCCGGCGGCCGAGGACGAGACGTCGGAGGACGTCTGGCAGACCGAGTTTCCGGAGTCGGGGTCCGAAGCCTACCCCGGCTGGGTGTCCGCACTCGTGTTCGCGGTCGTGGCGGCGCTGATCCCGCTGACGGTGATCTACGGCAAGACGATCGCGCCCTGGATCATCCCCTCGCTGATCGTACTGCTGCTGGGCTACGGCGCGCTCAACGGCGTGCGTGTCTACGAGGTGTTCGTGGAGGGCGCGCGCGACGGCTTCCAGGTGGCGCTTCGGATCATTCCCTATCTGGTCGCGATCCTGGTCGCGGTCGGCATGCTGCGCGACTCCGGCGCGCTGCAGCTGCTGATCGATCCGCTGAGCCGGGTGACCAGCCTGTTCGGCCTGCCCGGCGAGGCGCTGCCGATGGCGATCCTGCGGCCGCTGTCGGGCTCGGGCGCCTACGGCGTGCTCGCCTCGATCATCCAGGACCCGGCGATCGGGCCGGACAGCTATACCGGCTACCTGGTGTCCACCTTCCAGGGCTCCACCGAGACGACCTTCTACGTCCTGGCGGTCTACTTCGGCGCGGTGCAGATCCGGCGCATCCGCCACGCGCTCGCGGCCGCGCTGACGGCCGACGTCGCCGGGATTCTAGCAGCGGTCGCGATCGTGGCGTATCTTTACGGCTAGGCGGCGTTCTCACCTGTAAGCGAGCCTGAGGCGATGTCCGACAGTCCGATCCAGCCGGCGAGCGCCACCACCGCCGACGGCGACCCGCGCAAGGTCGGCGTCGAGGTCGAGTTCGCCGGCCTCGACTGCGCGCCCGCGGCGCGGATCGTGGCGGAAGTCACCGGCGGCAAGCTGCAGGAGGTCGACCGCTACCGCTATCTGATCGAGGAGACCGGGCAGGGGACCTACGTCGTCGAGCTGGATACGCAGTACGTCCACCCGGAGGAGAGCAGCCAGGCCGAGGAACGCGTGCAGCTGGAGAGCGAACGCCTGGGCCGCGCGATCGAAGAGGGTTTGCGCACGGCGATCGGCGAGGTGACCCGTATGTACCTGCCGGTCGAGCTGGTCTGCCCGCCGGTCGAGATCGCCGATCTCGCCGGGCTGGACGAGATGACCCGCCGCCTGCGCAAGGCGGGCGCGCAGGGGACCCGGGATTCGGTTGTCTACGCCTTCGGGCTGCAGCTGAACCCCGACCTGCCGGCGATGGATGCCGAGACGATCCTGCGCTATCTGCGCGCCTACCTGGTCTGCGCCGACTGGCTGCGCCGGGATATCGGCATCGACCTGACCCGCCGGGTGCTGCCGTTCATTCAGCCGTATCCCAAGGCCTACCTGCAGCGCGTGCTCGATCCGGGCTACGCGCCCGACCTGGGCCAGTTGATCGACGACTACCTCCTCCATAACCCCAGCCGGAACCGCGACCTCGACCTGTTGCCGCTGTTCACCTTCCTGGCCCCGCAGAAGGTCAAGTCGGCGGTCGATGACCCCAGGCTGAAGGCGCGCCCGGCACTGCACTACCGCTTGCCTGACAGTCGGATCGACGATCCCGACTGGGGCATCGTCACGGAATGGAACCGCTGGGCCCGCACGGTTGAGGCGCTGGCCGACGATCCAGACCGGCTGCAGGCGATGTCGCAGGCGTACCTGGGCTACCTGGAAGACGCCTGGTTCCCCGACTGGGCGGAGGCGGCGGACGTCTGGCTGCATCGATGAGCGCACGGCCGATTGTCGGCGTCACCGCCTCCGCCCGGGGCGGGCGCTGGATGTGGTGGGCGAACCGGTTGGCGATCTGGCGGGCCGGCGGCCGGGCGCGCCGGATCACCGCCGAGGATCCGGGTCCGCCCGACGACATCGACGCGCTGCTGGTGGGCGGCGGCGACGATATCGATGCCGAACTGTACGGCCTCGACCTCAGGCTCGGCCTGCGGATCGACCGGGAACGCGACCGGTTGGAACTGGACCGCCTGGCGCGCGCCCACGCCCGCGGCCTGCCGATCCTAGGGGTCTGCCGGGGCGCGCAGATCCTGAACGTGTTCCGCGGCGGCACGCTCCACCCGGACA
>CAYRCO010000080.1:10362-11710 GCA_964422775.1 uncultured Rhodovibrio sp.
TGCCGGGGCGCGCAGATCCTGAACGTGTTCCGCGGCGGCACGCTCCACCCGGACATCTACCAGGCTTACGGCGACCTGCCGCCGCAGCGCACCGTGATCCCGCGCAAGCGGGTGAAGATCGTCGAGGACAGCCGGCTCTACCACGTGATGGGCTTGGCGAGCTGCCGGGTGAACTCGCTGCACCACCAGTCGATCGACAAGCTGGGCCAGGACCTGCGCGCGGTCGCCTGGGACCGGTACCGGATCGTTCAGGGGATCGACTGCGAGAGCGGACAGTTCGTCCTGGGCGTGCAGTGGCACCCGGAATTCGTGCCGCTGAACAGCCACCACCAGGCGCTCTACCGGGCGCTGGTGCGGGCGGCTTGAGGGGGCTTCGAGACCCGTCAGTCGTGCTTCGACACGGGCGCTTGCGCGCCGTGCTCAGCATGAAGTCGTTGGTATGGAAAACAAAAATGAGGCCTTCATGCTGAGCAGGCTTGCGGAGCAAGCCGTGTCGAAGCACGCCCGACGGCTATCCGGGTTCCGCATCGCGCTGCTTCCGCCAGGTGCTCCGCGCCAGTCCTGGAAGTGCGTCGAAATCGCCACGGATCAGGGCTTCCTTCTTGGCGCGGCTCCAGCCCTTCAGCTTGCGTTCGGCCGAGAGCGCGTCGGTGATCGTCTCGAATTCCTGCGCATAGACGAGCTCCACCGGGCGCCGCCAGGCGGTGTAGCCGGCGGCGAGCCCTTGCTGGTGTTCGGCCAAGCGGCGCTCAAGGCCTCTCTGAGCGGTGCCGACGTAGTACGAGCCGTCGGCGCAGCGCAGCAGGTAGATATGGACGGTCATGCAGCGATACCCGTCAGACATGCTTCGACACAGGCGCTTGTGCGCCTTGCTCAGCATGAAGTTGAATGTGGGAAAATGGAATGTCCGTAACTGACCTTTTTCCTTGCCGCGCACAGTCCTATAACCCCCGCCCATGAGCGAGCAGGTGTATTTCACGCCCGCCTGGATCGGCGGGCCGCAGGCGACGCCGGAATCCGCGTTGCCGCTGGCGGGCGGGAACTTGCGGTTCGGCGCGTGCGAGATCGCGCGGCGCGACGACGCGACGCCTTGGGCGGTCAAGCGCGAGGTGCTGGCGATCCCGGACCTGGTGCGCGTCGACGGCGCGCGCGACTGGCTGCGCGCGCTCTCCGGGCCCCGCTCGGAGATCGCCGGGCTGAGCTTTGCCGGACCGCGGGTGATGGGCGTGATCAACTGCACGCCCGACAGCTTCTCCGACGGCGGCGAGCGGTTCGACGCCGACCAGGCGGTGGCGGATGGGCTGGCGATGTGGCAGGCGGGCGCGAGCCTCCTCGACGTGGGCGGCGA
>CAYRCO010000081.1:0-11683 GCA_964422775.1 uncultured Rhodovibrio sp.
GCCCTCGACGAGCTGCTTGGAAGCCCAAACGGTCAGGTAGCCGAGGTCGGCCGGGTTCCACAGCACCGAGAAGGGCATGGCGCCCGACTTAATGTAGTCCCGAACGGTGTTGGGCGAGCAATAACCGGTGGTGATGACCTCGCCGATCTTGTCCGCTTCCGTTACGGCCTGCGCCACACCAGGGCAGGTCGTCGAAGCGATACCGATGATCGCGTCGAGGTCGGGGTGCCGGGTCATCGCGTCGGTGGCATACTGGTAGGCCTGTTTGGTCGTGCCGTTCGTGTGTTGGGTGGATACGATTTCAACCGACGGATACTCGTTCTCGACCCGGTTCTTGATCGCGGCGATCCAGTTGTTGAGCGACTGGATCGTCGGCGCGTCGGAAATGATCGCGATCTTGGCGTTCTTTCCGGTGCGCTTGATGAGTTGGTCGGCGACCGTGTTGCCGAGTTCCTTGTCGAGCGCCTGGGCGACGAAGAACTTGCGAGCGCTTTCGGGCGCGTCAGCGTCCGAGGTGATGATGTGGGTGCCCCGAGCTTCCGCTCGCTTGATCGCCGGCTTCAGACTGCTGGCGTCGACCGGGCTGACAGCCACGACATCGAAGCCGCGATTGACGAAGCCCTCGAAGACTCGCAACTGGTCCGAGGCGTTGGTGCTCGTCGGCCCTTGCTGCTGGTAGTCGACGCCGAAACGCTCGGCCGCTTTCTCTGCGCCTTCGCGCATCGCGACGTAGTACGGGATACCCTTGATCTGAGGGACGAAACCGACCCGTGGTCCGTCCTGCGCCGCGGCTGTCCCGGCCGCGGCGCCGAAGGCGACCGAGACGCTGATTATCCCGGCAATGAAACGTTTCATTGTGAGCCTCTCCTGTGTTCGCGTGATGACCTTGCAGCCTTAACCGGCCGTCTGTCTTGCGCCCGCTGGGCGGACGTTACGCCGGCCTTGCCTGTCCGGCCGGCGTGTCGCTTGCGTCTTTGGAGGTATCGGCGGTGTCGCGACCCGGGCGGTGCGAGAGGTCGACCGCGCGTGCCCCCGTGATCAAAGCGATCACCTCTTCCGGTGTCGTCTCGTCGATCCGCCGGACCGCCTCGACCTGGCCCTGGCGCATGACCGTGACCCGGTCTGCCACGGCGAAAACATCCTGGATGTTGTGGGAAATCAAAACGACGCCCTTGTTCTGGCCGCGCAGGCGCAGGATGAAGTCCAGCACCTTGCGCACTTCGGCGACCGCGAGCGCGGCCGTGGGTTCGTCCATGATGATCAGGTCCGCATCCAAATTAAGGGCGCGCGCGATGGCGATTCCCTGGCGCTGACCCCCTGACATGGACTCGACCGTGAGGTCCAGGTCCTGAATCTGCACCTCCAGGTCGGCCAGGAGCTCGCGGGTGCGCTGGCGCATGCGCCTGTGGTCGAGGAACGGGATGCCCAGGATCGTGCGGCGCAGCTCCTGCCCTAAAAAAATGTTGTCGGGAACGTTCATTTTGTCGGCGAGCGCCAGTTCCTGAAAGATCGTGGCGATGCCCAGTTTCCAGGCATCCTGGGGCGAGCGCATCAGCACATCCCGCCCATGCAGGCAGATGCGGCCGGCGTCCGGCTGGTGTGCACCCGCAACCGTCTTGATCAGTGTCGATTTGCCAGCGCCGTTGTCGCCCACAAGGGCCATCACCTCCCCGGCATCGGCTTCGAAATCCACCCCGTTCAAGGCGGTGACGCCGCCGAAGTGCTTTTCGATGCCGGTCATCTCGAGCAGCGCCATGCCTCAAGCCTCCGCCTGCGTGGTCTCGGATGTTGCGTGATCGGCGAACGCCACCGGCGGCTCGGTAGCCTCGGTCAGGTCGGCCAGTCGGGCCGCGTCCAGATCCAGGCCCTGGGCGCCGTGGTACTGCACGGCCGCCGACGCCGCGGCGACCGCGTTGCGCAGCGCGACGGCCGGGTCTTCGCCGTTGAGCCAGATCGCGAGGAACACGCCCGCCAGCGTATCCCCTGCCCCGGTCAGATCGACAACTTCGGTGTGCGGGGCGACCATATCCCAGCCGCCCCCGTCGGCGCGCAGATAGCTGGCGCCTTCATGATCCAGGGTTAGAATCAAGCCGCAACCGGTCCGCGCCGCCGGCGAACCCGCAAGAAGGTCTCGCATGCCTGCGACGAGATCGGCTCGGCGCAGACCGGGCTTGGCCAGGATCGTGCCCGCCAACTCCCGGTTGATGAACAGGAGGTCGAACATCTCGGTCAGCCGATGAAAGCCGTCCGCATCGGCCCAGTGCGCCGGAAGGCCGGCAGCGTGCATGCTCGTCGTCACGCCCATTTCATGAACGTGGCGCAGGTCGCCCGCGAGACTGTCGACCTGGTAACCCTCGACGTGTACCGCGTGGCGCTGGCCGGCTTGTCGGCTACGTTCGCTTCGGCCAAGGTACCGGGCGACGTTGACGGGGCGGAGCTGCAAGGGTTCGTTGATGATGGTTCGGCTGCCGCCTGGCTCGACCATCACGATCGCGCGGCTCAGACGCTGCTCGGAACCGCGTTCGATGCCGATCGTGCTGACGCCGCGGGCGTACAGTTCGCTCACCGCCCACTCACTGTCCGCATCGAACCCGAGCGCCGTAATCAGTTCGCTGTGGACCGGGTAGCGTTCGTGCAAGCTGGCAGCGTAGACGGCCACGTTTGCAGCCGGTCCGCCCAAGGCGCGGTCGATGCTGTCCGCGGTCATGCGGTCGTCCCGGTGCGGCAGGACGGTCACTCGGGTGATGAAGTCCACCGAGAGATAGCCCACGCTCGAGAGCCGCGGCGCATCCACGGGCACGTCCGGGTTAGCGGCCGTACGGCGCCGCGCGTTCAGGGACTGCGCGATGGTGTCCGGTCGATAGCCAAGCTCGGCGATCGCGTCTTCCACGCGTTGGCGGGTTGCCGCGCCGACGCGGCCGCGGCCGTTGAGCACGTTCGAGACGGTTCCCACGGAAACCCTGGCGTGCCGGGCGACATCGCGGATCGTCTTGCGTGCCATGACCGGTCGCTCCTCGGGATCAGGCGCCGTACGGCACCCACACCGTTTTGGTTTGGCTCGCGCGGCGCATCCACGCCAATCCTTCGGCGCCGGCCGGATCGTGCCAGTCGACCGTGCGGCCTTCGTTGGTCCAGACCCGTTTCAGATTGGCCGCGCTCAACGCCTCCATCCGGGCGCAGCCGTTCTGAGGCCCAACGTACCAAAGACCGTCGACATCAAGATGCCGGGCGAGCGTGTCCGCGAGTTCGTCACGTGCGCCGGTGACAATGTTCACGACGCCTGCGGGCACATCCGATGTCTCGATCACTTGATAGAAATCCGTGGCGAGCAGGGGATGGGTCTGGGAGGGAACGACGACCACGCGATTGCCCGCGGCGATCGCGGGCGCGAGCAGGCTGACGAAACCGAGTAAGGGCGCCTCTTCCGGCGCGGCGATACCGACGACCCCGATCGGCTCTCGCAGCGTGGCCGCGAGCGCACGAGTAGGCACCGCGTCGACGTCACCGGCGAACTTGTCCGCCCAGGCGGCAGAGGTGAACAGCCTATGTACGGCACCCGCCACTTCGGTCTCCGCCGCAGCCTTGGTACAGCCCGTTAACGTGACCACCCGGCCGGCGAACTCAGCCGCGCGCGTCTCAAGGTTCTCAGCAAGGTAATACAGGATCTGAGCGCGGCCATGAGCCGGGGTCGCTGCCCAGGTCGCCGCCTTCCGCGCCGCCTCGACCGCATTCCGGATGTCCTTGCGGTTGCCCTCGGCGACATCACCGACGACCCGTCCTTTATGACCGATCACCGAGACGCTGTTGCCGCCATCGGGGCGAACCTGCTTGCCCCCGATGTAGTGTTTCGCCGTCCGGTCAATACCGCGTTCGCCCGACCCGCGGGCGCGTCCCTCGCTCTGCGCGGCTGGCGCTGTGGGCTGCCACGGCTGATCCGTCAGGGGCCCGTTGCGGGGTGCCATGTATTCGAATAATCCCTCGCGTCCGCCTTCGCGGCCGAAGCCGGACTCGCGGTAGCCGCCGAACGGGGCGGCGGCGTCGAGTAGATTGGTCGAATTGATCCACACCACGCCGGACTGCAACTGCGGCGCGATATCGAGGGCGACGCTGATGGACTCGCTCCAGACACTGGCGGCGAGGCCGTAGCGTGTGTTGTTGGCGAGCTGCACCGCTTCGTCCGGCGTCCGGAAGGTCATCGCGGCCAGCACGGGCCCGAACACTTCCTCTTGCCACAGCGGGTTAGACGTTGCGACGTCGGTGCACAGGGTGGGTGGGTAGAAGCAGCCTTCTCCCGGGATCTCCAACTCCGGCTGCCAGACGGTAGATCCGGCGTCCCGCGCCGCTCCAACCATGTCCGCGACACGCTGTCGCTGGTTCCGGTCCACGATCGAACCGATATCGGTCCCCTTGTCCAGAGGCGAGCCGACACGTAGGGCTGTCATGCGCCGGCGGAGCCTTGTGTAAAAGTCATCCGCCACGCCTTCCTGCACCAAGAGCCGCGATCCCGCGCAGCAGACCTCGCCTTGGTTGAACCATATCGCGTCGACGACCCCTTCGACGGCTGCATCGAGATCGGCATCGTCGAACACGATAAACGGCGACTTGCCACCGAGTTCGAGGGTCAGGGCCTTGCCGCTGCCGGCGGTCCGCTCTCGGATTCGGCGGCCCACGGCGGTGGAGCCAGTGAAGGCGATCTTATCGACCTTGGGGTGATCGACCAGGGACTCTCCGGTCTCACCGTCGCCGGTGACGATGTTCAGGACACCCGGCGGCAGGCCCGCCTGGTCGGCGAGTTCCGCGAACTTGAGCGCGGTCAGGCTGGTCAGTTCGGCCGGTTTCAACACCACCGTGTTACCGCAAGCCAGGGCCGGCGCGACTTTCCACGCCAGCATCAGCAGCGGAAAGTTCCAGGGAACGATCTGGCCACACACGCCGAGCGGCCGGTGCTGCCCTAGTTCGGCGTCGTGGTCGAGCAACTGGGCCCAGCCCGCATGATGATACAGGTGACGCGCGACGAGCGGGATATCGATGTCTCGGCTCTCGCGGATTGGCTTGCCGTTATCGAGGCTCTCGAGCACGGCGAGCAGTCGGCTGTGCCGCTGCACCGATCGGGCCAGGGCATAGAGACAGCGAGCGCGCCCGTGACCGCCCATGCGGCGCCAGTCTTCTTGCGCGCGGGCCGCCGCCTCGACCGCCGCATCCACATCGTCCGGGCCCGCGTGAGGTATGCGTGCCAGCCGCTCGCCCGTCGCCGGGTTCAGGCTGTCCATATACGTCCCGCCAACAGGCGGGCGCCACGCGCCGTCGATGAACAGGCCGAACCCGTCCGGGTGGTTCTCAAGCCAAGCATCCGCGACCCGGCGGCTTTCCGGGGCTGGAGCGTAATCCATGGTGTCCAAGTAGTGCGCGACGCTCATGGCAAGGCGGGTTCCTAAGGCTCTGGGTCAGGCGACGGCGTGACGGTGACCGGCCGAGTACGCGCCGGATACGAAGTGAGTCAGCTGGCGTTCGATGTCCCCGAGGAGCCCGGAAGCGCCGAGCCGGAACAGCGTGGGCTCGAGCCATGGGACACCAAGTTCCTCGCGCATCAACGTCTGGTAAGCGAGGGCGTCTTTCGCGGTGGAAATGCCGCCGGCCGGCTTGAAGCCAACCCGGTAACCGGTCGCCGCAGCGTAATCGCGAACGGTGCGCGCCATTACGAGAGCGACAGGAAGGGTCGCGTTGATGCTCTCCTTGCCGGTAGATGTCTTGACGAAGTCAGCCCCCGCCATCATCGCCACGAGCGAGGCCCGCGCGACGTCCCGCAGCGTTCGGAGATCGCCGGTTCCCAGAATGGCTTTCAGATGGGCGTCGCCGCAGGCTTGCCGAAATGCGGCTACCTCGTCGTAGAGGGCCTGCCAATCGCGGCGCAGCACGTTCTGTCGCGAGATCACGATGTCGATTTCGCTCGCCCCCGCTGCGACCGACTCTTCGACCTCGACAAGCCGGGCGCGCAGAGGGCTCAGGCCATGCGGGAAGCCGGCGGCGACGGCAGCGACGGGAATACCGCTGCCCTGCAAAGCCGCGACTGCGGTCGGGACCATGGCGTGGTAAACGCAGACCGCCCCCGCGTGAATGGTCCGATCGCTCAGTCCGAGGGCCGCCTGCAAGTCAGCGTTGACCGGCTGCCGGGCTTTGCCGCAGAGCCGCCGGACCCGCCCAGGCGTGTCGTCACTGTTGAGGGTTGTGAGATCGGTGCAGCAGATCGCTTTGACGAGCCAGGCGGCCTGAGCGTCACGTTTGATGCTGCGCCGGCTGGTCAGGCTCGCGGCCCGACGCTCCGCCGCAGATCGGTTCACACGCACATCGGCAAGCCAATCGGTGTGCAGCGGACAGCCCGGATTCCGGGCGTGCGTGCCGTGCGCCCCGACGACTGCCTCGGCACCGCCAAAGGCTGGCGTTGCAGCCGTGTCCACCCGCGCGCTTCGTGCCGACGTCATCGTTGCCTGCCTCGCCTGCCGATGCTCTGGCGGCTTTCATCCTGGGCCTCCGCAACGCCGTCGCCGATCTGACGTCGCGGTCTACCGAGGGTGCATCAGCTGATGAAACGTTTCAATAGCTCGTGGAACCGACCCCGGGCCGGCTCCGGGTCGCCCGATAGCGCACCCCGACCGATACCTTTCAAACTACGGAAGGGCTACGATTCACGCCCGTCAAGGCGCATCAGCGTGCTCGTTCAAGCCCTCGCGCGGCCGATAGCAGTCCGGGCAGCGCGGGACCGGCTGAGGAAGGCCTAGGCAATCACGATCTTCAAGGCTGCGTAAATTGTGGCAGTCTGTTCGGTGGCGGGCGTCGAGGACAACGTGGTCGACATCCTGCACTCCTTCCTTTCTGCTGTGTCGACACCGCCGAGCCTAACGTTCCTCGGCGTCCGTCGCCCGCATAGGATCTGTGCAACGAGCTCGCCGAGCTGATCGCTGCCGCCGGGCTGACCGGCGCGCGGGCGAGCGACGCGCTGCTGTTCCTGCGGGTGCACGAGCTCGGCCAAGCGCTGCTGGCGCAGTGGGGTTACTCGTTCCACGACAACGAGGAGCTGGTGTTACGATTTGACCGTGACGTTGCTGGCGATGTTCGGGAAGGACGCGCGGGCGCGCGCGGTCCTTCCGGTGATGGCGCGCGTGAGCCCGGAAACGGAGCTGGCGGCGATCGCCCGGGGGACGAGCGATCATCCCCTGTCGATCCGCCGGGCGCGGCTGATCGCGCGGCGGATCGACGACCCTGACCGGACCCGGCGATGGCAGGGGCTGCTGGTGCGGCATATGCACACGCGGGCGATCCGGGCCATCGCCGCCCGGACCCCGCCCTGGGCCGACCTGCCGGCGTTGACCGCGGAGCTGGCGGCGCGGGACGGGCCGCGCTAGACAAAATCGGCGACCCGCGAACCGGCTCGTCTTCCAGAATGTTGCAGGCCAGATCCGGCCCGTCACCACGCGTCGATCCAGACCCCGCGTACGAGCGCGAAGGGCCGTTAGGGATCGGCCAGAGGCGAGAGTGTTTTACATCTCCCCGGTCAACGTCCACATCGACACCGTCTGGGCCGACGGCGAACACGCGCCAGCCCCGAGGAGGTCGGTACGGCGTTGGCGTCGCTCCGAGGGCGCTGAGACGGGTCCGAGGCTTCTCTAAAGACAACCTATCTACACGGTTTAGCTTTCCGATTACACGCCAAGTTTGTAGCTGGGTCCACCCACCTAACTCACCGATTTAGCGTCGTTTTCCAAACCTGCCCAAACTTTGGGCAAACCAGCAAACGTTGCGACAGCCACGCTTCCTGTCGACTTTTCCACCAACTTACCCACAGAAATCGGGGATCTTCGCGTGAACCCGTTGATTGGTCTCGCTTTTCTGTTGTTGCCGGCACCGTCCCGCCGCCTCGGGCGAGCTTGGCGTGGCGGCGATCGCCAGGTTCAGCCCCACCCCATCGGCTCGCGTACGGGCTCGGACAGGCCCGGCGCCAAAACGATCGGCCCGGCCGTGCGGTCAGGCGCCTCACGATCGATCTTGCGGGCGTGCCGCGATCGCGGCACCCGCATCTCGTTGCCAGGACCAGGCCCCGATGTCGGGACCTCGGGTGCCGACGGACATGCTGGTAGATATAGCGGCCGGATGTCGTCCGATACCCCGCTCACGCACCGGCTTCCAGCAATGGGGTGATCCAGTCGCCGGCCCCGTCGAGTTCGTCGCGAAGCCACGTGCGGAACCGCGCGACCTTGGCCGACTGCAGTTTGTCGCGCGGCACGGCGAGGAAATGCCCGACGATATCGATCCCGCGCGCGCCCGCCACGGGCTGCAGCTGCCCGCGCGAAAGTTCGGGATAGGCGAGCAGCGAACTCTCCAGGCACACACCCAGTCCCTCGCGCGCCGTGCCGATCGACAGGAACGACCGGTCAAACTTCGGCCCGCGCACGTGGTCCGGATCTACCTCCGGCGCGTACTGGGCCAGCCAGTCGCTCCACTGCACCAGGCATTGCGTCGAATGAATGAGCGTCATCTGCCGCAACCCGGCGACGGGGCCCAGATCGTGCGCGCGACTGATCTCTGGGCTCGCCATCGGCAGCACCGTCTCCCGGCAGAGCGGCGTCGCCACCATGCCCGGACCGTGCCGGCGGCCGTAGCGTATGTCGATGTCGATCTCGTCGCGCTCCGGGTCGGCGGGCTCCGGCGTCGCCGTCACGCGCACGTCGAGGTCCGGGTTGTCGATGAAGAAGCTGCTGAGCCGCGGCATCAGCCACTGCGTGGCGAAGGTCGGCGCTGAATGCACGAACAGGATGTCATGGCGCCCGGTCGCCATGATGTCGCGGGTGGCCCGCTCGATCTCCTCGAACGCCCGGCCGATGTGCCGGTAGTACTGCTGCCCTGCATCGGTCGGACGCGCTTGACGATGCACACGGCTGAACAAGGCGACGCCGAGAAACTCCTCGAGCGCCTTGATCCGGTACGAGACGGCCGACGCCGTCAGGTTCAACTCGTCCGCGGCGGCGGCGAACGTCCCTGTGCGCATCACCGCCTCGAACGCAGTGAGCCCGCGCATGGTCGGTCTCAGCGCCATCGGGCGACCCTCTAGCGATGAAGTGTATTCATCAAATCAGCAAAACATTCCGCTTGTCCATGGCCGGCGCCAACCTGACCCTCGGTCCTGCAGCGATGCCGGGCCCTCGGGGGTCCGGCGCCGAGCGGCCGCCGCCGGGCCGCACCCGGAGACGCGAAAGCCTCGAAGGGGGAACCAAATGCTGGAGGGCAAGGTCGCCGCGATCAGCGGCGCGGCATCCAAGCGCGGGATCGGACTGGCGATCGCGCGAGCGATGGCGGACCAAGGCGCCCGGATCGCGGTCCTCGACCTGGACGCGGCGGCGGCGCAGCAGGCGGCGGACACGTTGGGCAGCGGCCACCTCGGGGTCGCCTGCGACGTCACCGACGCTGGGCAGTGCCGGTCGGCGATCGACACCGTCGAGCAGCGCCTCGGGCCGGTCGACATCCTGGTCAACAACGCCGGTATCACCCAGCCGCTCAAGACGATGGACATCGGGCGCGCGGAGTACGACGCCGTCACCGACGTCAACCTCCGCGGCACCCTGCAGCTCTCGCAGGCGGTGATTCCCGCCATGCGCGCCCGAGGGCGCGGATCGATCGTGTGCATGTCGAGCGTCTCCGCCCAGCGCGGCGGCGGCATCTTCGGCG
Source organism: uncultured Rhodovibrio sp. (assembly GCA_964422775.1). GTDB lineage: Bacteria > Pseudomonadota > Alphaproteobacteria > Kiloniellales > Rhodovibrionaceae > Rhodovibrio. Next base: position 9,718 of record CAYRCO010000081.1, read on the forward strand.
GCCCCCATTACTCCGCGGCGAAGGCCGGGATCCTGGGCCTGATGCGCAACATGGCCCGCGAACTGGGCGCCGACGGCATCCGCGTGAACGCGATCTGCCCGGGCCTGATCGAGACCGACATCACCGGCGGCGCGCTGACCGACGATCGGAAAGCCGAGATTTGCCAGGGCATCCCGCTCGGCCGGGTGGGCCAGCCGTCCGACGTCGCGGGCGCCTGCGTTTTCCTGGCCTCCGAACTCGCCGCCTACGTCACCGGCGCAGTGATCGACGTCAACGGCGGCATGCACATCCACTGATCTAACGACACGGGAGCCCGCGCGATGAGCCGCGACGTGCGCAACGTGGACAAAGCCACTTTGGCCCAGAAGGCCAAGATGATCCGCCGCGACGTGGTCGAGCAGACGGATGTCTGCGGCTCCGGCCATTACGGCTCGGCGTTCTCGATCGCCGAAATCCTCGCCGTGCTGTACTACCAGCTCCTGCACGTCCGCCCGGACACGCCCGACTGGGCGGACCGGGACCGCTTCACCATGGGCAAGGGGCACGCCGCGATCGCGCTCTATCCCGTGTTGGCGGACCTGGGCTTTTTCGACCGCTCGTGGCTGGACAATTACACCCGCCTGCACAGCCCGCTGGGCGATCATCCGGACATGCGCAAGGTGCCGGGGGCCGATTTCTCCTCCGGCTCGATCGGCCACAACCTGTCGGTCTCGGTCGGCATGGCCCTGGGCGCTAAGCGCAACGGCTCGCCGGCGCGGGCGGTCTGCCTGATGGGCGACGGCGAGATGACCGAGGGCCAAGTCTGGGAGGCCGCGGTCAGCGCGCCCAACTTCGGCCTCGATAACCTGGTCGGCATCGTCGACATCAACAAGGCCGGGTCGGACGGCTACACCGCCGACGTCATGGATACCCGGCCGCTCGCCGACAAATGGCAGGCGTTCGGCTGGCGCGTCATTCCGCTCACCGACGGCCATGACCTGGATCAGGTCAGCAACGCCCTCAACGACGCGCTCAACCGCCCTGACGGGCGGCCGACGGTGGTCCTGGCGGACACGGTCGCCGGCAAGGGCGTCAGCTTCATGGAGGGCTACTGGCAGTGGCACCTCGGCTTCCTGGGACCGGCGGACAAGCAACGCGCGCTTGCGGAGATCGAGGAGGGACTGAGCTGATGGCTGGCAACGACGTCTACGCCCAGGGCCGCGACCCGAACGAGATCCCGGCCGACAGCACGGTGGCCCTGGACTTCGACCCGAAGACCTGGGACATGCCGCTGTCGCTCGCGCTGTCGCGTCAGCTCACCACCGGCCGGACCCTGTGCCAGCTGGCGGAGGAAGGCCGCGACGACATCGTCGTCTGCACCGCAGATCTCGGCCGGCCGACGCAGGTTCAGGAGTTCGCCGAACGCTACCCCGAACGCTTCTACAACTTCGGCATCGCCGAGCGGAACATGATCTCCGCGGCCGCCGGACTGGCGACCACAGGGGCCCTGCCGTTTATCTCCAACTACGCGTTCTTCCTGGCCCTGATGGGCTGCGAGAACATCCGCAACGACATCTGCTACACCGACCTACCGGTACGCATGGTGGGCACCCATTCGGGCATCGCGATGGGCTTCTACGGCACCTCCCACCATTCCTGCGAGGACATCGGGGTGCTGCGAACGATCCCCAACCTGACGCTGATGGCGCCCTGCGACGGGACCGCGATCCGCTCGCTGGTCCGCAGCACCATCGACCATCCGCATCCAGTCTACTTCCGCGCCGGGCGGGGGCGCGAAACGCAAGTCTACGACCAGCCGTTCGAGGCGCGGATCGGGGGCTCGAACGTGCTGCGCGAGGGCGGCGACACCGCCATCTTCGCGGTTGGGATCGAGGTCGCCTTCGCCCTCGACGCGGCGGCGCGGCTGTCGCGCGAGCACGGCATCGAGGCCGCGGTGATCGACTGCTACTCGATCCGCCCGCTCGAC
>CAYRCO010000082.1:0-11426 GCA_964422775.1 uncultured Rhodovibrio sp.
CTGGACTGCGTTTCCCTGCACTTGGCCGCCGACCGGATCAGCCCCGCCGACGTGCGGGAGACCGCGGACGCGGGCTGGGCGGTCGCGATTTATACCGTCAACGACGGCAGCGACGCCGGCCGGCTACGCGGCTGGGGCGCGCATGCCATCATCACCGACCGCCCGGACCTGATGCCGCGGGAATTGTAGCGGCGGGCGAGCTACTCTTTCTTCGTGTTCACCCGGTCGGGGTGCGGCATCGCGATCGCGTGGTAGCCGCCGTCGACGTGGTGCACCTCGCCGGTCACCCCCTCCGACAGGTCGCTCAGCAGGTAGAGCGCGGACTGCCCGACCTCCTCGAGGTCGACGTTGCGGTGCAGCGGCGCCTGCTCGGCCGACCAGCGGAAGGTGAAGCGCGCATCGGCGATGGCGGAGCCGGCGAGCGTGCGCATCGGGCCGGCGGAAAGCGCATTCACCCGGATGCCCTGCGGGCCCAGGTCGGCGGCCATGTAGCGTACGCTGGCCTCCAGCGCGGCCTTGGCGACGCCCATCACGTTGTAGTTCGGCGCCACGCGCTCGGCGCCCAGGTAGGTGAGCGTGAGCAGGCTGCCGCCTGTGCGCATCAGCGGCTGCGCGCGCTGCGCGACCGCGGTGAAGGAATAGGCCGAGATCGACAGGGTGTGGCGGAAGTTTTCCCGCGTGGTGTCGAGATAGCGGCCCTTCAACTGCGTCTTGTCGGAATAGGCGATGGCGTGGACGACGAAATCCAGACCGTCCCAGTGCTCGCCGATTTCCTGGAAGGCGCGGTCCAGGTCCTGGTCGTCGGAGACGTCGCAGCGGACGAGCAGGTCGCTGCCGACCGATTCGGCGAGCGGGCGGACGCGCTTGGCGAACGAATCCGCCTGATAGGTGAAGGCGAGTTCCGCGCCCTGCGCAGCGGCGGCCTTGGCGATCCCCCAGGCGATCGACTTCTCGTTCGCCACCCCCATGATCAGGCCGCGTTTACCGGCCAGAACTCCGCCCTGCGACGTCATATCCTGATTCGTCCTTCCTGTGCCTTTCGGCCCGCCCGTCCGGATGCCGCCGGCGGCACGGGGTCGTCTTTAGGTCGCGTGCGTGCGGCCGGGTGCCCGCGCGGCATCGGCCGGTCGCCGCGGTGCAGGCATGTTAGCGGCGTGCGCGATGCCAGGGGCCGGAACCGCGTCGCGCGCGCCGGCGCACTGGGCGGCCGCTACGCCTCGAACCGGCGGAACGCCAGCGAGCAGTTGGTGCCGCCGAAGCCGAAGCTGTTCGACACCACGCAGGTCAGGCCCGCGTTGTCCTTCCGCTCGGTCAGGATCGGCATGCCCTCGGCCTCGGGATCCAGCGTCTCGATGTTGATCGACGGCGCCATGAAATCTTTGTCGAGCATCAGCAGCGAGTAGATCGCCTCCTGCACGCCGGAGGCGCCTTGCGCGTGTCCGGTAAGCGCCTTGGTCGAGGAGATCGCCGGCACTTCCTCGCCGAACACCTCGCGGATCGCGCGCAATTCGGTGACGTCGCCGGCCACCGTCGAGGTGCCGTGGGCGTTGATGTAGTCGACCTTGCTGTTGCCCAGTCCATGCAGGGCCAGCTGCATGCAGCGCACCGCGCCCTCGCCGCTGGGCGCGACCATGTCGTCGCCGTCGCTGGTCGCGCCGTAGCCGATCAGCTCGCCGTAGATCTTGGCGCCGCGGGCGCGCGCGTGCTCCAGCTCCTCCAGCACCAGCACACCGCCGCCGCCGGAGATCACGAAGCCGTCGCGGTTCTGGTCGTACGGGCGGGAAGCGCTCTCGGGCGTGTCGTTGTAATGCGTCGACAGCGCGCCCATGGCGTCGAACAGCATCGACAGCGTCCAGTGCAGCTCCTCGCCGCCGCCGGCGAACATCACGTCCTGCTTGCCGAGCTGGATCTGCTCGTAGGCGGAGCCGATGCAGTGCGCGGAGGTCGAGCAGGCGGACGAGATCGAGTAGCTCATCCCCTTGATCCTGAACGCCGTCGCCAGGTTCGCGGAGTTGGTCGAGGACATGCAGCGCGGCACCATGTAGGGGCCGATCCGCCGCACGCCCCGCTCGCGCGCGATGTCCGCGGCCTGCACCTGGTTCGAGGTCGACGGCCCGCCGGAGCCCATGATCAGACCGGTGCGCGGGTTCGACACGTCGCTTGTTTCCAGCCCGGAGTCGGCGATCGCCTCGTTCATGGCGACGTAATTGTAGGCCGCGCCGTCGCCCATGAAGCGGCGCAGCTTACGGTCGACGTGCTGCTCGAGGTCGATCTTGATCGAGCCGTGGATCTGGCTCTTGAAGCCACGCTCGGCGTACTCCTCGGCGAAGGTGATGCCGGGCTGTCCCGCCTTCAGCGACTCCGTGACCTCGTGCTGGTTGTTGCCGATGCTGGAAACCACGCCCAGACCGGTGACTACTACGCGTCGCATCGATGCTCCGTGATCGGATTGCTCGGACCGTGGCGGTCTGCCTCAATCGCGAGGTGCGCGCAAGGCGGGCCGACCCGCCGCGCAACGCCGGCGTTCAGACGCCTTGTGCCTGGGTTTCGGGCTGCGTGAACAGGCCCACACGCAGATCCTTGGCCTCGTAGGCGGTGTTGCCGTCGACCTCCATGGTCCCGTCGGCGATCCCCAGGACGAGCTTGCGCCGGATCACGCGCTTCAGGTTCAAACGGTAGACCACCTGCTTGGCCGAGGGCAGCACCTGGTCGGACATCTTCACCTCGCCGACGCCGAGCGCGCGCCCGCGGCCCGGCGCGCCGAGCCAACCCAGGAAGAAGCCGACCAGCTGCCACATCGCATCCAGGCCGAGCGCGCCCGGCATCACCGGATCGCTCTCGAAGTGGCAGCCGAAGAACCAAAGGTCCGGCTTGACGTCCAGGGTCGCGACCACCTCGCCCTTGCCGTGGCTGCCGCCATCCTCGGTGATCCGGTCGATCCGGTCGAACATCAGCATCGGCGGCAGGGGCAATCGCGCGTTGCCGGGCCCGAACAGCTGGCCGTGGCCGCAGCTGAGCAGGTCTTCGTAGCCGTAACTGGTCTTCCGCTCGTTCACGTAGCTATCCGCCCCCGGATGTTGTCTTTGAACGTCCCGACCGCGTTGTCCAGGGCCGCGCCGGGCCGTGGCCCGAGACGCCGGCATCCGAAGACGCCGGCAGGTGGGACGCCGGGATGCAGCCCTGGCCGGCGTCGACGCGCGCATGCGCGGCTGACCTGGATGCGGCCGGCGGCTCCGCCGTCGCCGCGGGGTCGGGTTGTGGTGAAAGCGTGCGCGCCGGGCTCGACACGGCCGTGATTCCGGATCGACCGGTCCCACACGGTCGGGCGGCGTACCCGCGCGGACCCTAGCCCTTTCGTGGAGCTTGCCCTCGCGTGGATACTGCCCGGGTGAGACCGCGCGACCGGCCGACCGACCGCCCATCGACGAACGCCCACGCCTGAGCCGGGAGACACGTTAACACGTGACCGACCGGCGACAACATCCGCCTACACCATCGCGTCCGGCCGGGCAAGCGCGCGGGCGCGGGCGCGGCGGTGCCTCGCCTGCGGCGTCGCGCGTCTCCATCGCCCGTGTAACGGCGCGCCGGGGCAGGCGCCGCGGCCTCGCCGCGCGGCACACAAAGGGCACGTCCAGGCCTTTTTGCCGCATCTCCTTGGCATTATATGGAAAGGATGGCAGGAATAGGCAGGTGCGCTGCAGCCAGCGCATGCCCGCACGAAGCGCATGTCCCGTACCCGGGGCAGTCTCGCAGCAGCCAGGCGTGAAGGACCTTCTGACCGGTGACCACGACCGCACACCGCCGACCCGACGCGACCGCGCAGCCCAGCGGCACCGACCGCGAACTGGCCGAGCGCGTCAAGCGCGCGGGCCTGCGCCCGACGCGCCAGCGGATCTCGCTCGCCCGGCTGCTGTTCGACGGCGAGGACAAGCACGTCACCGCCGAGCAGCTGCACAAGGAGGCGAAGGACGCCGACCTTCCGGTGTCGCTGGCAACGGTCTACAACACCCTGAACCAGTTCACCGACGTCGGCCTGCTGCGCGAGGTGGTGGTCGAGCCCGGGCGCTCGTACTTCGACACCAACATCCACGACCACCATCACTTCTACTATCAGGACGACGGCTCGCTGCAGGACATCCCGGGCGAGCAGGTCCGCCTCGCCGAACTGCCGGACGCGCCCGAGGGCACGAGCGTCGACCGGGTCGACGTGATCGTACGCGTCAAGCGCACCAACTAGCGCCGCCGCGTTCCGATCCCGACACCGCGCCGGTCTTCCGACATCCGCACGCCTCGACGGTGATGGGCACGCTTAGGGTATGAGCAAGCTGAAGGGCTCGCAGACCGAGGCCAACCTGAAGGCCGCGTTCGCGCACGAAAGCCAGGTCAACCGGCGTTACCTGTACTTCGCCCAGCACGCCGACAAGGAAGGCTACAACGACGTCGCCCAGGTGTTCCGTGCGACGGCGGAGTCCGAGACCAGCCACGCCCACGGCACGCTGCAGTTCCTGGAGGACGCGGGCGACCCCGAAAGCGGCGAGCCGTTCGGCGACACCGAGTCCAACCTCAAGGCCGCGATCGCGGGCGAGGCGCGCGAGTCGGAAGCGATGTACCCGGAGATGGCCCGGGTCGCGCGCGAGGAGGGCTTCGAGGAGATCGCCCGCTGGTTCGAGGCGCTCGCCAAGGCGGAGAAAAGCCACGTCAACCGCTTCCGCCGCACGCTCGACACGCTGGACGAATAGCTGATCGGGCCGCCGCCAAGGGAACGCGAACACCCCAGGCGCGCGCGTTCGAGCCCGCCGGCGTCGCCGGCCTGCTCGGGCTTGCGTTAAGGGCGCTTCAGTTAGATCGCATGGCTTCCTGCTGAGAAGCGGCGGGCCCGAAGCCGTAGATAGCACCCGCGCTGAGCGGTGCCGACGCGGGTGCGAATGCGCGCTCACCTGGCAGGTTGGCTTTCGGAGCAGCGTGCCGCGGCATCGCGCATCGGACCTCCGCTGTTGAGCCCGCTCGGCCCATTGGCCGATCTAGAGCGACATTCAGCCCGAAGGCCGAACCGGCCTTCGGGCTGAATGTCGCTCTAACTTATTGAAGACAGGGCAAGATTCAGCTGAAAGGTGATTTCGCCTTCCAGCATCTTGCCCAAGGACGACGTCCGCCGGAACGCGCCCCGCGCGCGATGGCCGCGCAGATCGTGACCTGTGTTAGACTCGGCCGCGATGACACGACCCCGCTTGTCCCTTCCCTCGCCCGCCAAGGGCCTGTCGGCACGCCTGCTGGTGCTGACGATCTTTTTCGTCATGCTGGCGGAGGTGCTGATCTTCGTGCCGTCGATGGCGCGCTATCGCCTGACGTATCTGGAGGAGAAGCTGGCGAGCGCGCATCTGGCGGTGCTCACCCTGGAGGCGACCCCCGACCAGATGGTCTCCGAGGAGCTGGAGGGCGAGCTGCTGGACTACGTCGGCGCGCACTCGATCGCACTGCGCCGGCCGGACGCGGGCAAGCTGATGCTGATGCGCGAAGCTCCAGGCGAGGTCGACGCCAGCTTCGACCTGCGTGGAGCGGGCGCGCTGGCGCTGATCTCCGACGCCTTCGCAAGCCTGACCGGACCCGGCGACCGGCTGATCCGGGTGGTCGGCCAATCGCCGCACCAGTCGGCCGCCAGCGTCGAGGTTGTGATCGACGAGGCGCCGCTGTGCCAGGCGATGTTCGCCTTCGGCGAACGGATCTTGGCGCTCTCGCTCGCGATCTCCCTGATCACCGCGGCGCTGGTCTACGTCGCGCTGCATCTGTTGCTCGTCCGCCCGATGCGCCGGGTCACCGCCAGCATGACCCTGTTCCGCGAGGACCCCGAGGACGTCACCGCCCAGATCCGGCCCAGCAACCGGACCGACGAGATCGGCGTCGCGGAACGCGAACTCGCCAGCATGCAGGAGCGCCTGGCGACCGCCCTGCACCAGAAGACCCGGCTGGCCGCGCTCGGCATCGCGGTGACCAAGGTCAACCACGACCTGAAGAATATCCTCTCCAGCGCCCGGCTGGTGTCCGACCGGCTGGGGGACAGCGACGACCCGGACGTCCGCCGGATCGCCCCCACGCTGGTCAAGACGATCGACCGGGCGGTCCACCTGTGCCAGCAGACCCTGAACTTTACCCAGGAGGGGCCGCCGCAGCTGTCGGTGAGCCGGTTCGATCTGGCCGGACTGATCGACGACGTGGCCGGCGAGATCGCCGCCGCGCACGCGGGCGGTACGGGAGCGGACGCCCAGGCGCACGCCGATGGGCCGGTGGTCAACCGCCTGCCGGCCGGGCTGGAGGTGGAGGCCGACCGCGACCAGCTGTACCGCGTCTTCTCCAACCTGCTGCGCAACGCCGTCGAGGCGGGCGCGACGCGGGTCGAGGTCGCCGCCGAGACCGGGACGGGGCGACTGGCCCTCACCCTGGTCGACGACGGTCCCGGTCTGCCGCCCCGGGCGCGCGACAACATCTTCCAGCCGTTCGCCGGCACGGTGAAGCAGGGCGGCACCGGGCTCGGCCTCGCGATCGCGCGCGATCTGGTCCGCGCCCACGGCGGCGACATCACCCTGCTTGGCACCGACGCGAACGGCACCGCCTTCCGGATCGACCTGCCGCGCCGGGCGCAGACGCGCCCCCGCCGGCACGGCGGCGGGTCGGACGATCGGGCGGATGACAGCAACCAGGACGTGCGCGATAACGACGACCTGAGGGCGGCCAGTTGACGCACGTCAATGCCCCGGGGTACCCCCGGACGTAAGCACATGTTCGCCCGTGCGCGGCCGGCGGGAACCGGGAAGCGCAGACGACATCAGGGGATACAGGTCATCATGCAGCATCTCGGAAAATGGGCCGCGGGAGTCATCGGCGGCGTGCTCGCGATCGCGGTTCTGTTCTACGCCGCCAACGCCACCTCGGCAGGCACCTACAACAGCGCGCTGTTCGTCTTCGTCGTGCTGCTGGTGTTCGTGTTCGCGCAGATCAAGCGCGGCTTCGACCAAGCCTACCAGGCGCGGCACGACGGCGACGACAGCAAACCGCAGGAGGCCGGCGGCAGCAGCGCGGGTACCAGCGGTGCGACGGCCGGCGGCGCTTCTGCGGGGGCTGCCCAGGCCGCCGGCGCCAGCGCCAAGCAGGCCAGTGGACAAAACACCGCCCAAAGCGGGTCTGGCAAGAGCGGGGCCGGCAAGCCGAGCGGCGGGCGTAGCGCAAGCGGGACCGCCAAGAGCGCGTCCGCCGGCAGCGCCGCCAAGACCGGCCTGTCGCAGAGCACCCCGGGCGGCCCGACCAACGGCACCGGCGCCAAGCACTAAGCGGCTTCGACGCCGCGGGCGCTCGCGCCCGGCCCGTCTGGCCCATCGGATGGCATAGGGCCAGTTGCGGCGAGCTGGACTCACGGGTCGGCTGGATCTTGCCCCAGCCTGCAGCGGCGCGCCACGTGGCCGCGCCGTGCGCTTCAGACTTGCCCGGCGCGCCGCGCCTGATAGGTTGGCGAGCAACGTCAGGCGCCGGCCCGCTCGGGTCGGGCCGCCCGGCCCATTTTTCCTGCCACGCGGACAAGCGAGCATCCATCCATGCAACCCGAGACCAAGCGCGCTGTCATGGCGCTGCTGATCGCGGTGATCGGCATCGTCGGCCTTGCGATCGCGGCCGGCGGCGAAACCTGGCGCGGCTACTACGGCGGCCTGCTGCTGTTCATCGCCATGGCGCTGCTGGAATTCCGGCTGATCAAGCAGCACTTCGACATCCGCGACGGCAAGCGCACCAGCCTGCAGGTACTGCCGCCGCTCGGCGCCCTGGTGCCCGACCGCACCCTGGACCAATGGTTCATGGGCCTGGTCGCCGGCGGCGTCGGCGTCTATGCCCTGATCACCGCCGCGCGCAGCGACCTCGACTCAGCCGGCTACGACCTTGGCATTCTGGTGTTCGTGCTGTGCGTGCTCTACGTCTTCGGCCTGATCAAGAAGGGCTACGACAAGATCTACGGCAAGCACTGACGGCACGCCGATCACGGCTGGGCCGGCCTTCGGGTATGGTCGCGCCAGCTGGCGCTGCCGCGCGTCTTGCGCATGGCGGCTACGCCGGCGCATGGGGCTGACGCCCGCGGGCGGCTGCGGCTAAACTCCGACACCATGCCCGGCGCCTTCGATCCGCCCAAAAGCCAGCAGGGGTTCGGCAGGCCGCGTGCCGCGGCGCTCGCCGGCCTGCGCGCCGCGTTCGGGGCGCCCGGGCTGGTCATGGGGGCGAGCTTCGTCGGCTTCGGGGCGCTGGTCCGGCAGAGCGATCTCGCGCTCTGGCACGGCCTCGCCTCGACGATCACCGGCTGGGCGCTGCCCGGCCAGATCGCGCTCGTCGAGCTCTACGCCGCCGGCGCCTCCCTGCTGTCGATCGCGCTTGCGGTCGCACTGTCGAACGCCCGGCTGCTGCCGATGACGGTGACGCTGATGCCGGTCCTGCGCAGCCCGCGCTGGCCGCGCTGGACCTATTTCCTCGCGGCGCACTACGTCGCGGTCACCGGCTGGGCAGCGGCGATGCGGGTCTGCCCCGCGATCCCGGCCGAGCAGCGGCTGCCCTATTTCGCGGGCTTCACCGTCACCCTTTGGACCGCGACGATCGCGGCCACGGCGCTCGGCTTCTACCTGGCGGGCGCGCTGCCGCAGCAGGTCAGCCTGGGTCTGGTCTTCCTCAACCCGATCTATTTCATGCTGGTGTTCGCGGAGAGCGCCCAGCAGCGCACCCGCGCGCTGGCGCTCGCCCTGGGCGCGGTGGCGGGACCGTCGGTGCATCTGGTGAGCCCTGACTGGGGCCTGCTGATCTCGGGCCTGGGCGCGGGCACGCTCGCCTACGCGCTCGACCGGCTGTGGACCCGCCGGCATGCGTGAGGCCCCAAAACATGCGTGACGCCCTCGACCCCGCGCTCGCCGTGCCGCTCGCGCTGGCGGTGGGCGCACTGGTGACCTACGCCTGGCGCGGGCTGGGCGTGCTGCTGTCCGGGCGGATCGACCCCGACGGGCCGCTGTTCGCCTGGACCGCCTGCGTCGCCTACGCCCTGCTGGCGGCCCTGATCGCGCGGATGATCGTGCTGCCGCGCGGCGATCTGGCCGACACGGCCGCGCTCGACCGGCTGCTCGCCGCCGGCCTCGCGCTCGCCTGCTTCTTCTGGCTCACCCGGCGCAACATGCTGCTGAGCGTCGCCGCCGGCAGCGGCGCGCTCGTCCTGCTGACCTGGCTGCGGACGGCAGCGTTATAGGTACGACGGCCGCGGCGGCAGGCTCCCTCCCCTTCGCGCGTGAAGGGGAGGGCCAAGGGTGGGCGCCCGTCGACCACGGGGCCAGCGCCTACGCGCTCTCGGCCAGCACCTGCACGCCCGGCAGCTCCTTGCCCTCGAGCCACTCCAGGAACGCGCCGCCGGCGGCGGAGACGTAGGAGAAGTCATCCAGCACGCCGGCGTTGGTGAGCGCGGAGACGGTGTCGCCGCCGCCGGCGACCGAGAGCAGCGCGCCGGCCTTGGTCAGCTCCGCGGCCTTGGCGGCGACCTGGTTGGTGGCCTGGTCGAACGGCGGCGTCTCGAAGGTGCCGAGCGGGCCGTTCCAGACGATCGTGGCGCAGTCCTCAAGCCGGCGGCAGAGGTGGTCGGCCGTCTGAGGACCCACGTCCAGGATCATCTTGTCGCCGGGCACGCTCTTGACCGAACAGGTCTCGGTGCGTGCGCCCGCCTTGAGTTCGCTCGCGACCACCGCGTCGGTCGGCAGCACGATGTCGCCGCCCTCGTCGCGGGCTTTCCGCATGATCTGGTTGGCGGTCTCCGCCATCTCCTTCTCGCACAGCGACCCGCCGATGTCGTGGCCGAGGGCGTGCAGGAAGGTGTTGGCCATGCCGCCGCCGATCACCAGCACGTCGACCTTGGTCACCAGGTTCGACAGCAGGTCGAGCTTGGTCGACACCTTGGCGCCGCCGACCACGGCCATCATCGGCCGTCTGGGATTTTCCAGCGCGGCTTCCAGATGCTCCAGTTCCTCCTGCATCAGCCGGCCGGCGCCCGACGGCAGGCGCTTGGCGAGCGCGTGCACGCTGGCGTGCGCCCGGTGCGCGGCGGAGAAGGCGTCGTTCAGATAAAGCTCGCCCAACTGGGCCAGTCGGTCGGCGAAGGCCGGATCGTCCTGCTCCTCCTCCTTGTGGTAGCGCAGGTTCTCCAGCAGCACGACCTGCCCCGGCTCCAGGGCGGCGACCGCCTGTTCGGCCGATTCCCCGACGCAGTCGTCGGCGAAGCCGACCGGCAGGCCGTCCAGCGCCTCCTGCAGCGGCTGCACGGTCGGCTTCAGCGACATCTCGGGCACCCGCTCGCCCTTCGGCCGGCCGAAGTGGGACAGCAGCACCACCTTCGCCTTGCGGTCGACCAGTTCGCGGACGGTCCGGGCGGCGCGGTGGATGCGGCTGGCATCCGTGACCTTGCCGTCCTTCATCGGCACGTTGAAGTCGACGCGCACCAGCACGGTCTTGCCGGCGACGTCGAGCGTGTCCAGCGTCTGGAAATGGGCCATGAACGCAGTCCTCCCCTCCGGTTGAGTGGCCGCAGCGCTGCCCCGGCACCGATGTTCGGCCTCGGGGACTGGGCGGCCCGGCGTTGCGCTGCCGCCGGCCGGCGTTATATCGCCAGCCAGCGACGGGAAACCGGCGGGCAGGTAACCCAATCCCTTTCACCGGGACAAGGGCGGCCCTATTCCTGCCATGGGCCGCGCGCCAGCGCGGCGCGCGCGGCCGGACGCGCCCGCATACCGGACTTCCGACCGAACCAGCTTGACCGTAAGGACGCGACGACGTGACCCACCCGAACGCGCCCGCCGGCGAAGGCGCCCCGGTAACCGCCCGGATCCTGGACGCCGCGCTCGCGCGCAGCGAGCAGACGGCGATCTCCAGCTTCGGCCGCAGCTGGACCTACGCCCAGCTGACCGCCCGATCGGGCCGGATGACCGGGGCGCTGGCGCGGCTCGACGTCGGTCCGGACAAGCGCCTGGGCCTGCTGCTGCCGCCGGTGCCCACCGCCGCGATGGCCGCGCTCGCCGGCCTGCGGTTGGGCGCGACGCTGGTGCCCTGCGACCCGCTGGCCCGCGGGGAGGCGCTGGCGGCGCGGCTGGCCGGCATCGCCTCCGGCGTCCTGGTCTCGCTCGACCTGACCCGGCTGCAGCACCGCTGGCTGGAGCTGCTGGACGACAGCGCGCTCGACGCTGTGCTGGTCGACAAGATGGCGGAACTGCTGCCGTTTCCGCGCAACCTGCTGGCCCCTTTGCTGCGCGGTGGCGAGCTTGCCACCCTGCCGCGCCACCCGCGCACCGGCGCCCTGCCGCGCCTGCTGCAGGCGGAGGGCGAGCGGCCTGGCACGCTGGACGCGTCCAGCGCCGCCGGCGTTCTGCGCACCG
>CAYRCO010000083.1:0-3704 GCA_964422775.1 uncultured Rhodovibrio sp.
CGTGCCTATCCGGTTTACGCAGACACCCACTAGATGTAGTGTATAGCCTGGAAGGGATGGGAGGGGGATATGGACGTTCTCAACCGCGAAGACTTGGCATTCCCGCAATCGCTGCCGGAGTTCCAACAGCTATTCCCTGACAACTCGGCTTGTGCCGCGTACCTGGAAAAGGCCCGGTGGGGAGATGGGTTCGTCTGCCCGCATTGCGGCGTCGTGGCCGAACCTTTCCGCATCATTTCGCGGCCCGGCGTCCTGACTTGTCGCGCTTGCCGCCGCCAGACGGGGTTGACCGTGGGGACGGTTATGGAGCGCAGCCACACGCCTTTGATGACATGGTTCTGGGCCGCCTATCTGGTTGCCAGCCAGACGCAGGGCATGTCAGCGGTACAGTTTCAACGGCAGCTTGGGCTGACGCGGTACGAAACCGCCTTCGGTATCCTGCATAAGCTCCGCGCGGGCATGGTGCGGTCCGATCAGGACCGGATCGGCGCCAGAGCAGGAGGACATGTTGAGGTGGACGAAACCTATGTCGGAGGCCGGACGCGCGGCGAAGGACGAGGTGTCCACCACAAGACACTGGTGACTGCCGCGGTGGAAGTCCGCCATAGGGAGCCTGGGACCTCGCAGGACAAACGAAACGATGGGCGCTACGCCGGTCGCGTGCGGCTGTCCATCACGGCTGATCGTAGTGCCGATTCGCTGTGTGGCTTCGTCAAAAACGCCGTGGTGCCTGGGGCGCTGATCATCACCGATGATTGGAGCGGCTATGGCTCTCTGCGCAAGGAGGGCTACGACCACCATGCGATTGCCGAGTGCGGCGACCCCGAAGTGGCTGAGGAGTTCATGCCGATTGTCCACCTCGTGTTCAGCAACCTGAAGACTTGGCTCAATGGTATCCACCACGGCGTGAGTGCCAAGCACCTGCAAGCCTATCTCAATGAATTTACGTTCCGCTTCAACAGGCGATTTTACGCGTTCAACGCCTTCCGCTCATTGCTCGGAATAGCAGGAGGCGTCGGGGCTCCGACCTATGCTGAACTTTATTCCGGTGATTGGCGCCATCCTACATGTAGTGGGTGTCTGCGTTAACCGGATAGGCACGGAAGGAGGCAGGCCATGTCACTCAAGGACCTGCTCGATAACAACGCCCGCTGGGCATCGCAGAAGGACGCGGAAGACCCGGAATACTTCCGCCTGCTAAGCCAGCAGCAGAGCCCTGAGTATCTCTGGATCGGCTGCTCCGACAGCCGGGTCCCGGCGAACGAGATCGTCGACCTGCACCCGGGCGAGCTGTTCGTCCACCGCAACGTTGCAAACCTGGTGGTCGCCTCCGACCTCAACATGCTCTCGGTGCTGCAGTACGCTGTGGAGATCTTGCAGGTGCGCCACGTTATCGTCTGCGGCCACTACGGCTGCGGCGGGGTGCGCGCGGCCTTGCGCCGCGTCGAGCTTGGCCTGATCGACAACTGGCTGGAGCCGCTGCGCCGGCTGTGCGACCAGCACGCCGAGGAATTGGCCGGGTGCGGCGACGAAGCGGCGCAGACCGATCGGCTGTGCGAGATCAACGTCATGCGCCAGGCGGAGAACGTCGCGCAGACCCCGATCATCCAGGACGCCTGGTGGCGCGGCCAGTCGGTCGCCGTGCACGGCTGGATCTACGGCCTGAGCGACGGCCGGCTGCGCGACCTTGGCTGCACCCTGACCGGCCCGGACGACCTGCATCTGGCAGCCCGGCTCACGCATGGGTGAAACGGGAATTTCACCTGCCGACGGTTGCGATCGGCGAACGTGACCCAACGTTGGTTCGAAGACTTGTTGTGCCGGCCGCCCGACGGATCGGCCTTTATTTCCGCCCGGTGATCCCGGATCGCCGCCACCCGAGACCGACCTGAAAGGAGAGTTTCCATGACCACCCGTTCCACGCTGCGCACGCTTGCGATCGCGCTCGCCGCCGTCGCCGGCATCGCCGCCGCCGGCCTGGCCGGCCCGGCCGCCGCGCAGAACTCCGGCAGCCAGCAGTCCGCTCAGCAGTCCGAGCAGCAGACGCCGAACTACTCGGAGGCCAAGCTGGAATCCTTCGCCATGGCCGCCACCAAGGTGCGCACGGTGATGCAGGAGTATCGGCCGCAGCTGCGCCAGGCCCGGCAGAACCAGAACCGCGAGCAGTTCGAGAAGGTCCGGATGCAGGCCCGCAAGGCGGTCGAGCAGAAGATCGCCGGTACCGACGGGATCAACACCCAGGAGTATCAGCAGATCGCCCAGGATGCGCGCAACGACGAGCAGCTGCGCCAGAAGGTGCTGGGCATGATGAAGGCCCAGCAGAACCAGGGTCAGTAAACCCGTCTCGAGCCCATCCCCGGCCGCGCGGTGTTCAGTTTGGGTGCCGGCGCGGCCGGACGCGGGCCGGGGTCGAACGGCCGGCCGGCACGGCCGGGACCTGATGGAGTGGCCGGAGCCAGCTTCGTGCGATGAGTGAAGACGTCGTCACGCCGAAAACGAACACCAGCACCAAGACCGCGCGGCCGCGGATGTACAAGGTGCTGCTGCACAACGACGACTACACCCCGCGGGAGTTTGTCGTCGCGGTGCTTTATTCAGTGTTCGGGATGAACGAGTCCAAGGCCTACAGCGTGATGATGACCGCCCACCAGCAGGGTACCGCCCTAGTCGCCGTCTACGCCAAGGACATTGCCGAGACCAAAGCCCAGGAAGCCTGCGACATGGCCCGGCAGGAAGGCCATCCGCTGATGCTTTCCACCGAGCCGGAGGAGTGACGTCGGGCCGCCTCAGCCGCCCTGGACCGGGCTGACGTAGCCGGGCGGCTTCACCGCGACGACCCCGACGTCGACGCTGTTCAGCACGTCTTCGGCCGTGTTGCCGATGATCAGGCCGGGCACGCCGGTGCGCGCGACCGTACCCAGAACCAGCAGGTCCGCGCCCAGTTCGCCCACGGTGCGCGAGATCACGCTGCGCGGGTTGCCGCGGACGACGTGGCGGCGCAGGTTCGGCCGTCCCTTACCGAGGCCCGCGGCGGTCAGCAGCCTGTCCAGCTGGGTCCATTGCCGGGTCTCCACCGCCTCGGCGTAGTTCTCCGCGCCCGCGCCGCGGCCCCAGACGTTGACCAGGCCTTCCTCGGGCGCTTCCCAGCAGCTCAGCACGTCGAGCGGGGCCTGCGCCCAGTCGGCGAGGGCGGCGGCATGGGCCAGGATCCGGCGGTTCAGCGCGGCTTCCGTATCCGGCTCGCCCAGCGGATCGGGATCGACATCGACCGCCGCCAAGACGCGCCGCGGCGTCTGCACCGCGCCTGGGCGGTGCAGCCAGACGGTGGCGGGGCACTTGCGCAGCAGGTGCTGGTCGGTGCTGGCCAGCAGATGCCGGGCGAGGCCGTCCAGCTCCTCCGCCGCCTTGATCGCCAGGTCGTGCCCGCCGTCGATCACGCTGTGCAACGTCTCCAGAAACGGCTTGCCGATCCGCACCTCCAGCGTGACCGACTGGCTCGGCAGTGCGGCCTTGACCGCGCGCTCAAGGCGCTCGTGCGCGCGTGTGCGCAGACCCTTGCGCACCGCTTCCGGATCGTGCGTCAGGTCGAAAAAGCGCGCGCTCGGCGCCGGGACGGGGGCGAGCGCGGTCAGCTGCGCGCCCTGGGCTTCGGCCAGCGTGCCGGCGAGGCGCAGGGTCGCGGCGTCGCCCTCTTCGCCGTCGCC
>CAYRCO010000083.1:3804-11420 GCA_964422775.1 uncultured Rhodovibrio sp.
CGTCGCCCTCTTCGCCGTCGCCGGCACCAGCGCCGGGACAGACCGCCAGGATGCGCGCGAACGGGGCTTGCGATGTCACAGCGCCAGCTCCTTCTGCCCAGTCTCGGGAACGTTGCGCTGCGTGGCGTCGTCCGGCCGCTCCCGGCCCAGCACCAGGGCGGCCGCATAGGCGGCGGCGTCGTCGTAGGGACGCAGCACGACGTCGGCGCCGGCCTGGGCGATCTGTTCGGCGACGGCGTCGCTGTGCGCTGCGACCGCCACGCGGCCAGCGAACTTCTGTTCGTAGAGCGTGGTCAACAGGCTGATCCGCGGGTCCTCGTGGGTGACGCCCAGCCCGTGCTCCGGCACCGCGGAGATCGCCCAGCTCACGCCCGACCACGGCAGGTGGCTGACGAATTCGGGGTCGCTGGCGTCGCCGAACATCGCGTCGTGGCCGATCTGCCGGGCGTACTTCACCGCATCCGGGTCGAAGTCGACGCCCAGCACCTTGTTGCCGGCCGTGCGCAATTCGTTGGCGATCGCAAGACCGTAACGGCCGAGCCCGAACACCACCGCGTCGTAGTGCGGTCCGGTCGGGGTCGCGGCGTCCTCCAGGCGGGCGGCATGCTTGCGCTCGAACACGCCCAATAGCGGCTCCGCCACGGCGTAGAGGCGGTGGGAGTAGGTGATCATGTAGGTGCTGGCCGCGATCGTGATCAGTCCGACCAGCGTGACCAAGCCGAGCGCCTCCTCGGCAACGTGGCCCAGGCTAACGCCCATCGCCATGAAGATCAGCGAGAATTCGCTGATCTGCGCGACCGTCAGGCCGGCCAGGAAGCCGGTGCGCTTGCGGTAGCCCATCGCGCCCATGATGGCGAGCACGATCAGCGGGTTCCCGATCAGCACGAAGGCGGAGAAGATCAGCGCGGCGCCCACGCTGGCGCCCAGCACCGACAGGTCGAGCGAGGCGCCGAGCGCGATGAAGAAGAACAGCAGCAGGAAGTCGCGCATCGAGGCGAGGCGGGCGGCGATCGCCTCCCGGTAGGCGGTCGAGGCGAGCGAGACGCCCGCCAGCAGGCCGCCCAACTCCTTGCCGAAGCCGAGGTAGTGGCCGAGCGCCGCCAGCAGCGCCGCCCAGCCGATCGCGAAGGAGACCAGGAGCTCCGGCGCGTGGCTCAGCCGGTCGACCAGCGGGTTCGCGATGAAGCGCACGAACACGCCGACGAACGCCAGCATCAGCGCGCCGTAGCCGAGCACGACGAACACCTCGCTCAGCCCGCCGCCGCTGGCCGCCCCCACGCCCAGACCGGACAGCACGATCATCGCCAGGACGACCACCAGATCCTGCACGATCAGAAAGCCGAGCGCGATCCGCCCGTGCAGCGAATCGATCTCGCGCTTATCCGAGAGCAGCTTCACGATGATGATCGTGGAGGAGAACGTGAGCGCGACCGCGACGTAAAGCGCGGTCACGGTGTCGAGGCCGAGGGCGATCGCGATCAGAAAGCCGAAGGCGGTGGTGAAGGCGACCTGGCCCAGCCCGGTGGTGACCGCCACCAGGCCCAGCGTGCGTACCAGGTTAAGGTCGAGCTTGAGGCCGACCAGGAACAGCAGCACCGCGATGCCGAGTTCGGCCAGAAGGTCGATGTGCTGTTCCGACTGGGCGATGTCGAGCACCGAGGGGCCGGCGATGATGCCGACCGCGATGAAGCTGACGATCAGCGGCTGGCGCAGCATCACGCCCACCAGCCCGCCGGCCGCGGCCAGCACGAGCAGGGCCGCGATTTCGTAGAAAATGTACCCCTCGATCGTCTCGATCATCCGCACCGGCTCGCGAAAATGGTCTGTGACCAACGGGTTGGAAACTATACGAGGGTACACCGCCGAGCACCCGAGGGCGATGGAAAATCGCATTTCCCCATCTGGAATGCCCGAAGGCGTCGGCCTCGGACGGTTTTGTTTTCAAAGCGCTTGGCCTACATTCCTGGTCAGGTAATCGACCGATCGACACGCTTTGAGGAAAGGCCCGGAGACCATGGCGCTTAGCGACGCGCAGCCCCCCGAGTCCCCCGCCGAATCCCCGGCGCGCAGCGACGGCACGCCGGACATCTTCGGCTTCGAGACCAGCTACGCCCGCCTGCCGGAGCGCTTCTACGCCCGGGTGCAGCCGGCCCAGGTAAGCGACCCGAAGTTCCTGCGCGTGAACGCATCGCTGGCGCGCGAACTCGGCCTCGACCCCGCGCAGCTGGAGACGGAGGACGCGCTGCAGGTGTTCGCCGGCAACCGCGTGCCCGAAAGCGCCGATCCGATCGCGCAGGCCTATGCCGGGCATCAGTTCGGCAACTGGGTGCCGCAGCTGGGCGACGGCCGCGCCGTGCTGCTGGGCGAGTTGACCGACCGCAACGGTGTCAAGCGCGATGTCCAGCTGAAGGGCGCGGGCAAGACGCCGTTTTCCCGCATGGGCGACGGCCGCGCGGCGCTGTTCCCGGTGGTCGCCGAGTATCTCGGCAGCGAGGCGATGGCCGCGCTCGGCGTGCCGACCACGCGCGCGCTCGCCATGGTGACCACCGGTGAGCGGGTGATCCGCGAGGACATTCGTCCAGGCGGCGTGATCGCGCGCGTCGCGACCAGCCATGTCCGCGTGGGCACGTTCGAATACTTCGCCCGCAACGGCGACCATGAGGGGGTCAAGCAGCTCGCGGACTACGTGCTCGACCGCCACTATCCCGAGCTGAAGGCCGCCGATAACCCTTACGCCGCCCTGCTGCAGGAGGTGACGCGGCGCACCGGCGATCTGGTGGCGCAATGGATGCTGGTCGGCTTCATCCACGGCGTGATGAACACCGACAACGTCTCGATCGTGGGCGAGACGATCGACTACGGGCCGTTCGCCTGGATGGACAGCTACCACCCGGCGGCCTGCTTCTCCGCGGTCGACATGGGCGGGCGCTACGCCTTCAACCAGCAGCCGCAGATGGCGCACTGGAACCTCTGCCGCTTTGCCGAGACGCTGCTGCCGCTCTTGGCCGAGGACGGCGACCAGGGTGGCGAGCAGGCCAAGCAGGCCGCCTATGACGCGCTGGGCGCGTTCGAGCCGGCGTTCGACGCCCGCTTCAACGCCGGCCTGCGCGCCAAGATCGGGCTCGAGCGCGAGCATGAGGGCGACGTTGACCTCGCGCTCGACCTGCTGCGCCGGATGGCGGAGGAGGGCGCGGACTTCACGCTCACCTTCCGCCGCCTGTCGGACGCGAACGGCGCCGACGCCGACAACGACGACGGCCTGCGCGCGCTGTTCCGCGATCCTGCGTCCGTCGATGCCTGGGCGGAGCAGTGGCGCGCGCGCCTCGCCCAGGAGACCCGGTCGGACGCCGACCGCAAGGCGGCGATGCGCGCGACGAACCCGGCGTACGTGCTGCGCAAGCACCACGTCTACCGCGCCTACGACGATATTCTGGAAGGCGACCACGGGACGCTGGAGGCGCTGCTGACCGTGCTCGGGGAGCCGTTCAGCGACCATCCCGAGCACGCCGACCTCGCCCAGCCGCCGGCCCAGAACGAGATCGTCCGCAACACTTTCTGCGGCACGTAAGGGCGCTGGCAGCGGCTCCGCGCGGCCGGCGGGTCGGCCTGGCTTGAGCGTGGGCAGGCACCCGTCGGGTATCTGTCGACACGGCCGGGAGCGCGACCGGGTCAGGATGAAGTGACATTAGTCAACGATTTAGCGTCATACCGAGCAGGCGGGACAGTGGGCGTGTCGAAACGCGGCCGACGGCTGCCTGCCCGCCGCAAAACCGCGCCACGCCACGCGCACATCGGCCCCGCCGGCGACACCAAGAGAAACGTACAGCCGTACGCGTAGGCTCTTTCGAAACGTACACCCGGCGAAAGGGTGGACGCAGGGTTGCGCGGCGCGATTTTGACGACCGTGCGGATCGTGCCATAAGCCCGGCTTGTGGACTCCGCGCGTCCGCCCATCGGATTCAAGGCCCCCATGACCCAGGCGACAGAGACCCCCGCGCGACCGGCGGAAGGCCGGATCGCGTTCCCAGAGTTCGTCGTGCTGATCGCCAGCATGATGGCGCTGACCGCGCTGTCGCTGGACATGATGCTGCCGGCGCTGCCGGCGATCGGAGGGGCGTTCCGGCTCGTCGATCCGAACGACGCCCAGCTGGTGATCGTTGTCTACCTGTTCGGCTTCGCCGCCGGACATCTGTACGCCGGGCCGCTGTCCGACCGGTTGGGGCGCAAGCCGATCCTGATGACCGGGCTGGTTGTCTACGCGGTGGGCAGCCTGATGGCCGCGGCCGCGCCGGACTTCACGACCCTGCTGGTCGGCCGGGTGATCCAGGGGCTGGGCGCGGCGGCCCCGCGCGTCGTGGCCATGGCGGTGGTCCGCGACCGCTACGCCGGGCGCGGCATGTCGCGGGTGATGTCGTTCATCATGATGGTCTTCATCATGGTGCCGGTGATCGCGCCGACGCTGGGCAGCGGGATGCTGCTGCTCGGGCCGTGGCGCTGGATCTTCGGCTTCCTGGTGGTGGCCGGTGCGGGGCTGGCGTTCTGGTCGGCGCTGCGGTTGGAGGAGACCTGCCCGCAGGGCGAGCCGGTCCCGCTGCTGACGGCTATCAAGACCATGCTGACCACATCGCAGAGCCTTGGCTACACGCTGGCGATCGGGTTCATGTTCGGCAACCTGATGACCTATGTCGCGACGGCGGAGCAGGTGTTCACCCGGGTCTACGGCCTGGGGCAGGGGTTCACGCTGCTGTTCGGGGCCATCGCGCTTGCGGTGGTGGCGGCCTCGTTCTCCAACTCCCGCATCGTGGAGCGGGTCGGCATGCGCCGGGTCTCGCACACCGCGCTCGTGGCCTATCTAGGGCTGTGCGGCGGCATGGCGGTGTTCGGCTTCCCAGCGGAACCGCCGCTTTGGGTGTACGCGCTGTTCTGCGCGGGGACCTTCTTCTGCTTCGGTCACGTGGTGCCGAACTTCAACGCGCTCGCGATGGAGCCGCTGGGCCGGGTCGCCGGCGTGGGCTCGTCGCTGGTCGGCTTTTGGATGATGGCGGCGGGCGCCAGCTTCGCCGGTCTGGTTGGCGCGCAGTTCGACGGCACCGTCCGGCCGGTCACGATCGGCTTTACGGTGCTGGCGCTGTGCACGCTCGCGACCGTCCTGGTGACCGAGCGTGGCCGGCTGTTCCGGGTCGGCGAGGCTGGCTGAGCATGGCAGGCCGCTGGTTTAACCGCTTGCCCGTGCTACAACGGGCGCGGTAGCCCAGAGCTGCCGGCCAACCCGCGTCCGGCTAACCCGCGGCCGGCCAACCCGCGGCCGGCGCCCCACGCCGCCGATCGACGACGCCGAACCGTTAAGCGAGCCCGATGCCCGAACACGGCCACCTGAACGACGTCCTGGTCATCCTCCTGGCGGCGATCCTGTGCGTCGCGTTGTTCCAGCGCCTGCGGATCACGCCAGTGCTGGGCTACCTGACCGCGGGCATCCTGATCGGCCCCTACGCCGCGGGCCTGATCCACGACCCCGAAGGCACCGAACTGCTCGCCGAGTTCGGCGTGATCTTCCTGTTGTTCACGATCGGCCTGGACCTGCCGTTGCGCCGGCTGATCGAGATGCGCCACCTGATCTTCGGCCTGGGTCTGGCGCAGGTGGCCCTGACCTCGATCGCGATCGCTGGCGTCGCGATGGCGGTGGGCCTGAGCGTTGAAACCGCCCTGATCCTGGGCGGCGCGCTTGCGCTGTCGTCGACCGCGACCGTGCTGCAGCTGCTGATCGAGCGGCGCGAACTGGCCGACCGGCACGGCCGGCTGGCGGTCGCGGTGCTGCTGTTCCAGGACTTGGCCGTGGTGCCGCTGCTGGCGCTGCTGCCGATCCTGGCCGGCGGGTCGACCAACATCGTGGGTGCGCTCGGCCTCGCCGCGGTCAAGGCGGCGATCGCGATCGCCGCGATCCTTTTGGTCGGCCGCTTGTTTCTGCGCCCCGTCTACCGCGTGATCGCGGAGACCCGGAACCCGGAGATCTTCGCGGCGACGAACCTGCTGATCGTGCTCGCCACCGGCTACGCGACCGCGCAGGCCGGCATGTCGATGGCGCTGGGCGCGTTCCTGGCCGGCCTGCTGCTGGCCGACACCGAATACCGCCATCAGATCGAAGCCGACATCCAGCCGTTCCGCGGGCTGTTCCTGGGCCTATTCTTCATCACCGTCGGGATGTCGATCGACCTGGGGCGGATCATCGACAACCTGTTCCCGCTGCTCGGCATGGCGGTGGCGTTGCTGGCGGGCAAGGCGGCGATCCTGTACGGCCTGCTCCGGGCCTTCAAGCAGGGTCACCGGATGGCTGCGCGGGTCGCGCTGTTGCTGGCGCAAGGGGGCGAGTTCGCCTTCGTCATCCTGGGCCTCGCCCTGCAGCTCGACGTGGTGAGCGAGCCGGTGGGCCAGGCGCTGCTGGCGGTGGTGGCGATCTCGATGGCGACCACGCCGGTGTTCGCCTGGGCCGGCCGGCGCTGGTTCGGCGAGGAGAACCGCCCCGCGGGCACCGCGGAGCAGTTGGAGGAAGCCACCGGCGACCTGGACCACCACGTGCTTGTCGCCGGCTTTGGCCGGGTCGGCTGGACCGTCTGCAAGCTCTTGGAGCGCAACGACGTGCCTTACGTCGCGCTCGACTTCGACATGGAGCGGGTGCGCCGGGGGCGGAACGAGAACATGCCGGTCTACTTCGGCGACGCCAGCCGCCTGGAGGTGCTGCGCGCGGCCGGGCTGGAACGCGCCCGGGCGGCCGTGATCACGCTGGACCAGCCGGGGTTGGCCGAACGCGCGGTCGGCGCCCTGCGCGGCCACGACGCCGCGTTCACCATCGTCTCCCGTGCCCGCGACGGCCAGCACCGCAAGCGTCTGGAACTGGCTGGCGCGAGTGCCGTCGTCTCGGAAGCGGTGGAAGCCAGCCTGCAGCTGGGCGCGACCGTGCTGCGCCTGTCCGGCACGGACGACGCGCGGGTCGAGGAGAGCCTGAACGCGTTCCGCCACAACGACTATGCGTTGCTGGACGAGTTGCTGGAGGAGCGCGAACAGGCGAACGGTGACACCGAAAAGCCGACCGAGACCGGGAGCTGGTTCGCCCGCCACATCGCCCCGCGCCGGCGCCGGCGCAGCGAACGGGGGACCGGCGACGGCGGCTGAACCGCCCCTGGCCCCGTCCGGTCGTGAACTGTTGAAGTATCGATCAGGTAACGGCCAGCGGGATTAGGCGTACTACGAAAGAGCTTTCCGGCTTTTCACGGCTTGTTAAGTGCTCCCGTCCAGGCTTCGGCCATCGATCTTTTTCTCGCGCACGACGAGGCCTGCCTTTCATGACCCAGCCGAGCGACCCCAAGCGCCACCCGGTCCATCATACCTGTGGTGCCCTGCTGACCATCAGTGAGGACTTCCATCAGTTGCTGCGCAGCAGTTGCCCCCGTTGCACCACCGGCGCGGGCCCGTGCGGGGTCGATGCGATCCGGCAGGCGTTGGCGGCCGAGGATGCGATCCCGCATACTGCAGAGGAACCGGCCGAGAGCGCCCAGCTGACCCGGCACTAGAGCGACATGCTCGAAGGCTGAACCGGCCTTCGGGCTGAATGTCGCTCTAAC
>CAYRCO010000084.1:0-11406 GCA_964422775.1 uncultured Rhodovibrio sp.
AGCGTGACGACGCTGAACGACGTCGAGGTCGCGACCTTCACGCCCGAAGAAGTGGTCAACGTTATCAGCCGGTCGCCGCGGCTGGGGGTCGCGCTCGGCTGGGCGGCGGCGCGCGAGCACGAGATTCTGGCGGAGCATCTGGTCAACGTCGGGCGGCGGTCCGCGGCGGAACGGGTCGCCCACCTGTTCCTGGAGGTCTGGGCCCGGCTGCGCGCGCGCGGCTTAACCGAGGGCAAGCGCTTCACCGTCCCGGTTACGCAGACGATCATCGCCGACACGCTGGGCCTGTCGGTCGTGCACGTAAACCGCACGCTGCGCCAGCTTGCCAACCAGGGCATCCTGGAGAGCAACCGCGACAAGGCGGTGATCCTCGACCTCGACCGGCTGCAGAACCTCGCCGGCTTTTCCGAGGACTTCCTGCTCAACCACTACGCCCCGCGGGCGCTGCGCCGGCGGGTGGACGGGCTGGATGAGATGCTCAACAACGGGTCAGCCGACAACCGCAGCCGGGCGCGGGACGAGCACCCGACGAGATAGCACAGGCGTGATTGCGCAAAGGCTTGATTGTGCACGCTTATGCGTCTCCTCAGGCCGGATCGGCGTGTGGGATCAGCCAGCCGCCACGCACCTTGAGCCACGCGGCGTCCCCTTCGCCGAGCCGACTGGTCTCGGCCGCCGACAGCGTGAAGATGTGACCGCTCGCCTCGTGCGCTAGACGCAGCAGAACGTACCCGCCGGCATAGATGCGCCGCACCACCCGCACCGCGAAACTGTCGGGCCCCGACGCGGCCTCGACCGCAAGGTCGTCAGGCCGGAACATCGCATATGCCGCGCCGGTTCGCGGGCAATCGGCCATGCTGCGAACCCGGGCGGTAGCGCCCAGCACGTCGACGTGCCGCGTGTCCGGCGTGTCGCCGCCGGTGACGGAGACAGGGACTACCGTGCTCGTGCCGACGAAGCCGGCGACCGTCGGCGTCGCAGGCCGGTGGTAGAGTTCGTCCGGCGGCCCGACTTGCAGCAGCCGGCCGCGGTCCATCACGGCAACCCGGTCGGCAAGCGCCATCGCCTCCGCCTGGTCGTGCGTGATGTAGACCATCGTCTGGCCGCTCTTTCGATGGAAATCGCGGAAGGTGTCCTGCATCGACGCGCGCAGGTGGACGTCCAGGTTTGCCAGCGGCTCGTCCAGCAGCACGACGTCCGGTTCCATGACAAGACAGCGGGCAAGCGCGACGCGCTGGCGTTGACCGCCCGACAGCGTGCCCGGCTCGCGCGCGCCCGCGCCAGTCAGACCGACAGTCGTGAGCGCCTGTTCGATCCGCCGCGCGGCGTCCGCGCGGGGCACGCGCGCGATCTTGAGCGGAAAGCCGACGTTCTCGGCGACCGACATGTGCGGCCAGAGGGCGTAGGACTGGAACACGATCCCGACGTTCCGGTCCTCCACGGCCAAGTGGCACTCTGGCCCCGCCATCTCCCGCTCCCCGATCGCAATGCGCCCCGCCGTTAGCCGCTCGAACCCAGCGATCAGGCGCAGCAGCGTGGTCTTGCCGCAGCCGGACGCGCCCAGAAGCGCGACCAGTTCGCCATCCGCGACCGTGAGATCGACGTCGCTTACCGCGCGGGTTCCGCCAAAGTCCTTGCAGACGTCCGACAGCCTTACTTCTGCCATGGCAGGGTTCCCCTCGGCAGGCGGCCGGCGAGCAGCGTCAGCGCCAGCATCACCGCCACCGTGGCGGCGACCGCCAGCACCGCGACCGCGGTCGCCTTGGTCGTGAAGCCGCCCGATTCCAGGTTGTAGACAACGACGCCCAGGGTCTCGGCGCCCGACGACCACAGCAGGGCGGATACGGTCAGTTCGTTCAGCGCCTGCATGAACACCAAGAGCGCGCCGGCGGTCGCCGCGGGTGCCACCAGCGGCAGCACGACCGCCCAGAGCCGGCGCAGGATGCCGGCGCCGCACATCCGAGCCGCCTCCTCCAACGCCGGGTCGAGCTGGTGGTAGCCGGCGATGATCGGGCGCAGTTCCAGGGTCAGGAAACGCGCGACATAGGCGAACAGGATGATCCAGACGGTGTTGTAGATCGTCCCGCCGGTGAGCGGCAGCGGCTGGATGAAGATCAGGATCGCGGCCACCGCCAGCACCACGCCCGGCAGGGCGTAGGGCATCTCGGCCGCGAAGTTGAGCGCGCGCGCCAACGGATCGCGACGCAGCACGATGAAGTAGGCGAGCACGACGCACACCGGCACCAGCATCAGCGCCGCCGCCGCCGACAGGCTCAGGCTGTTCCGAAACGCCCGGGCGCTGGCGTCGTGGTCGAACAGGATGAAGCGGAAGTTGTCCAGCGTCGCCGTCTCGAACGTCAGCGGCACGCCGTAGCCGCTGACCAGCGCGGTGAACGCCATCGCCATGATCGGGACCACCAGCACCGCCAGCACGTACGTCCAGGTCACGGCTTCGATCCAGCCGCGCCGGCGGCCCAGTTCGAACGGCAGCCCTTCGCCGTCGCCGCCAGCCAAGCGGTAATCCTTGCGCTTCAGCATCCAGCCCTGCACGGCGATACCCGCGCCGGCGATCAGCCCGATCAGCACCGACAGGATCGCCACCTGGGACAGCACGTCCGGGCCGAAGGTCGCCAGACGCTGGAAGATCAGCGTGGTCAGCACCTGATAGTTCGCCGGAATGCCCAGCAGCGCCGGAATGCCGAAATTGCCGATGCAGGAGACGAAGGTGAGCGCCACGCCGGCCACCAGCGGCGGCGTCATCACCGGCAGCACGATCCGGGCGATCGTGGCCGGCGCCCGGGCACCAGAGGCCCGGGCCGCCTCGACCAAGTCCTTGGGCAGCGCGCGCAGGCCCGCCCGCAGGGACAGAAATACCAACGGGGCGAAGTGCGTGCCCAGCAGCAGCACGATTCCCTCGCGCGAATACAGCGGATTCGGGCTGCCGAGCGGCGGGGCGAGGCCCAGCATCTTCAACAACACACTCGACGGGCCGAACACCTGCAGCCAGCTCAAGGCCGCGATCTGCGGCGGGATCATCAGCGGCAGCACGAAGGCGAACACCAGCGGCCCCTTCGCACGGATGTCGGTCAGGGTGAACAACAGCGCCGCCGCGCCGCCGATCAGCGTGGCGAGCACCGTGCCCGCGATCCCAACCTCCAGGCTATGCCGGGTGGCGCGCCAGGTCGCGGGATCGCTCAGCACCTCGCGCAGCGGCTGCAGCGAGGGGCCGCCGCCGGGCAGCACCGCCTCCACCAGCAGCCGCAGCATCGGCACCACCGACAGCAACACGACGAGGCCGGCCGTGGCGTACAGCAACGGCCGGCCCTCGCCGGTCAATCGGGCTTTCGCACGGGCCATGAAGGGCGTGGTGTTGGAAGAGTGACCAGGGGATCAAACTAATCCCCTCTCGGCCACATGGAGGTGAGGGCTAGGGAGAGGAGGATGCCCGCGGCGTTGATAGCGGCGGCAACCTCCTCCCCTAACCCCTCCTCCCAGGTGGAGGAGAGGCATTGAGTTGGGTGGCGTCGTCGGACTTTAAGACGCGCCGAACAGTTCCTCGAAGCGCTTCAGGTCCGCGTCCATCGTCTCCAGGATCGACCCCGCGTCCTTCTCCATCAGCTTGAGCTCGCGGCCCTCGGGCAGCCAGTCCGGCATCTCGATCCCGGACTTGGCCGGGATGTAGCCCTGGCTGGAAGCCAGTTCCTGGCCCTTCTCGGACAGCAGGAAGTCGACGAACGCCTTGGCGGCTTCCTTGTTCTCGGCGCTGTCCAGGATCGCCACCGGCTCGGACACCCAGGTCAGGCCGCGGTCGGGGACGACGAAGTCGACCGGGGAGCCCTGCGCCTTGGCGTTGAACGCCAGGAAGTCGACCACCATGCCGTAGGCCTTCTGGCCGCTCGCGACCTGCTTCAGCGTGGTGCCGTTGCCGCGCACGGCCGCGACGTCGTTCGCGGCCAGCGCCTCGTAGTAATCCCAGCCCAGGCCGTCGGTGCGGGCCAGGATGCCCATGGTGTTGACGGCCGCGCCCGAATAGAGCGGCGAGGGCATGATCACCTTGCCCTTGGCCCACTCCTTGGTCAGGTCTTCCCAGCTTTCCGGCGTGTGCTGGGCGGCAGTGTTGTAGATCAGGCCGGTGGTGATCAGCTTGGTGCCGAAGTAGGTCTTGTCGGCGTCGTAGGTTTTGGCGTCGAAGCCGGACAGGTCGGCGCCTTGATAGGCCATCAGGTGCCCGCCGGACTTCAGCCGCTCCATGTTCACCACGTCGGCGATCAGCAGCACGTCCGGCTGCGGATTGCCGCCCGAGATCTCGCTCATCAGCTTGCCCATCACCTTGGTGGTGCCGGAGCGGAAGATCTCGACCTCGATGTCGGGGTACTGCTCGT
This sequence comes from uncultured Rhodovibrio sp., assembly GCA_964422775.1. Classification (GTDB taxonomy): domain Bacteria; phylum Pseudomonadota; class Alphaproteobacteria; order Kiloniellales; family Rhodovibrionaceae; genus Rhodovibrio. Next base: position 4,383 of record CAYRCO010000084.1, read on the forward strand.
TGAACGCCTCGACCGTTTCGGACGCGTCCTCGTTGGGCTGGGAGGTGTAGAGCGTCAACGTACCCGACTGGGCCGCGGCGCTGCCGGCCGAGAGCGCGACCGCGGTCAGCGCGGTGGCGAATAGACGAAAGCGCATGGCGGGATCCTTCGCTTGGCTAAATGAGAAGATCGGTACCCGCGGACGCGAGTAGGGCGCCGTAAGGTACGACCGCACGTGCTTGGCACAACGAAGCTGGCGTTAAGGTCGTGCGACGGTTTTGTGACACCGGGCCGGCGGTCGGTGCGCGTAACCGGATGATCGCCGGTTGTCTAAAGGGTGCGACCGTTTGACAGAGCGGGGCTGCGCCACACGTGATGTTGGGACACGCAAACGACAGTACGAGGACCCGCGTATGAGCACGCAAGCTGCGACCACCCACACCGCCACGCCGACCTCGCCCAAGATGCGGATCAGCGACCGGCCGGAATACAAGTCCAAGCCGACCCCGCTGACTTTCGGCCGCGACGCCACCGTCGCCGAGGCGGTCGCCGCGATGAGCGAGCGGAACTACGGCGCAGTGATCGTCACGGACGGGGACGGCAAGGTGCAGGGCGTGGTCACCGAGCGCGACGTCATGCGCAAGATCGTCAACGCCGAACGCGACGCCAAGCAGACCAAGCTGTCGGACGTGATGACGACGGAAGTGCGCACCGCCCGCGCCGACGACGACGTGCTGGACTGGCTGCGGATCATGTCGAACGAGCGCTTCCGCCGCCTGCCGATCGTCGACGACGAAGGCCGCCTGCAGGCCGTGTTCACCCAGGGCGACTTCGTCTCCTACACATGGCCGGAGCTGATGAGCCAGGCGACCCAGCTCGCCAAGGCGACCGTGTTCCGCAACTGGCACATCTTCCTGATCGTGGGCGCGGTGATGGCCTACACCCTGATCATGATCGCGGTATTGTAAGTACGGCCCCGTACCGACGGACCACAGCATCCGCTGTTTGGCCGGGACGGACGTATCGGTCAAACTGACGCGCATGGCTCAGAACACCGCCCACGCGCTCACCGACCCCAAGGCCGCGATCCGCGCCAAGGCGCTGGAGGTCGGGTTCGATGCCGTCGGGTTCGCGCCGGCGGACCTGGGGGCGCAGGCGCGCGCGCACCTGCAGACCTACCTCGAGCGCGGCTATCACGGCGACATGGGGTGGCTCGCGGACACGGCCGAGCGACGCGGGCATCCGCGTAATCTCTGGCCGGAGGCGCGCACGGTCGTCGTGCTGGCGCAGAACTATGGCCCCGCGCACGATCCCCTCGCGATCCTGCAGCACCCGGAGCGTGGCGCGATCAGCGTCTACGCGCAGAACCGGGATTACCACGACCTGGTCAAGAAGCGCCTGAAGCAGTTGGCGCGCTGGATGCACGAGCGGCTTGAGGCGGAGGTCAAGGTGTTCGTCGACACCGCACCGGTGATGGAAAAACCGCTGGCGGCCGCCGCCGGTGTGGGGTGGCAGGGCAAGCACACCAACCTGCTCTCGCGCGACTGGGGCAACTGGCTGTTCCTGGGCGAGGTGTTCACCACCCTCGCGCTCGACCCCGACGGGCCGGAGGCCGACCACTGCGGCAACTGCCGGGCCTGCCTGGACGTCTGCCCCACGAACGCCTTCCCGGCGCCCTATCAGCTGGATGCCAGCCGCTGCATCTCCTACCTGACGATCGAGCACAAGGGGCACATCCCCCGCGACCTCCGCCCGCTGATGGGCAACCGGATCTACGGCTGCGACGACTGCCTGGCGATCTGCCCCTGGAACAAGTTCGCCAAGCGCACCGACGAGGACGCTTTCAAGGGCCGGCTGGAATTGACCGCGCCCCGGCTGCGGGATCTGGCGGCGCTGGACGACGCGGGCTTCCGGCAGGTGTTCACCGCCAGCCCGATCAAGCGCACCGGACGCGCGCGCTTCGTGCGCAACGTGCTGATCGCGATCGGCAACAGCGGCCTGGGCGAACTGACGGAAACCGCGCGCGGCCTGCTGGACGACCAGTCCGAGCTGGTGCGCGCCGCCGCCATCTGGGCGTTCGCCCGGCTCACCAAGGCGGAGGACCTGCACCGCGAGGCCGAGCGGCGGATGGGCCTGGAGACGGCCCCCGACGTGCGCGCGGAATGGGCGGCGGAGCTGCCGGACGTCTGACCGGCTTACCGATCGCCCGCCGCCTGCGCCGCCCGGTCGGGATCGTCGGTCCAGCAGCGGAAGGCCGCCCGCGTGGGCTGCAGCAGCGGGCAGTCGCTCTGGAACGTACTCGTTTGGATCAACTCGAGACGCGCGCCTTCGGGGCACAGCCTCTGGGCCGCCGCCTCGACCTGCGTCCGGTCGTTGAAGGCGCTGGCGAAGCAGACCGTGACCACAGGATTCTGCGGGATCGTCGCCCAGGGGTTCTCGCCGCTTCGGGGGTCTGGCACGCGCGATTGCGGCCCCGACGGCGTGTCATTCTGCCGGCTGCGGGCATCCGGCTCGAACTCGTCGAACACGTTCGACGGCACATCAGCCATCTGGCCGCCGCGGTAGGCGCGTCCTTCGCCCCGATCGGAAAGCGGCTGCCACGGGCTGGTGGCATCGAACGGCTGCGGCGCGCAGGCCGCCAGCGCCAAGACAAGCGGGACGGCGGTCACAAGCTGTCGCACGGTTGCGCGGTCTCCCAGGGTCACGAAGCGGTGGCCTCGGCCATGTCGATGGTCTAGCACGGATTCCGCGGCCCTTGGGAGAGACGATCCGCCCGCCATTCTGCCGAGCCAGCCCGCCGCGCCCGCCCTGTCAGCCGAGGCCCGCCATCGCCAAGCCCGCCGATCCAACGTCCGAAGTCGACCTCGCCATCGTGGGCGCCGGCGTGGCTGGTCTCGCCGCCGCGAAAACGGCGCGCGCGCGCGGCCTCTCGGTCGCGCTCCTGGAAGCGCAGGCCCGGGTCGGCGGGCGGGCGTTCACCGACACGCTCGACCCGGGCGGCGGCGCCGCGCCCCTGCCCTGGGACCGTGGCTGTCACTGGCTGCATCAGGCCCGCCAGAACCCGTTCACCGCGCTCGCCGATCAGCTCGGCTTCCGGTACCGGACCGAGAGCCGGGACACCCGGATCTGGCTGGGCGACCGCTGGGCCACGAAGGCCGAGGTGGCCGATCGCATGGCCGCGGGCGAGCGCGCCGAACAGGCGGTCGCGGCGGCGGCCGACGCCGGGCGCGACGTCGCCATGGCGGACGTGATTCCGGACCTTGGCCGTTGGCACGGCGTCCACCGGCAGTTCCTGCGCGCGGTCACCGGCGAGGACCCGGCGGGCAACAGCACGCTCGACGACCAGCGCTACGACGAGACCGGCGACAACTGGCCGGTCGAAGCCGGTTTCGGCGCCCTGGTCGCGGCCTGGGCGGCGGACCAGGAGGTCATGACCGGCGCGCCGGTGCGCCGGATCGACCGCCGGGGCCGCGAGCTTCGGCTGGAGACCGACCGCGGCACCCTGCGGGCACGCGCCGCCATCCTGACGCCGTCGACCGACGCCTTACTGTCGGGCGCCCTCAAGCTGGACCCGCCGATGCCGGCGGAGGTGTGCGACGCGCTGGCCGGCGTGCCGCTGGGAGCGGCCAACAAGGTGGCGCTCGCCTTCGACCGGGACGTCTTCGGCCTTGAGCACACGACGGCGGTGCACCAACCGGACGCGCCGTACGGCTGCAACTTCCAGATCCGTCCGTTCGGCCGGAACATGGCGATCGCGCATTCGGGCGGTCCACTGGCACGCGAGCTCGAACGGGCCGGAGCCGAGGAGATGACCGCCTTCGCCTGCGACCAGCTGGTCTCGATGTTCGGCGGCGCGGTGCGCCGGGCCGTGCGGGCGACTGCGGCCACGGCGTGGGGCCGCGACCCCTGGATCCAGGGCGGCTACAGCGTCTGCCGGCCGGGCCATGCCCACGACCGGGAGCGTCTGCTGCAGGCGGTGGAGGCGCGCATCTGGCTGGCCGGCGAGGCCTGCTCGCTGAGCGCCTTTGGGACCGTCGGCGGCGCATATGATAGCGGCGTGGCCGCGGCGCGCCGCGCGATCGCCGAGCTTGGACCGGCGGACGGGTGACCTCTTTTTGGGTTGGTCTGGATGACAAACCAGGCTTGCGGGCGCACCATGGGTGAACGCGTCCGGGCCGTGGTCCGGAACGGACCCGGCGGCCGCGGCGCGTGAGCCATCACGAACCAAAACCAAGGGGAGGCGACCATGGCAGTTGCCCGCGTCACCACGCTCACCGCGTCCTCTAAGGACAGCTTCGACGACGCCACGCGCGAGGCGCTCGACCGCGCCAACAAGACGCTGCGCAACGTCACCGGCGCGGAAGTGACCTCCCAGAAGGTCAAGATCGACCAGGGCCGCATTCAGGAATTCCGGGTCACACTGGACGTGACCTTCATCCTCGACGACTAGGCCGAAGAACCACGAAAGCCAAACCGGCTTGCAGCGCGGGGCTCGCTCACGCTGCTTGAAGAGCGGGCAAGATTCAGCTGAAACGGGGTCCCACCTTCCAGTGTCTTGCCCGAAGCGCACGGATCGGCTCGGGCGGGGCGTTCACGCGAACGTGCCCCGCTCGACCTGCCGCCCATGCCTGTGCCCGAGAGGTCGCCAAGCCGGATGCGCGCTGAGAGTCTCCAAACGGCCGTGGTCACCGGCGGCGCCCAGGGAATCGGCAAGGCGATTGCCCGGCGGCTGCTCCGCGACGGCTGGGCGGTCGCCGTGTTGGACGCCGACACCGAAGCCCTCGAGGCCGCGCGCGCTGAACTGGCCGGACTGGGCCCGGTCACGGCCGTGTCGACCGATGTCGCGGAGGCGGAGCAACTGGAGCGGGCGTTCGCAGCCGTGGCGCAGATGGCGCCGCACGGCCTCGACGCGCTGTTCAACGTCGCCGGGATCATGCGCGCGGCGCCGCCCGAGGAACTGGCGCTGTCCGACTGGAACCGGGTGATCGCGACCAACCTGACCGGCGCTTTCCTGGCGTCCCGGCTGGCGGCCCCGCTGCTGCGCCGACGTCGGGGCGCGATCGTCAATATCGCCTCGACCCGCGCGGCGATGTCGGAACCGCATACGGAAGCCTACGCCGCGTCCAAGGGCGGACTGGTCGCGCTGACCCACGCGTTGGCGATCTCGCTCGCACCCGACGTTCGCGTCAACGCCGTCTCCCCCGGCTGGATCGATGTCAGCCGGTCCGGCAGTCCGCCCGACGCGCGCACGCCCGAAGAGCTCACGCCCCAGGATCACGCGCAGCACCCGGTTGGCCGGGTCGGGCAGCCCGACGACGTGGCCGGACTTGCCGTCTGGCTCGCCGGTCCGGAGGCGGGTTTCGTGACCGGTCAGGAATTCACCGTCGACGGTGGCATGACGCGCAGGATGATCTACAGTTGAACCGGTCCGGGCCGCGCGTCCGGTCTATTGTATACACCAGTCTGTCGCGTTGTACCCCGAAACGACTTATTTCCACGTGCGGTTAACCGCGCATTAAGGCACACCGCGTTACCTCAAATTCTCGCTATTTCCGGGGGAACGCCGACATGAGCGACAGGTCTGGCGACAAGGGATCGCCGCTGGGCTGGACCAAGGTCAGCGACCAGGAATTGGTCGCGATTCTGAAGTCGCACAAGACTTTTCTGGCGCGTAAGCCCGGTGGCCGGCGCGCCATGCTGGCGTTCTACGACCTGAGCAACCGCGATTTGTCGAACTTCGACCTCGCCGAAGCGGACCTAACCGGTGCGCGCCTGCACCGGTGCCGTCTGAACGGCATCGGTCTGCGCGCGGCCAACCTGTTCGGCGCCGACCTCCGGATGTCGAGCCTGGTCGGCGCCGACCTGACCCGCGCGGACTTGCGGGGTGCCTGTCTGCGCGGGGTCGACATGTCGGATGCCACCGTGGTCGACGCGGACATCCGGGAAGCCCAGCTTGCGCGTTATGACGCCAAGGGCGATCCGCAGAATCTGCAGTTCGACAGCATGCCGGCGGAGTTGTCGGCGATCATCGCCCGCCGTGCCAACCTCTCCCGCGCGCAACTGTCCAACGCGCTGGTGCTGCAGACCGACTTTTCCGACGCCCGCCTGCACCACACGAACTTCCGCAACGCCGACCTGCGCAACAGCGTGCTGATCGGTGCGGCGATGGACGGCAGCGACCTCTCCAGCGCCAACCTGTCCGGCTGTTCCATGACCGGCGTGACGCTGTCGGGTGCCCGGATCAACGGCGCCCGCTTCGAGGGGACGGACCTGCGCGGGGCGATTCTCGACGACAGGATGGGCGATGCTCCGGAACTGCTGGGCGCGCTGCGCGCGCGGTCGGCCAAGGGCGTGTTGCGCGAGCTCGATCACCTGTTGAGCGAGCACAAACGGTGGGTCGACTCTTCTTCCCGCGAGGGCAGCCGCATCGACCTGAGCGAACTCGATCTAACCGGACTGGTTCGCCCGGGTATGAAGCTGGCGGCCGCGATGCTGGAACGCGCGACGCTGCGCGCCGCGAAGCTCGACAAGGGCGAGTTCGCGATGGCGCAGATGGCGTTCGTCGATCTGCGCGAAGCCAGCCTGACGAACGCCGACATTCGAGGGGCAAACCTCAGCCGCGCCATTCTTCGCCACGCCGACTTGACCGGCGCCGACCTTGGCCCGGTCGAACATGTCGGCCGGTCCGACCAAGCCTGGCCGGTCAACCTGGAATACGCCAAGCTGTCCAACGCCACGCTCGCCGGAACGCGGCTGGCCCGCGCCCGGCTGGCGATGGCTGACTTGACCGACTGCGACCTGTCTGGGGCCGATCTCCGCGGCGCCGATCTCACGGGCGCGCTGCTGGACGGCACCAAGCTCGACGGTGCCCAACTGGACCAACCGCTCGACAGGTAGCGGTCGACTGGCCGCCCGCGCGCCGCCGGGATTCCAAGTTTTGCCGCGGCGGCTTCCTGGACTATCATATGACGCGTCGTCGGGGTGCAGCGTTCGGCTACCCTTCCCGCCACGGGCGTTTCTGTCCTTCCTGCCCGGGTTTTCTACC
>CAYRCO010000085.1:0-11340 GCA_964422775.1 uncultured Rhodovibrio sp.
CTTGGAGGTGTCGTAGGCGTCCCAGCCCTTGGCGGCGTCGAACAGGCGCTTGCGCTCCTGATAGCTCGCGGCCGCGTCGGGGTCGGGATCGATGAAGATGTGCAGGTGGTTGAACGCGCCGACCAGGCGGATGTGCTGGGAGCAGATCATGCCGTTGCCGAACACGTCGCCCGACATGTCGCCGCAGCCGATCACGGTGAAGTCCTGGGACTGCGTGTCGTGGCCCATCTCCCGGAAGTGGCGCTTGACCGACTCCCACGCGCCCTTGGCGGTGATCCCCATCACCTTGTGGTCGTAGCCGCTGGAGCCGCCGGAGGCGAAGGCGTCGTCCAGCCAGAAGCCGTAGTCCTGGCTGACCTCGTTGGCGATGTCGGAGAAGGCGGCCGTGCCCTTGTCCGGCGCCACGACGAGGTAGGGGTCGTCGCCGTCCCAGCGCACCACGTCCGTCGGCGCCTGCACCTGGCCGCCGCCGACGAAGTTGTCGGTGATGTCGAGCAGCCCGCGGATGAAGGTCTTGTAGCAGGCGATGCCCTCGGCCTGGATCGCCTGCCGGCCGGCGCTGGGCGCGGGCGGCTGCTTGGGCACAAACCCGCCCTTGGAGCCCACGGGCACGATCACCGCGTTCTTGACCTGCTGCGCCTTCACCAGGCCCAACACCTCGGTGCGGAAGTCCTCGCGCCGGTCGGACCAGCGCAGGCCGCCGCGCGCGACCATGCCGAAGCGCAGGTGCACGCCCTCCACCCGCGGGGAATAGACGAAGATCTCCCGGAACGGCTTGGGCAGCGGCAGTTCGTCGATCTCCTCGCTCGCCAGCTTGATCGACAGCCACGGCCGCTCGCCGCCGTCCGGCATCGGCTGATAGTAGTTGGTGCGCAGGGTCGCCTGGATGGCGTTCAGGAAACGCCGGACGATCCGGTCCTGGTCCAGGCTCTCGACCTGCTCCAGTCCGTCGGTCAGATGCTGGACGATCCGTTCCTGCTGCTCTGCCCGGTCGGCCTGCATCCCGGGGTCGAAGCGGCAGCGGAACAGCTCGACCAGGAGGCGCGCCAGCGTCGGGTTCTCCGCCAGCGTGTCCTCCATGTAGGCCTGCGAGAAGGGGATGCCGGCCTGGCGGAGGTACTTGCAGTAGGTCCTGAGCACGATCACGTCGCGCGCGGTCAGGCGGGCGAGCAGGACCAGCCGGTTGAAGCCGTCGTTCTCCATCTCGCCGCGCCAGACACGGGCGAACGCCTCGTGGAACTTGTCGCGCACGCGGCTGAGGTCGACCGGCTCGCCGCCGGCGGTGCACATCTCGAAGTCGTGCAGCCAGACCGGCAGCTTCCGGTCCGCGGGGTGCACGTCGTAGGGATGCTCGGAGATCACCTTGATGCCCATGTTCTCCAGCATGGGCAGGATGTCCGACAGCGGGATCGGCCGGTCGACGTGGTAGATCTTGAAGCGGACCTGATCCTCCGCCGCCTCGATCGGGCGGTAGAGGTTCATCGCCAGGTCCTGGGTGTCGATCGCGCGTTCGATCCGGACGATGTCGTAGACCGCCGCCCGGGCCGGGAAGTGCTCCTCGTAGCTCGCCGGGAACGCGTCGCCGAACCGGCGGGTGGTGGCCAGCCCCGGTTCCTCGCCGCGCTCCTCGATCAGGGCTTCCTGCAGCTGGTCGGACCAGGAGCGCGCGGCCTCCGCCAGGCGCGCCTCCACGGCGTTCTTGTCGACGTCCGGGATTTCGCCCGGGGTCGTGCGGACGATGATGTGGGTGCGCGCCAGCACGGCCTCGGTCAGGTGGGTGTAGAAGGCCGTGACCTCGCCGTTGAAGGCCTGCGCCAGGATGCTCTGGAAGCGCAGCCGCAGGTTGGTGTCGTGCCGGTCGCGGGGCACGAACACCAGGCAGGAGACGAACCGCTCGAACGGGTCCTGGCGGGTGAACAGCGCGATCCGCTGGCGCTCCTGCAGGTGCAGGATGCCCATCGAAATGCGGTAGAGGTCGTCCTCGCCGATCTGGAACAGCTCGTCGCGCGGGTAGTTCTCCAGGATGTGCAAGAGCGCTTTGCCGTCGTGGCTGTCGGGGCGGAAGCCGCTTTGCTCCAGCACCCGGTCGACCTTGCGGCGCAGCAGCGGGATCTCGCGCGGCGTGCGCGAGTAGGCGGTGGAGGTGAACAGCCCGGCGATCAGCTTCTCGCCGGTAACGTGGCCGTCGGCGTCGAACGTCTTGACCGCGACCGTGTCCAGGTGCACCGCGCGGTGCACGGTCGACCTGCGGTTCGCCTTGGTGACCCGCAGCAGGTCCGGCTGGTGCAGGAACGCCTGCACCTCCTGCGGCAGCTTGCCGAGATCGCGCAGACCGTCGAACAGGCGGTATTCCGGGTCGGCCAGGATGCCGAGCCCGCTATCGTGGTCGACCTGGGCGACCGCGCTCGCGCCCGATCCCTCGAAGCTGTACTCGCGGTAGCCGAGGAAGGTGAAGTTGTCGTCGGCGACCCATTCCAGGAACGCCACCCCTTCGTCCAGCTCGCCCGAGTCGAGCGGCGGCGGGCTCGCCTTCAGCTGGTCGATCACCGCCCGGGCCTGACGCTGCATCGGCCGCCAGTCGCGCACCGCCGCGCGCACGTCGGCGAGCACCCGGGCCAGGTCCTGCTCCAGCTCGCTCAGGCGGCCGGACGGCTGCTCGCTGATCTCGATGTGCATCAGCGATTCGCGCAGCGTTTCGGTGTCCGTCCGGGCCGCCGGACGGGTCTTGGTCGCGGTGTCTCCCGCGTCGGCTGGGGCGGCCTCGCGCCGCGCCTTGGCGGACTTGGTGGCGGACTTGCGCGTCTTGCCCTGCGCGGCGGCGGCCTGCTGGTCGCGCGAGTCCGCGCTCGCGTCGGCATCGTGGACGTCCAGCAGCCGGCCCTGGTCGTCGCGCTGGACCTGCAGGATCGGGTGGATCACCAGATGCACCTGCGCGTCCAGGTCGGCCAGGCGCTGGGTCACGCTGTCGACCAGGAAGGGCATGTCGTCGTTCACGATCTCCACGATCGTGTGCGACGAGCCGTAGCCGTGTTCCTCGATCTGCGGGTTGTAGGCGCGGACCTTGGCGGCGCCCGGCTCGCGGCTGCCGGCGAAGTTCAGCATCGCCACCGCCTGGCCGTACAGGTTGTCGGCGTCGTCGCCCAAAAGGTCGTCGGGCGGCACGTGGGCGTAGAACTGCCGGGCGAACCGCTCGGCCATGCCGGCGCGGTCGGGATCCAGGCGGGTCTGCACCCGCTCGACGATGCGATCGATCAGATCGGTTTTCAGCTGCTCGGCGCCCGTGGACATGACGGCTGACGCTCCCCCGGCGTGGTCGGTTTTTTTGCTTGGGCGCCGGCAGCCGAGCCCACGGTCCTGCGCGCGTCTCGATCCGGCGCCGACGGCCACGCTAGCGCGATCCGGCAGGTGATGAAATGACGCAGGCGCCCGGCCACCGAGCGCGTTGAAAGATATATTTGCGATATTACTTATTGAGCCGGCGCAACGGACACACCCGATGCGATGGGTTCGATCCGTCCATGGATACGCGAACGGAACACCACGGAGGTCGAGCGATGAAACGCGTCCCCGCACCGATCCTGGTTCTGGGCGGCTTCGCGCTGGTGCTGGCGCTGCTCTACGGCGCCCGCGCGCTCACCGGCGACGGCTTCGTGCCGATGGTCAAGATGTGCGGCTGCCTCTTGGCGTGAGGCTGCGCGGCGCGCTGGGCCGCGCGTTTAGGGCCAGAAGCGGCTAGGGCCAGAAGCGCCCGCTGGAGCCGATCGCGACCACGATCACGCCCAGGGTCAGGTTGACCGCGACCAGCTTGCGGATGGTCTCGATGTTCTTGGCCGCGGTGTCGCGGTCGCCCGCGTCGACCGCGCGGGCGAACCGGCGCCAGGGGGCGAAGAAGACGTGCGCGAAGATCGCCATCATCACCAGACCCAGCAGGTGCATGACGTGGACGTGCACCCCCACGCCCCCGAACCCGTCGTAGGTGACGAAGATCAGGTAGTAGCCGGTGGCGAGCAGCAGCACCACCGTGGCCCAGACCACTGGAAAGAAGCGCGCGAAGGCCCCGCGCCAGAAGGTCTGCCGCTGCGGCCCCTCCAGCGCGCCCAGCGCGGGCCGCGCGAACAGGTACGCGAACGCCATCCCGCCGACCCAGACGACGGCCGCGAGGGCGTGGAGGGCGAGGGCGATGGCGGAGAGCATGATTGGGCAACCCCTGACATAAAAACGGGGGCCCAGCCTGCTCGGCTGAGCCCCCGATAGGTGGAGCGGGCGATGGGATTCGAACCCACGACCTTCTGCATGGCAAGCAGACGCTCTAGCCCCTGAGCTACGCCCGCATCCGTCGTGTGCGCAGCCGGCGGATCGACCCCGCCTGCCGCGACACCCCGGCACATAATACGCCCGGACGCGCTTTGCAACAGGGGAATTTTGCGTGCTGGTGACAGCGGGGCGCGCGCTGGCGTAGGCTCCGCGCGCCCCGCGGCGGGCCGGGGCGTCGGCGGCCCTTGGGTTCCGGCGCGCGCAAGGACGCATCGCACACGGCCAACCGCAGATCACCAACAGTAATCGGGGATACGAACGCGATGAGCGAGAACGGCGGCGATTCGGCGTCCGACCCCGCCTCCAACGACGGCCCCTCCGCCAACGACGGCCACGCCGGGGTCGGCGGCCCGGGCGCGCTCGCCGACGGCGGCACGCCCGCCGGTCCGCAGGGGCTGTTCGCCCGGCTGCGCGATCTCGGGATCGAGACCCAGACGCTCGAACACGCGCCCGTGTTCACGGTCGAGGAGGCCAAGCGCCTGCGCGGCGAACTGCCGGGCGGGCACACCAAGAACCTGTTCCTGCGCAACAAGAAAGGCCGGATGTGGCTGGTCGTCTGCCTGGAGGATCGGGAGATCGACCTGAAGGCGCTGGACGCGCAGTTGGAAAGCGGCCGGCTCTCGTTCGGCAGCGCCGACCGGCTGATGAAGTACCTGGGCGTGGTGCCGGGCGCGGTGACCCCGTTCGCCGCGCTCAACGACACCCAGGGTCAGGTGCGGGTGATGCTCGACCGCGGCATGCTGGAAGCGCACGACCGCCTGAACTTCCACCCCTTGGACAACGCCATGACGACCGGGATCGCGCCCAGCGATCTGGTGCGCTTCCTGCAGGCGGTGGACCACGATCCGGGCACCCTAGATCTGGCGTGAGCGCGGGCGGACAGGGTCGGTCGCCGGCGCGCCTTCGGCCGGGGCCGTGCTGACACTTGTCACATCCCCGGCCCGCCGCCATTTAGACGTTCGGCGGCGCAACGCGAAAGCCGCGGCACGCCGGCGCGCCGCCCGACTGAGCGCGGCCGGCGGCATAGCCATGGGCGGGCGCGCTCATGGGCGGGCGCGCTGGCTCAGCAGCTCTTTGGAAGAGACGCCTTCGCCGCAGCACCGCGCACACGCGTAGGCGCGGGCCGCGGCCTTCAACAGAACCGACGATCCTCGGCAACCCGCACGTGCGGCGGCAACCGACCAACTTCGGCAGATAGGACGGGCAAACGTAATGGAAACGATCATCGGTCAGAACAGCGGCGGCGGCGGCCAAGGCGGCGGCGCCGGCGACCCGGTGACGACCGCCACTCAGACGGACTTCACCCAGAAGGTCATCGAAGGGTCCCAGCAGACCCCGGTGATCTGCTACTTCCACTCGCCGCGCGACGGCTCCGCGGAGACCGTCGGCCAGGCGCTGGAACAGGCGGTCCGCCAGCAGCGCGGCGCGGTCAAGCTGGTCAAGGTCGACGTCGACCAGAACCGCCAGCTGGCCCAGCAGCTGCGCCTGCAGTCGCTGCCCACGGTCTACGCCTTCGTCCAAGGCCAGCCATACGACGGCTTCGCCGGGGCGCAGGCGAACGCCCAGCAGGTGCAGCAGTTCGTCCAGCAGGTCGCCCAGCAGGGCGGCGGCGGCCAGGACCCCCAGGCGCAGATCGATCACGCCCTGCAGCAGGCCAAGGGTGCGCTCGATGCGGGCGAGGTCTCGACCGCCCAGCAGATCTACGGCCAGGTGCTGCAGGTGGACGAGCAGAACGCGGGCGCGCTCGCCGGGCTGATCCGCTGCCATCTGGCGAACGACGACTTTCAGGGCGCCCGGGAGATCTACGACAGCCTGACCGAGGAGTTGCAGCAGGCGGGCGAGCTTGCCGCGGCCAAGGCGGCGATCGATCTTGCCGAGGAGACGGCCAAGGCGCACGGCGACCTGGCCGAGCTGGAGCAGGCGGTGCAGCAGAACCCGGACGACCTGCAGGCCCGCTACGACCTGGCGCTGGCCTACAACGCGGCCAACAAGCGCGAAGAGGCCTGCGACCAGCTGCTGGAGATCATCAAGCGCAACAAGGAGTGGAACGAGGAAGCCGCCCGTAAGCAGTTGGTTAAGTTCTTCGAGGCCTGGGGCCCGAAGGACGAGGTGACGCTGAGCGCGCGCCGGCGGCTGTCGTCGATCCTGTTTTCCTAAGTAAGGACCCACATGTCTTCGTCGCACCCCTTCGATCCCGACTACGCCGCGCTACCGGGGGAGCTTCCGATCTTTCCGCTGTCCGGCGTGCTCCTGCTGCCGGGCGGGCGGCTGCCGCTCAACATCTTCGAGCCGCGCTACCTGAACATGATCGCCGACGCACTGAGTTCTAAGCGCATGATCGGCTTGGTCCAGCCGGCCGTGGACGACGCGGACCAGACGGCGCGCTTCGGCAGCTTCGAGGTCGAGGACGACGAGGAGGCCGCCTACACCACGACCGAGCCGCAGGGCACCCGCTTCGACGCCGGCGCGGCGCCGGTCTACCGGACCGGCTGTGCGGGCCGGATCGTGTCCTTCTCGGAGACCGACGACGGCCGCTATCTGGTCACGCTGAAGGGCCTGCTGCGCTTCCGGATCAAGGAGGAGCTGTCGCTCAAGGACGGCTACCGCCGGGTCATCCCCGACTACGCGCCGTTCTCGGACGACCTGACCTCTGAGCAGGCCGCGTATTTCGACCGCGACCGCCTGCTCGAGGCCCTGACCTACTACTTCACCCAGCAGGGCATCGAGGCGGACTGGGACGCCATCCGGGAGGCCTCGAACGAACGGCTGGTGACCTCGCTCGCCATGGTTTGCCCCTTCTCCAGCGCGGAGAAGCAGGCGCTGCTGGAGGCGCGCGATGCCAGCCAGCGGGCGGAGACCATGACCACGATCCTGGAGATGGCCGTGCTCGACCGCCCCGCGCCGGAAGGCCGCGCGGCTTCCCGCCACTAGGGCAAGATGCTGAAACGTGGACTCACGTTTCAGCTGAATCTTGCCCTCTCCTCAAGAAGTTAGAGCAAAATTCACGATGAAATCTGGGTCGGATTTCATCGATTTTGCTCTAGCCCGGCGGCTGGACGGCTCGGCACCGGCGCGGCAGGATGGCCGCCGTGGTTCACGAGGCGGCACAGCAAGAGAGACAGGCACACGCGATGAGCGAGCACACCTCCGATTCCGGCGGCCAGCACGCCGAAAGCACGGTCGACCCGAAGCTGTTGGAAATCCTGGTCTGCCCGCTGACCAAGGGCCCGCTGGACTACGACGCCAAGGCCCAGGAGCTGATCAGCCGGCAGGCCAAGCTGGCCTACCCGATCCGCGACGGCATCCCGATCATGCTCCCCGACGAGGCGCGCCGCCTGGACGAGTAGCGCCGGCTTGAAGGCGGGCATCGGCGGCGTTAGCTGCGTTCTCGACACAGCCACGGTGGCACAGCGATGCGGCGGGTCCCCTGTCCCCTCAAGGGAGAGCGGATGAGTGGCCGCACCGGCGCTACAGAACCGAGATCATCAGGAAGACCTTCGCCATGGCCAAGGACATTCAGTCCGACGAGGCGCAGCCCTACGGCACGCAGCACTGGCCGCTGGAAATCCGCTATTCCAAGGAGCGCAAGGAGCTGGAGGTCGACTTCGACGACGGGCAGACCTTCGTCTATCCAGCCGAACTGCTGCGCGTCGAGAGCCCGTCGGCGGAAGTCCAGGGCCACAGCCCGTCGGAGAAGCAGATCGTCTCGGGCCGCAAGTACGTCGGCATCATGAACATCGAGCCGGTCGGCAACTACGCCATCAAGATTCACTTCGACGACCTGCACGGTACCGGCATCTTCTCCTGGGCCTACCTGCGCGAGCTGGGCGAGAACAAGGAGCAGATCTGGCAGCGCTACCTGGACGCGCTCGACAAGCGCGGCCTGTCCCGGGAGCCGCGGCGCCGGGCCTCGTCGTAGCTGCCAACGCACGCCCTCTCTCCAAACTCATTCATCTCCGACACTGGGCGGAGAGGGGAGAGATCCTAACCGGCGCCCCACACACATACGAAAACGCACGCCGCGGGTCCCCGCGACGTGCGTTTTCTCTTGGTAGCGCCTAAAACTAGGTGCCGGCTTACGCCTTGGTGTCGACGTTGCCGCCCTGGCCGTTTGCGCCGCCGCCGGCCTGGCCACCCTGGCCGCCGCCGGCGGATTTGGCGACGCCCACGCGCGCCGGGCGCAGCAGACGGTCGTTCAGGATGTAGCCTTCCTGCACGACGTGCACGACCGAGCCCGGCTTGTGCTCGTCGGTCGGTACCTCGTACATCGCCTCGTGGTAGTGCGGGTCGAACTTCTCGCCCGCCGCCGGGGCCAGCTTCTTGATGCTGTGCTTCTCGAAGGCGTCGGCGAGTTCCTTCTCGGTCATTTGCACGCCCGAGAGCAGGTTCTTCAGCGTCTCGTCCTGCTCGGCCTTTTCCTGCGGTACGCTCTCCAGCGCCCGGCGCAAGTTGTCGGCGACTCCCAGCAGGTCCTTGGCGAGCGGGGCGGCGGCGTACTTCATCGCCTCCTGCCGCTCGCGGTCGGCGCGCCGGCGGACGTTCTCCGTCTCAGCCATCGCCCGCTGCAGCCGGTTCTTCAGGTCGTCGATCTCCTGCTGTAGCGCGGCCTGCGGGTCCTCCGGCGCTTCCGCCTCGGGATCGCCCTCGCCCTGGGCGTTGGCGTTGCGCGCGGCTTCCTCGGCCAGGCGCGCGGCCTCCTGGGCGGCGGCCTTGGCGTTCGCCTCGGACTTGGCCTGCTCGGGATCCTGGCCGCCCTGGGCGCCGTTCGGGTCCTGGCCCTGCTGGCCGCCCCCGCCCTGCTGTCCGCTTTGGGCGTTGGGATCCTGGCTCTCGTTGTCGTCGTTCGCGCGGTTGTTCTTCGCCGTCATCTATCGGGTCCGTGTGTTCTGGTCCGTTACGTCGTCTGGATGCGTCTTGCGTTCCGCTGGTCCCTCATCTGTGGATGAGCGGCGCGGATGAAAAGGCGTCGGGCGCGGGAAAACGCGCGTTGGCGCGCCTTTGCGACAGGTTTCTTGGCGCACCGGCTCAGCCGACCAGCCGGCTCATCACCTTGGCGGTGTAGTCGACCATCGGGATGATCCGGGCGTAGTCGATCCGGGTCGGGCCGATCACCCCGATCGCGCCGACGAAGCGCTGCTGGCTGTTGGCGTAGGGCGCGATCACCATGGAGCAGTCGGTCGCGCCGAACAGCTCGCTTTCCGCGCCGATGAAGATCTGCACGCCCTCCGCGTCGTCGGCGAGGTCGAGCAGCTTGACCAGCGATTCCTTCTTCTCCAGCGCGGAGAACAGGTTGCGCACCTTCTCCAGGTCCTCGAGCGCGCTCACGTCCTCCAAGAGGTGCGCCTGACCGCGCACGATCAGCGCGCCCTCGTTCGCCTCCGACCAGTCGGCGACCCCCTGCTCGACCAGCCGCCGGGTCAGTTCGTTCAGTTCCTGGCGCTCGCGCTGCAGTTCCTGCTGCACGACGCGCTGCGCCTCGCTCAGCGTGCGCCCGACGAGCTTGCTGGAGAGGTAGTTCGACGCCTCCACCAGCGACGACGGCGGCAGGCCCATCGGCACGTCGATGATCCGATTCTCGACCGCGCCGGAGTTGGTCACCATCACGCACAGGGCCCGGCCGGGGCCGAGCGAGACGAACTCGATATGCTTCAGCGCCTCCTCGAACTTGGGCGCGACGACCAGCCCGGCGCACTTCGACAGGTCCGAGAGCATGCGGCTCGCCTCGGCCATCGTGTCGGGCAGGCTGCGGCCGTTCGCGGCGCAGCGCGCCTCGATGTTCTCGCGCTCGCGGGGGTCGAGGTTGCCCTTTTCCAGCAGACCGTCGACGAACAGCCGCAACCCCTGGTCGGTGGGCAGGCGCCCGGCGGAGGTGTGCGGGGCGTACAGCAGGCCCAGCTCCTCCAGTTCGGCCATGGTGTTACGCAGCGTGGCCGGCGACAGCCCCATGCCTAGCTGGCGCGCCAGCGTGCGCGAGCCGATCGGCGCGCCGGTCGCGACATAGGCGTCGACGATGTGCCGGAAGATCTCGCGCGAACGCTGATCCAGCACGCTCAAATCCGTGCGTCCGCTCAGACCACGTCGCCGCTCTGTCATGGGGAAACTCACCACCTGCACTTGTCGTTGCAAGATAGGAAGCGCGGGGCAGGCGGTCAACTTGAGGTCCACCTTATGCCCACTGCCGACCGGGGCGCCACGGGCGCGCGGCCGGGGGCGGGAGATCCGGGCGCGCGGCTGGACGCCCGCGGAGCGATCCGATAGCGTGCGCGCCGCCTGTGCCCCGGATCCGCCGGGACGCCCGCCGTTCACCGACAGATCAGGAGCGACCGTCTCCATGCGCCCCTCCGGACGCGCCGCCGACCAGCTGCGCACCGTCGTCCTCGAGCCCGACTTCAGCAAGCACGCCGAAGGCTCGTGCCTGGCCAAGTTCGGCGACACCCACGTGCTCTGCACCGCCTCGATCGATAACTCGGTGCCGGGCTTCCTGCGCGGCAGCGGGCGCGGTTGGGTGACGGCCGAGTACGGCATGCTGCCGCGCGCCACCCACACCCGCGGCGGCCGCGAGGCGGCGCGCGGCAAGCAGGGCGGCCGCACGGTCGAGATCCAGCGCCTGATCGGGCGGTCGATGCGCGCGGTGACCGACCTGACCGGCTTCGGCGAGCGGTCGATCCAGCTCGACTGCGACGTTCTGCAGGCCGACGGCGGCACCCGCACCGCCGCGATCACCGGGGCTTACGTCGCGCTCTACCAAGCCTTCCAGTTCATGCAGACTGCCAAGGCGATCAAGCAGATCCCGCTGACCGACCAGGTCGCAGCGATCTCCGCCGGGCTGTACCGGGGCAGCGCGGTGCTCGACCTCGACTACGACGAGGACTCGGCCGCCGACGCGGACGCCAATTTCGTCCTGACCGGCCGCGGCGGGATCGTCGAGATCCAGGCGAGCGCGGAGAGCGAACCCTACGACCGCGCCACCTTCAATCAGCTCCTCGACCTCGCCGAAGGCGGTGTCGGCCAGCTCTGCCGCAAGCA
>CAYRCO010000086.1:0-11271 GCA_964422775.1 uncultured Rhodovibrio sp.
GACACGAAAACGCCGGCCGGGGCAGGGCCCGGCCGGCGCTCTCTCAGCCGTTCGCGGTGAACGCCGGGGAGGCTAGCCCTCCAGCGCGTTCATCACGGCCTTCTTCGGATCGCCGCCGTCGCGGGTCTTCACGCCGGTGAACAGCAGCGGGCCGCTGCCACCGAACCAGCGGTCGAGAATCTCGGGCTTCTCCTGGATCAGCTTCTGGCCGGCCTCCAGGTAGCTCATGTCCTCGTTAATCACGTACTTGCCGAGCAGGTTCTGCTCGTCGAGCGTGAAGGTGTAGTTGTGCAGCAGTTGGCCGACGTTGGGGCACTCCCAGCTGTAGCCCTGACGCGTGATCGTGTAGACCGTGGCGCCGCCCTTGTTCGGGCCCCAATACTCTTCGCCGCCGTCAAGGTAGGCCATGTCGATGTTGAGGTTCATCGGGTGCGGCTCCCAGCCCAGGAACGCGGCCCACTTGTCCTGGCGGGCGTTCTTCTTCACCTGGGTCAGCATGCCGGCGGAGGAGGACGGCAGCAGCTCCCAATCGCCCAGGCCGTAGGCATCGTCGGCGATCATGTCCTTGATGATCTTGTTGCCGTCGTTGCCGGCCTCGATGCCGTAGATCGTGCCTTCGAACTTCGCCTTGTGTTCGTCGAGGTCGGAGAAGTGCTTCACCCCGGCGTCGTAGGCGTTCTTGGTCACCGCCACGGTGTACTTCGCGCCTTCCAGGTTGGCGCCCAGGATGTCGATCGAGCCTTCCTTCATGTACTTGGCGATCATCGACTTCTGGGTCGGCAGCCAAAGGCCGAGGAAGACGTCCCGCTCGTTCTTGGCGAGCGAGTTGAACATGATCGGTACGGAGGCGGTGATCAGGTCGGTCTCGTAGCCGAGCTGCTGCAGGACCCAGGCCAGGGTCTCGGTCTTCGCCGTGACACCGGTCCAGTTGACCTGCTCCAGGCGCACGGTGCCGCAGGAGTCGCCTTCCTCCTGCGCGGCCGCCGGTCCAGTGACCAGCGCGGTGGTCGCCAGCGCAAGCGCGCCGGCGGCGAACAGTTTCTTGAAGGTCATCAGTGAAGTCCCCTCGTTTGCCGTCGTTGTTGTGAGAGTTGTCGGGTCTTCTTGGGCCCTTAGGGTCGCGTCGGTGCGCAGATCCGGCCCGGACCTCAGCCCCGAGGCGATGCGCACCCGACCGGTGCCCGTCTTAGTGCCGTCGCACGGTGGCGTGCGGCGGGCCGACTTGGCCGCGAGGTCCCGCGCGTATGTCCCGGCAGCGTCTTGGCCCGCGGTCACCCAGGCTGAAACCGGTGCCGCGGGCTGGCGAAGGCCGGGTCGCCGGGACCGTCGGCGCACCGACGGCGGATAGCTTAAGCCACCGGCGGCGTCACCACCACGATACGGTTTTTGATTGAACGTTCAAACAAAAAAAGCTACATCGGTTCGTGTCGGGTGCTCATCAGCCCCTTGGCCACGCGCATCGGCGGCCGCGGTTCAGACCCGTTCGCGCCCCAAAACACCGCTTCGGATCGGGTGCGCGGCTTGACCGCTTATGGTGGTGAGGGCGTATGCGCGTTGACGCTGGCTGCGCGCACGATCGCCCGGCGGCACCAACCGCCGGTTCACGACAGGGGGACGCCTGCCGATGCCGAAGCTTGGAATGGAACCGGTGCGCCGGCGGCAAATGATCGACGCCACGATCCGCACGATTCACGAACTGGGCTTTCCGAACACCTCGCTGGCCCAGGTCGCCCGACGCGCCGGCGTCAGCCAGGGCTTGGTCGCGCACTACTTCCGCGACAAGGCCGGGCTCTTGGAAGCCACGATGCGCCACATCGCCGGCGAGCTGAAGGCGGAGGTGGTGCAGCACCGCCAGGGGCTCACCGACCCTTACGCCCGGCTCGACGCGGTGCTGGAGGCGAACTTCTCGGCGCGCTCGTTCGCGCCGGAGAGCCTCAGCGCCTGGGTCGCGTTCTGGGGGCAGACGCACCGCAACCGGAAGCTGGGACGGATCCAGCGGGTCCTGCGTGTGCGGCTGAAAAGCAATCTGGCCTACGACCTGCGCCAGCTGCTGCCCGACGCGGAGGCGCGGCGCATCGCGCAGGGCCTGTCGATCTTCGTCGACGGGCTTTCCCTCAGAACCGCGATGGGCGAACGCGCGCTCGACCGGCAGACCGCGCGCGCATTCGCCTTCGACTATCTCGACACGGAACTCGCCAAGAACGGCGTCATACGGGAGCGCAGCCATGCAGCCCAAGGATGATCTGAAGCTCTACATCGGCGGCAACTACGTCGCCGCGCAAAGCGGACAGACCTTCGAAACGCTCGATCCTGCGCGCAACACGCCGATCTGCCGTGTCCATCAGGCGGGCGAGGCGGACGTCGACGCGGCCGTGGGATCTGCCCGCCAGGGCTTCGAGGTCTGGTCGCGGATGACTGGCGCGGCGCGCGGCCGTGTGCTGCAGAAGGCGGCCGAGCTGCTGCGCGCCCACCGCGACGAGCTGGCCCGGCTGGAAACGCTGGATGCCGGCAAGCCGCTCTCGGAGACGCCTGAGGCCGACGTCGATTCCGGCGCCGACTGTCTGGAGTACTTCGCCGGTTTGGCGAGCAAGCTGGGCGGCGAGTACCAGGAAGTCGACGACGCGTTCTTCTATACCCGGCGCGAGCCGCTCGGCGTGTGCGCGGGCATCGGTGCCTGGAACTATCCCCTGCAGATCATCTGCTGGAAAGCCGCGCCTGCGCTTGCCGCCGGCAACGCCATGGTGTTCAAGCCGGCGGAGCTGACCCCGCTGTCCGCGCCGCGGATGGCGGAACTGATGACCGAGGCGGGGCTGCCGGACGGTGTGCTCAACGTCGTGCAGGGCTTCGCCGAGACCGGGCGTGCCCTGGTGAACCATCCGGGTGTGGCCAAGGTGTCGCTCACCGGCGAGGCGGAAACCGGCAAGCTGGTCGCGAGCGAAGCGGCGAAAAGCTCGCTCAAGCATGTCACCATGGAATTGGGCGGCAAGTCGCCGCTCCTGGTGTTCGACGACGCCGATCTGGATAACGCCGTCTCGGGCGCGATGCTGGGCAACTTCGCCACCCAGGGCGAGGTCTGCACCAACTGCACCCGCGTGTTCGTGCACGAGGATGTGGTCGACGACTTCCTGGCGCGTGTGATCAAGCGGACCAAGGCGATCAGGCTGGGCGACCCGTCCGACCCCAACATGCAGATGGGCCCGCTGATCAGCCGCGATCACCAGAAGGTCGTGCTCGACTACATCGACATCGGCAAGCGTGAGGGCGCCAACCTGCTGGTTGGCGGCGGCGCACCGGACGATCCGGCGCTCGCCGACGGCAATTACGTCCTGCCGACGATCTTCGACCGCTGCACGGACGACATGCGGATCGTGCGCGAGGAGATCTTCGGTCCGGTGATGTCCGTCCTCACCTTCCGCGACGAGGACGAGGCGATCCGGCGCGCCAACGATACGCCCTACGGCCTCGCCTCCGGGGTGTTCACCCGTGACCTGAACCGTGCCCACCGCTGCGCGCGCGAACTGCAGTCCGGCATCTGCTGGGTGAACCACTACAACGTCACGCCGATCGAGATGACCTTCGGCGGCGCCAAGCAGTCCGGACTGGGCCGCGAGAACGGCCGCCAGGCGATCGAGTACTACAGCCAGCTGAAAAGCGTGTTCGTCGCGACCGGCGACTGCGAAGCGCCGTTCTGAGTCCAGAGCGCGCGCAATCCGGCGTCGAACGACGGCCGCCCATGCCAGGAGTGTCTCGCATGAACCATACCCCCGAGAGCTTCGACTACGTCATCGTTGGCGCCGGTTCCGCCGGGGCCGTGCTCGCCCACCGGCTGAGCGAGGATCCGGACACCTCCGTGCTGCTGCTGGAGGCCGGGCCGCCGGACTGGTCGGTGTTCATCCACATGCCGAGCGCCTTCGCCGAGCCGTTGAAGGGCCGGACGTTCAACTGGGCCTACTTCTCCGAGCCCGAGCCCTATATGGACGACCGGCGGATGTACTGCCCACGCGGCAAGACCCTGGGCGGTTCCAGCGCGATCAACGGCATGGCCTACATCCGCGGGCACGCGCGCGACTACGACCGCTGGGCGCGGACCAACGGCATGGAAGGCTGGGCGTTCCGGCACGTGCTGCCGTACTTCAAGAAGGCGGAGACGCACGAGACCTTGGGCGGCGACCCCTATCACGGCGATTCCGGCCCGCTCTACGTCACCCGCGGGGAGCGCCGGAACCCGCTGCACCGGGCCTTCATCGAAGCGGGGCAGCAGGCCGGTTACCCCTACACCGACGACATGAACGGTTACCAGAACGAGGGCTTCGGCCCGATGGACCGCACGACCAAGAAGGGCGTGCGCTCGTCCACGGCGAACACCTACCTGCGTCCGATCAAGAAGCGCCGGAACCTGACCATCCGCACCCGGGTGATGACCCACCGCGTGCGTTTCGACGGGACGACGGCGACCGGCGTGGAGGTAACTTATCGGGGCCGCACGCAGACCATCCACGCGGACCGTGAGGTGCTGATCTGCGCGGGCGCGATCAACTCGCCGCAGCTGCTGCAGCTGTCCGGCGTGGGCGCGGGCGACCACCTGAAGGCGATCGGCGTGCCGGTGGTCTCCGAGCTGCCGGGTGTGGGCGAGAACCTGCAGGACCACCTGGAGGTCTACGTCCAGCACAAGTGCAAGCAGCCGATCACGCTCTATTCCGCGACCAAGCCGCTCAACAAGGCGATGGTCGGGCTGCAGTGGCTCGCCACCCAGACGGGGCTGGGCGAGAGCAACCACTTCGAGGCCGGCGGCTTCATCCGCTCGGAGCCCGGCGTCGAGCATCCGAACGTGCAATACCACTTCATGCCGGTGGCGGTGAACTACGACGGCTCCGACGCCGCGGACTTCCACGGCTACCAGGCGCACGTCGGTCCGATGCGCCCGGAGTCCCGCGGGCACGTCAAGGCGCGCTCCAACGACCCGCGGCAGGCGCCCGAAATCCTGTTCAACTACAACCAGACCGAACGCGACCGGAAGGAGATGCGCGACAGCATCCGCCTGACCCGGGAGATCCTGGAACAGGACGCGTTCGCGCCGTACAGCGACGGCGAGCTGGAGCCGGGACCGGACGTGAAGAGCGACGCCGAACTCGACGCCTGGGTCCGGCAGAACGGCGAGAGCGCCTATCACCCCTCCTGCACCTGTGCGATGGGCCACGACGACATGGCCGTGGTCGACGGGCAGGGCCGGGTGCACGGCACGGAGAAGCTGCGCGTGGTCGACGCCTCGATCATGCCGACGATCGTCTCCGGGAACCTGAACGCGCCGACGATCATGCTGGCGGAGAAAATCGCCGACGAGATCCGCGGCACCCACCTGCCGCCCGAAAACCCGCCGATCTGGATCCACCCGGCGTGGCAGACCCAGCAGCGGTGATGGGTCGCGTCCCGCGACCAGCTCATTCCCCTCCGCCACTGGGTGGACAGGTTAGGGGAGGAGGGACCACGGGCAACGACGCTGCAGGCAACCTTCTCTCCCTGCCCCCTCCTCCCAGTGGAGGAGAGCGAACTTCTAGATGGGTGACCGTTAAGCCCCCACCCGCGCCAGGACCCAGGCGCGGGCGGCTTCAACGTCGTTCACCGTTTCGCCCGCGGGCTCGTCCGGCCGGTCGATCATGACCACCGGCAGACCCAGTTCGCGCGCGGCGGCGAGCTTGGCATAGGCGCCGTCGCCGCCGCTGTTCTTGGTGACCACGACATCGATCGCGTGGCGCTGTAGCAGCGCGCGATCGTCGGCTTCGCGGAACGGGCCGCGGCCGGTGACGAGCGTAAAGTGCGCCAGTTCCAGCGGCGCCTTGGGCGCTTCCACCAGGCGCACCAGGAAGTGCTTGTCGCCCAGGTGGGCGAAGGCGGCCAGATCGGTCCGCCCGGTCGCCAGGAACACGTTGGTGCCGTGACGCCCCAACGCCTGGGCGGCTTCGCCCGCGTCCGCGACCGGTTCCCAGCGGTCCCCCGTCACCGGCTGCCAGGGCGGGCGCAGCAGCCGCAGCCGGGCCACGTTGGCGGCCGTGCAGGCGGCGGCGGCGTTGTGGGTCATCTGGCTGGCGAACGGGTGGGTGGCGTCGACCACCAGATCGATGCCTGCGGTGGCGAGGTAGGCCGCCAGCCCGTCGACACCGCCGAATCCGCCCACGCGCAATTCCCCGGGCAGGTCGCGCCCGCCCGTGGTTCGGCCGGCGAGCGAACTGGTCACGGCGAGCCCTGGCACGCCGTCCAGCCGGCGGGCGAGGGCCGCGGCCTCCGACGTGCCGCCCAGGATCAACAGGTGCGTCGGACCGGCGGTCTCAAGCGCCAAGCGGCACCGCCTCGCTGCTGCCGAGCCGGCTGCCGTCGCGGTCGAAGATCAGCACCTCGACCTCGACCCTGTCGCCGGCTGTCTCCTGCGCCACCGCCGCGGCGCGCGCGGCCACCACGTCGGCGAGCGGCAGGTCGTAGTCCCGGGCGACCGCCAGCACCTGCGCGCCGGTCTCGCAGGCCTGCGCGCGCGCGACCACCTCCGGCGCGGCGCCGAGTTCGCCCAGCACCTCGGCCAGAAAGCCGGTATCGACCCGGCTCTTGCCCGAATGCAGGTCGAGGTGGCCCTGCGCCAGCTTGGCCAGCTTGCCGAAGCCACCGGCGATCGACAGCTTCTCCACCGGGTTGTCGCGCAGGTACTTGAGCATGCCGCCGGCGAAGTCGCCCATGTCCAGTAGCGCGATGTCGTCCAGGTTATAAAGCGCCTTCACCGCCGCCTCGCTGGTCGAGCCGGTGGAGCCGGCGACGTGGGTCATCCCCGCCTCGCGCGCGACGTCGATGCCGCGGTGGATGGAATGGATCCAGGACGCGCAGGAATAGGGGATCACGACGCCGGTGGTGCCGAGCACCGACAGGCCGCCAACGATCCCCAGCCGACCGTTCAGCGTCTCCTTGGCGATTTCCGCGCCGCCTGGGATCGCGATCTCGAGGCGAACGTCGCCTGGATCGCCGTGCGCCTTGGCGACCTCGGCGACGTGGTCGGTCATCAGCTGCCGGGGTACCGGGTTCACCGCGGCCTCACCAGGGGCGATCTGCAGGCCGCTCCGGGTGACCGTGCCGACGCCTTCGCCCGCGACGAACACGACCCCGGTGCCCGGTTCGCCGCGGGTCACGGTGACTCGGATTAGGCAGCCGTGGGTGACGTCCGGATCGTCGCCGGCATCCTTGATCACGCCGGCGGTCGCGCTCTCCGGGTCCAGGGTGTGGGTAGCGAGCGCGAAGGCCGGCTCCTGGCCCTTGGGCAGGCGGATCGTCACCGGATCGGGAAACGCCCCCGTGATCAGCGCGGTATAGGCAGCCTTGGTCGCCGCGGTCGCACAGGCGCCCGTGGTCCAGCCGCGTTTCAGTTCCCCGTCCGGTTTACGTGCCATGACCCTGAAATTAGCTGGCTTCGCGGCCACCACCAAGGCACGGACGGTAAGAAGATCTCGGGCTGCGCGAAGTTGCGGCAGGCGCGGATGGCCCGACCTAAATCTGTCTTTGACCCCAGGAAGCGAGGGCAAGATGGAGCTCGAGCGTTAGGTGGCTTGCCGGCAAATACGGTGGACCACGCGTCGGCGCGCGTGCCCGATGTTCCCGAAATTGGGCGGTCACGCCGGTGGGCGGCTGTGCTTGACCCGACGCAGCAGGTCCATCGTGTAGATGACGAGGACGTTGTAGATGAACAGCTCCTCCACCTCCGCAGGGCGATAGAAAATCGCGGGCTGGCTGGTGAAAAAATCCGCCACCCAGTCGTCAACGCGGGCCGCCAGGACCATCGCCGCGGCCGGCACGCAGCGCACGG
Organism: uncultured Rhodovibrio sp.; assembly: GCA_964422775.1. Taxonomy (GTDB): domain Bacteria; phylum Pseudomonadota; class Alphaproteobacteria; order Kiloniellales; family Rhodovibrionaceae; genus Rhodovibrio. The sequence goes on from CAYRCO010000086.1 coordinate 7,838, forward strand.
TGGGGACCAGGTAGGCGATCTTGGGGTGACGGGGGTACAGGCGCGTGTGCCGGGCGAGCGGCAGCAGCAGGGCCCCGAAAAGCACCGCGATCTCCAGGATTACGCGCGGCTTCTGATCAAACCAGGAACTCGTATTGTGCAGGTTGGTTTCGTTTTGATCGTTCACGGCTTGCCAGGTGTCCGGCGTCGACCAGCCGAGGTAATGCTGGCCCCAGGACGCTTCCTCGCCAGCGACGTAGATCGCCCCGACCACGATCAGAAGCGACCAGATGCGAAACCAGTGGGCTTTGGCGACAGCGCGACGGCTCAGCAAACGGGCAGCCAGCCCGGCGGTTAGAACGAGCAGAACGATTTGGACCGTCTCCACCACGCCCGTTTCGGGCGACATGTAGGCGCCATAGAAACTGGGGCTGATGTACGCCAATGCGGATAGGATGACCGCGGTCGCCAGGGGTAGAATCGTGCAGGGCCCGTACAACAGCCCACGCCAAGACGCCCCCGAGAGGGCCCCTGTGTCGACCGACGTCTTGGACATGATTGGCGATCCCCCAGCCCTCGACTCTAGCGCGTCGTCGTCGCAGCGTCCCCCATCCGCGGTACACCGACTCGGGTAGTATCTTCTAACCAGCCGAACACGTCCACCTTTCGGCAAACACGGTCCTAGCGACTCCCGCGCGCCGCGTGCCCCTTTGCCGGGTGGCGCCGGGCGACGCCCCGTGTCCGTGTTGTCCCGCAAGCGGGCGCGCCTGGGCCAGCGCGTGCGACCGCCGAGGCCGAAGGCCGCAAACCTGTCTTCCCAAGCGGGAGGCGGGGAGGGTGCAGATGCCAAGAAAATCGTGCGCGCTCTAGCCCTAGCCCCCGAACAAACCGACGGTTACAGTACGGGCCATGCAAGGATTCCCGATCGATCTTCCGCAGATGCAGCCAGGCTGGGTGTGGCTCGTCGGCTCCGGCCCGGGCGATGCCGCGCTGATGACGCTGGCGGGATACGCAGCGCTCCAGCAGGCCGACCACGTCGTGTACGACGCGCTGGTCGACCAGCGGATTCTCGACATGGCCGGGCCGCACACGGTGCTGGAATACGCCGGCAAGCGCGGTGGCCGGCCGTCGGCCAAGCAGGTCGATATCTCGCTGCGCCTGGTGCAGCTGGCGCGGGAGAACAAGCGTGTGCTGCGGCTCAAGGGCGGCGACCCGTTCGTGTTCGGCCGCGGCGGGGAAGAGGCGCTAAGTCTGGTCGAGGCCGGCGTGCAGTTCCGAATCGTGCCCGGCATTTCGGCCGGCATCGGCGGGCTTGCCTATGCCGGGATTCCGGTCACGCATCGGGAAACCAACTCGGCCGTGACCTTCGTCACCGGCCACGGCACCACGGGCGAGGTGCCCGACGGCATCGACTGGCACGCGCTCGCCAAGTCCTCGCCGGTGATCGTCGCCTACATGGCGATGAAGCACTTGCACGCGATCACCACGCGCCTGCTCGAGGGCGGGCGCCGGCCGGACGAGCCGGTCGCCGTGGTCTGCCAGGCGAGCACGAGCGGCCAGCAGGTGCTGGAAACCACGGTCGAACGCGCCCACGACGACGTGCAGGCGAGCGGCCTGCAGCCGCCGGCGGTCGTGGTGTTCGGCGAGGTGGTGCGCCTGCGCGCCGGGCTCGACTGGCTGGGCGCGATGAGCGGGCGGATCCTGGAGACCGACCCGCTCGGCACCCGCACCAAGCGGGAGACCGGGTGAGCCCAGCCGTGGGCCCGACCGCATCTGCCGCGACGACCCCGCCCGGCCTGCTGATCGCGGCACCCGCCTCGGGCAACGGCAAGACGCTGGTGACCCTCGCCCTGCTGCGGGCGTTGAAGCGCCGCGGGACCCGGGTGGCCTCCCTCAAAATCGGTCCCGATTACATCGACCCCGCCTTCCATGCGGCGGCGAGCGGGCGCGCGTGCCTGAATTTCGACGGCTGGGCGATGCGCCCGGGCACGCGCGCCCAGGTCCTGCGCCGGCTGTCGGAAGACGCCGAGCTCTTGGTCGGTGAGGGCGTGATGGGCCTGTTCGACGGGGCGGCCGGCGGCGCCGGCTCGACGGCCGAGGCGGCGCATCTGACCGGCTGGCCGGTCGTGCTGGTGGTCGACGCCAAGGGCATGGCCGCCTCCGCCGCCGCGCTGCTGGAGGGCTTCGTCCGTCACGACCGCCAGGTCGAGGTGGCCGGGGTAATCTTCAATCGGGTTGGTGGGGCAGGGCACGCCACCCTGTTGCGCGAAGCTGCGGCGCGCGCGGGTGTGCGCTGTCTGGGTTGTCTTCCCCGGGAGCCGGGGCTCGAAATGCCCGCACGTCATCTGGGCCTGGTGCAGGCCGGCGAGCATGCGGATCTCGACGCGCGAATCGCGGCCGCCGCGGACTGGCTCGCGCCCAGGGTGGACCTGGACGCGCTCGCCGGGCTCGCGCGCCCAACCGATCTCCCAAGCGGCGCGCCGGCACCACAGCTGCCCCCGCTCGGCCAGCGGATCGCGGTGGCCCGCGACCGCGCGTTCGCCTTTGCCTACGCAAGCGTGCTCGAAGGGTGGCGCGCGAGCGGGGCCGAGGTGATGCCGTTCTCGCCGCTGGCGGACGAAGCCCCGGACACCGACGCCGATGCGGTCTACCTGCCGGGCGGCTATCCCGAGCTGCATGCGGCCCGGTTGGCGGCCAATACCCGCTTGCTGGATGGCGTGCGCGCAGCCGCACGGAGGGGCGCCTGGGTGTTCGGCGAATGTGGCGGCTACATGGTGCTGGGCGACGGGCTGGTCGACGCGGAGGGCACGCGGCACGCGATGGCGGGCCTGCTGCGGGTGGAGACCAGTTTCGCCGCACCGCGCCTGCATCTCGGCTACCGGACGGTCGCCACAGTCAGTGACACGCCGCTGGGCCCGGCTGGAACGGCGTTGCGCGGGCACGAATTCCATTACGCCGCCACGCTCGAGGAGAGCGGGGCGCCGTTCGCCCGGGCGGGCGACGCCCAGGGGCGCGACCGCGGGCCCACCGGCCTTGTCGCCGGGTCGGTTGCGGGCTCCTTCCTGCACTTGATCGATCAGGCGTAGGCGCGCAGGGCGCGGTTCATGCTGCGCCGCAAGACGCCAAAGTTGACACGAACTCCGCGGTTGCCGAAAAGGGGAGGGACGGGCACAAGCGCGGCGGATCTGACGTGCAACGCCGCCGACCGCGCCGAAACGATCCCACACGACAAGCACGCTGGAGACATCCGCGACATGCGCATGATTCGTTCTTCCCTTTTGGCGCTCCCGGCGCTGGCAGCCGCTGCGCCGGCGATGGCCCACCCCGGCGGTCACCACGGCGGCCTGGAGGCGCTGGCCTATCACCTGCACCCGCACGGACTGGAGATCGTCCTGGGCGTGCTGGCGGTCGCCGTCGGCGGTCTGGCTTATCGCGCCTGGCGCCGGAACGGCGAC
>CAYRCO010000087.1:0-11246 GCA_964422775.1 uncultured Rhodovibrio sp.
TTAACCATTTGCGGACCTATTCTGAAAGACCCTCACGTGAGTCCACGTTTCAGCTGAATCTTGCCTTCTCTTCAAGAAGTTAGAGGGACATTCAGCCCGAAGGCCGGTTCGGCCTTCGAGCATGTCGTTCTAAACATCGAACCGGTCGATTACCGTGACGCCGGGGCTGGTGTAGCCGTCCATCGCCTTCAGGGCCTCGGCGACCCCGGAGAGCGGGATCGTGCGTTCGACCAGCCGCGCCGGATCGAAGCGCCCGCCCGAGATCATCCCGAACAGGGCGTCGAACCGGCCGGCCGCCATGCCGCGGGTGCCCAGGATCGCGATCTGACGGGCATAGACCAACTCCAGGAGCGGCAGCGAAGGGGCCGCGTGCGTTTCCAGCGGCATGCCGATCTGGACGTGCCGCCCGAGCTTGGCGAGGCCGTGGAGCGAGTTCCGGAAGGTTTCCGTGATGCCGAGCGCGTCCAGCGATACCTGTGCGCCGCCGCCGGTCAGTTCGCGCACCGCCTGGCCGACCTCGTCGACGCCCGACGCATCGAGCGTGCGCGTGGCCCCCAGCGCCGTCGCACGCTCCAGGGCAGCGGCGTCGACGTCGACCGCAAGCACCCGCGCGCCCATCGCAGCCCCCAGCGCCACCGCCGACAGGCCGACCCCGCCGCAGCCGTGCACCGCCAGCCATTCCCCCGGCGCGAGTTGCGCGCGGTCGGCCAGGGCCCGGAACGCCGTCGTCACCCGGCAGCCCATCCCGGCCGCCGCGACCGCGGACATCCGGTCGGGCAGGGCGACCACGTTGAAGTCGGCCCGCGGCACCGCGACCATTTCGGCAAAGCTGCCCCAACGGGTGAAGCCGATCACGTCCTGACGGTCGCACGCGGTTGCGTCGCCGCCGCGGCAGGTCGGACAGGCGCCGCAGGACAGGATGAAAGGCGCGGTAACCCGATCCCCGGGACGCACCCGCTGGACCTGACGGCCGACCCGTTCGACCACGCCGGCGAATTCGTGCCCGCCGACGTGCGGGACGGCCACGTCTGGATCGCTGCCGTGCCAGGCGTGCCAGTCCGACCGGCAGACCCCGCAGGCCTGAACGCGCACCAGGGCGCCATCGGGCGGGCAGTCCGGCTCGGGGAGGTCGCGCACCTCGGGCGGCGCGGCGAAACGCTCGAAGATCGCGGCTTTCATGGCCCTGGGCTTAGCACGGGCGGCCGATCAGCAAAACGCCCCGGCGCTTGGGCGGCGCCAGGGCGTTCACGAGCGCGTTCCAGACGGCCGGTTGGGCCCCTTGTTACCTGGCGTTGAACGCCACCTCGACGCCGCCGCGCGGCTGGATCACCAGGCAGTCGGTGCCGCGCACGACCAGCGCCCGGCAGGCGCGCTCGGCGTCGCCGCGGGACAGGCCGGTCAGGCGCGCCCGGTAGAGTGGGCCGCGGTCGCCGCGGATGCGGCTGACCGACACCTCGCTCGTGCCGAGCAGCTCCGGCACCTTGTTGCCTGCGCGCACCGCCGCCACGTGGGCCGGCGCCGCGGCCCGGTAGGCGCCGACCTGGACGGCGTAGCGGCCATCCGCGCTGGCGGCCTGGCGCGCGGCGAGTTCGACCGCTTCGGGCTTGCTTGTACCCGGCACCGGCATGCCGTCCACGACGCGGGCGACCTTTGCGTCCAGGGCGGCACGGTCGGCGGCGGCCACGCCGCCGCGCGAGGCGGGAACGGCGACCACCTGAGCGTTGGTGTTGGCGGCGTTGGTATTGGTAGCGGTAGCGGCAGTGGTCCCGGCGATGGCGGTTGCCACCTTCACCTCATTGGTCCCGTTCGCGACGCGCAGGATCTCGACCGGCTTGCGCGGCGGCGGGCTGACGACCGGGATTGTGCGCAGGCGCCGCGCCGCGGCGAAGCCGTCGTCGAGCAGGGCCATGATGTGCCGGTCGCGCGACCGCGCGGTGCGCCCGCCGAACACCACGGCGATCAGGCGCCTGCCGTCACGCACCACGGACGCCGCGAGGTTGAACCCGGAGGCGCGGATGTAGCCGGTCTTGATCCCGTCGGTGCCGCGGTATTCGTCCAGCAGATTGTTGTGACTGCCGTAGGTGCGCCCGTTGTAGCGGAAGCGGACGGTGGAGAAGTAGTGGTAGTAGTGCGGATAGTCGTAGATCAGGGCGCGGGACAGGGTCGCCATGTCGCGCGCCGTCGACAGTTGGTGGCGGTTCGGCAGGCCGGAGGCGTTGCGGAACGCGGTGCGATGCATGCCGAGCCCGCGCGCCCGTTCGGTCATCATGCGGGCGAACTTCCATTCCTCGCCGCCCAGCGCTTCGGCGAGCACGACGGCCGCATCGTTGGCCGACTTGGTAACCAGGGCGAGGACCGCGTCCTCGACCCGGATGGTCTGGCCGGCTTGCAGGTACAGCTTGGACGGCGTCATGCCCTGCGCGCGGCGGCTGACTGGCAGGCGCTGGTGCAGCGTCAGGCGGCCCTGGTCGAGCGCCTCGAACGTCATGTACAGCGTCATCATCTTGGTCAGCGAGGCGGGATAGTTCCGGGTGTCCGCGTTCGCAGCGTGCAGCACGGTGCCGGTCTCCGCATCCATCACGATCGCGGCGTAGCGGGCCTGCGCCTCGCCTGGTTGGACCAGCACCACCGCCGCGATGACCACAACGCCGAGCGCGACGACGCCGTGGCGTGCGCGCTTGGCCGCCTGTCGGATGAAGTTCCAGATCACCACTTGCCCCCTTGACCTCGCCGCTCGCACCCACGCGCGAATCGCGCAAAGCTTAAGTAAACTCCGAATCACTGTCCAGAATAATGACGCAAGGGTTTCGAAGGCGTTAACCTCGATTCACTTGCCGTACCCAGCGCCGCGACCGATCAAAGCTGCGAGATGACCAAAATGCCACGAACAACGCCCCTTCGCCGAACGCTGTCTCGTCAAATGGCGGGGACCGCTGCGATTTGCCTGACAGCCCTCGTGGCCGCGGGCTGCACCTATTCCGGTGGTGTCGAGAATCCGCTGACCCGCAAGGCGACCTGGTTCAGCTATCTGAACGGGGACGACGTCCGGACCCGCTGCGCAGACAACCCGAACCGCTTCGAAGTGCGGCTGATCTACAACGGCAATTTCAAGGAGCAGGTGCGTAGCTACGAGATCCGGCCGGACGGCGCGGGCGGCGCGTTCGTGACCGCACGGGCGATGCCGGAGGAGGCCGGCAACCTGTTGAACTTCCGCCTCAGCGACCCGCTGGCAACCGGGCGCTGGGAGAAGTCGACCGTCACGCTGACGTCCGAAGAGCGCGACCAGCTGGTGGCGCGCCTGGGGGACAGCGGGGTGTTCCAGCGCGCGCCCAGCGGCATCGATCTCAAATCCTGGGGCAGCTACTGGGTGTCGATCGCTTGCCGCGACGGCGAGATCTTCTTCAACGCCTGGAATGCGGGCAGCCAGCGCTGGGACCGGCAGGCGTTGTGGCAGATCGTGCGCCCGTTGGATAACACGGGCGTTCCGGTTTACCAGCCGCATCCCGCGCGCTTCGCGGACAGTCCGACGATCACGCGAAGCGGCGACGACCGCCAGCAGGCGGCGACGCATTTCCTGATGACCACCGGCGAGAACGGCCTGATCGGCCTGCCGTGAGCTGTGAGCCGTGAGCCGTGGCTTGCGGCCCGAGCGCGCACGCGGACGCGACAGGCCGGCGCGACCCGCTCAGCGCCGTCGTCAGTCGTCCGTGCGGCCGACCACGCTGATCCGCCCGGCGCCGGTCGTGGGCGGCAGCACGTCCTGCCACGGCTGGTCGGGCAGCTTGGCCGTCAGTTCGGTCAGGTGACGGTTCCACCATTCCCGCTGCTCGCGCAGATCGTCGTGCTGGAAATGCCGGGTCCGCCACGTCGGCTCCCCGTGGGCAAGCGTCATCAGGTCCATCGGAAAGCCGACGTCGGCCGACGACACCCGGGTGGAATCGAACGACAGGTAGGCCGCCTTGAGCGCGATCGCCATCGGCGTGTCGTCGGCCAGCGTGCGGTCGAGGATCGGCTTGCCGTAGGCGACCGCGCCGATCGACAGGTAGGGCGTACGCGCGTTGACCTCGATCCAGTTGCCTTCCGGATAGACCAGGAAGGCGGTCGGACGCGGATCCTCCGGCATCTGGCCGGCGATGATGGCGTGCAAGTTGAACCGCAGGTTCGAGGTCTCCAGCGCGCTGCGATCCTCGTCCGCCGTGCGGCGCAGGCAGCGGGCGTAGACGTCGACCGCGTCCAGCAGCTGCGGGAAGCCGTCGGCGTGCTGGCGGCGGACCTCGCGGTCCAGGTAGGCGAGCGTCTTGTCGCGGAGCGAACGCAGGCCCGACGTCATGACGATGAACGACTGGTCGTCGGGCCCGTGGAAGCTCGCCTTCGGCGCGGCGGAGACCTGGTTGCCGCTGGTAATTCGCCCATCGGCCAGACAGACCAGTCCCTCCTGGACGCGGATCGCGAGGCAGTAGGTCATGCGGTCATCCCTGGCAGACGGTCGGTCGCGAAGGCCCGGGGCGCGCGAGTCGCCCGAGCGCGGTAACGGGTCAGCGTCCCACGCGCGCGCCATGCGCGGCAAGCGGAGCGTCCGGGCGCCCGCCCTCGCGCGCCAAACGGCGTACTTCAATGACGTTTATTGTGCACTGCACAAAAATCCCTTGACGCGAGGCCCTGCCTACCCATATGACTAGTCGTGTTGCAGCGCAGCATAGCAAGTGCAGCACAACGGACAGGCCGCGGACCGCAGCGACGCGGCAGCGCGGAAACGGCAGTAGAGATCGTGACCGGCGCTGAGGAGCGCCGCCAGCGACATCAGAAGGAGGCGAAAGCCATGACCACCCAGAAGAAGACCCAGGCTCAGGCCGCTCAGGACGTGTTCAAGCCCGTCGAGGATGCGGTGAACGCCGGTAAGGAGCAGATCGAGAGCGTCGTGAAGGCCAGCAACGAGGCCGCCACGAAGCAGTACGAGCAGGTCGTCTCGATGGCCAAGGAGCAGGCCGAGAAGGCGTCCAGCGCGGCGTTCAAGAACTACGACGAGGCCAGCCAGATGAACAAGGCCAACGTCGACGCGGTCGTGCAGGCGTCCTCGATCGCCGCCAAGGGCGTGGAGCAGATGAACCGCGAGTTCATGAACTTCGCGCAAGCGCGGCTCGAGGCCAACATGAACCTGGCCAAGCAGATGTTCGGCGCGAAGACCCTGCGCGAGTTCTTCGACGCGCAGACCGACTTCGCCCGCCAGAACTTCGACACCATGATGGCCGAGAGCGCCAAGATGACCGAGCTGTCGGTCAAGGTGTCGAACGAGGCGATGGAGCCGATCCAGACCCAGACCAACAAGACGGTCGAGAAGGTCATGAAGTCCGCCGCGTAAGTTACGCGCGGCGTTCGGGCGCCCGCTACAGCCGGGCGCCGACCTCTCAGAAGGTCTGAAAGAGATAGCGGGGCCCGGGCACACGCCCGGGCCCCGTTTTCGTATGTGTATTCCGCTCACGCGGTCCGGCCGTGGGTCCCCTCTCCCTCGAGGAGACTTTTGCGCGGCTCGCAAAGACCCGTGTGGGATCCTTCGACACAGACGCCTTCGGCGTCCTACCTAGAATGAAGCTTTTCGTTCGGTCAGGACCTTACCCCATAGCTCGATGCTGAGTAGCTGGCGGCCACGCCAGCGTGTCGAAGCACGCCCCACGGGTCTACGCGGGTTCGTGCCAAAGTCTCCTCAAGGGAGAGGGGCCTATCGGTACGACGGGGTTCGATCGCTGGCAGCCGGGGTGCTACCCCACCTCTGCAACCGCCTCGGCGAACGCCTGCTCGAAGATCGCGCGTTCGGCCTCGGGGCCGACGGTGACGCGGATGCAGCGATCGAGCGGCGGCACACCCGGCTTGCGGATGAACACTTTCCGGTCCTGCAAGGCCTTCAGCAGCCGTTCCCCGCGCGCTGCCCCGCCGACGTCGATCGCGACGAAGTTGGTGTGCGATGGGATCGCGGCGAAGTCGTGGCGTCTGGCGATCTCGGTATAGGTCCGTTTGCCGGTCTCGATCTCGCGTCGCAGGTCCTCGATGTACGCCTGGTCCTTAAGCGCGGCGAGGGCGGCCTGTTGGGCCACGCGGTTGACGCCGAAGTGGTTGCGGATCTTGTTGAGCCCGGTGATCGCGTCCGGGTGCGCGATCGCGTAGCCGACCCTCAGGCCCGCCAGCCCGTAGATCTTGGAGAAGGTGCGCAGGCGGATCACGCCAGCGTCCGAGGGGTCGAACGGCGGGTTGGTGCCTTCGGGCGCGAACTCGGTATAGGCCTCGTCCAGCACCAAGAGCGTCGCCTCCGGCAGGCGGCGCCGGAAATCGGCCACCGCCTCGGCCGGGTGACGGGTGCCCATCGGGTTGTCCGGGTTGGACAGATAGACCAGCCGGGCACCCACCGCGCGCGCCTTGTCGGCGAGTGCGTCCAGATCCTCGTGGTCGTCGCGGTAGTCGACCGTGTGTAGGACGCCGCCAAAGCCGTTCACGTGGTAGTTGAAGGTCGGGTAAGCCCCGTTGGACGTCACGACCGGCCCGCCCGGCTGGACTGTCATGCGCACGACGTTGCCGAGCAGTTCGTCGATGCCCGCACCCAACAGCACGCTGTCGACCGGGACGTCCCAGTGCCGGGCGAGCGCCTCGCGCAGGCCGAAAGCGGTGGCGTCGGGATAGTTCCAGCTGTCGCCGGCCGCCGCCTGGATCGCCTCGACCGCCTTCGGGCTCGGCCCGAACGGGCTTTCGTTGGCACCCAGCTTGGCGCGGAAGGTGAAGCCGCGCTCGCGCTCGATCTGCTCCGGACCGACGAACGGAACGCTGGCCGGCAGGTTGGCGACGATATCGGTGAACGGGATCTGGCTCATCTTGTTGGTCGGACCTCCCCAGTCTCCGGTGAACCGCGGAGGAGGGTCGGGCAGCGGCGCGAGAAAGTCAAAGTGCCCGGGTTCGACGGTCCACCTTGGACCCGGAACGTGGCAGGGTAGGGGTATGACCGACCGCGCCCGATCCGACCTTCGCCGCTGTCCTGTCCGCGGCCTGCTGGCTAGCGCCGCGGCCGCTGTTCTGCTTGCCGCCTGCGCCAGCAGCGAGCCGCCGCCCGCCCCGGCCGAGAAGCCGGCCCAACCGCAGACACAGGCGTCCCAGGCTCAGAGGCTCGACACGCAGAGGCGCGAGACGCAGGCACACGAGACGCAGGCACCCGCTAAGGTACCCCCCGGCCGGCAGACGGACGCCAAGCCCGCGCCGGCCGAGCGCCCGGATGCGCCGCAGGCGCGCGTGCAGCCGGCGCGCCTCGGCCCGCCGCTCACGCCGGAGGACGCGCAGGCGGCCCGGCGGCTGATCCGCCAATACGGCTTTGAACCGCAGGACGTCGGCTTCCTCGTCACCGACCGGGCGGGCCGGCAGCTCGCGGCGCACAACGCCGGGGAGGCGTTCATCCCGGCCTCCGTCGCCAAGCTGCCGACGGCCGTCGCGGCGCTGGAGTTGCTGGGCGCCGACCAGCGTTTCGAGACCCGGATGGTGGCCACGAGCGACCCGCGCGACGGCCGGCTGGACGGCGACCTGTGGCTGGTCGGCGGCGGCGATCCGCTGTTGGGCGCGGATGGGCTCGTGCACCTCTGCCGGGATCTGAGCGCGGCCGGGGTCCGGCGCGTGACCGGCCGGTTCCTGTACGACGCCAGCCTGTACCAGGCGCGTCCGGCGATCCGCGACGATCAGCCGATGACAGCCGGCTACAATCCCGGCGTTTCGGCCCTGTCGGTGAACTTTAACCGGCTGCGGGTGCGCTGGGGCACCGGCGCGCCGAGCGACCCGCGCGCCTGGACCCTGCCGCGCGTCCCCTCGGTCGACCTGTCGCTCAACCGCCGGCAGCCGGAAGGGCGGGAATCCGGCAATTGGCTGCCGGCCGGCGGCGATTCCGGGCGCTGGCAGCTGTCGACCGGCGCGCGCGGGTATGGCGCGGACTGGCTGCCGCTTAAGAACCCCGCGCAAGTGGCCGCGGAGGCGACGCGCCAGGCGTGCCAGCGCATGGGCGTCGAGCTGCCCGCCCCGCAGCCGGGCACCGCGCCCGAAGGCGCGCGCACCCTGGGCGAGCACCCGAGCCAGCCGATGCATGAAGTCGTGCGCGCGATGCTACGCTATTCCAATAACCTGGTTGCGGAACTGACCGGGCTCGCCGCCGGCCGGCAGCTGACCGGGCAACGGATCGGCCTGAGCCAATCGGCGATCGCGATGGCGCAGTGGTACGAGGCGACCCTGCCGGAGACCGACTGGACGCGCTTCGATCCGGGCAACCATTCGGGGCTGAACGCAAACGCGCGCATGACGCCGGATCAATTGGCCGCGATCCTGCGCTTCGCCCACGACGCGCGCTACGGCCGCGACGGGCGCACGCTGATCGAGCTGCTGCCCACCGTCGGGCTGGACGGCGGCTTGGGTCGCCGATTGCAGACGCCGGGCAGCGCGTTCACGGTGTTCGCCAAGACCGGCACCATGAACTTCGTCAGCGGTCTGGCCGGCTACCTGCCGACGACGGGCGGCCGCGCGCGGATGTTCGCCATCTTCGTCAACGACAAGCCGCTGCGCCGCGCCTATGACGCCAATCCCGGCGGCAATTGGGGTCAACAGGCCGGCGGTTGGCGCAACCGGGCGAAGGAGCTGGAGGCTGCGCTGGTGCGGCTGTGGACCGATCCCGCACGGCTCCGGGAGGCGGTCCCCACCGCCATGCTGCAGCGCAGCGAATGAGCTTGAGCCCGGACCGTCTGCTGGGCAGGATCGCGCCCGGGCGCGTGTGTCGGGTTGCAACGCGAACCGCGCGGCCCGACATGCCAGCCAGCACACCCGTGGGCCCGCGTTCGGCCGGGCCCCATCAACGTCACTCCGCGAGACGGCCAAAGGGAGGTAGCAGTGGACATCAATAAAGTTAGCGTGGGCAAGAATCCGCCGTGGCAGGTCAACGCGATCATCGAGGTGCCGATGAACTCGGACCCGGTGAAGTACGAGCTGGACAAGGACTCCGGCGCGCTGGTCGTCGACCGCTTCCTGCACACGGCGATGTTCTACCCGTGCAATTACGGCTTCATCCCGCACACCCTGTCGGACGACGGCGATCCGATCGACGTGCTGGTGGTCAACCGTTGCCCCGTTCAGCCGGGCAGCGTGATGGCGATCCGGCCGATCGGGGTGCTGGTGATGTCCGACGAGGAGGGCCAGGACGAGAAGCTGCTCGCCGCCCCGGTCGACAAGCTCGACCCCACCTACGCCGACGTGAAGTCCTACCAGGACATGCCCAAGCACTACCTCGATCAGATCGCGCACTTCTTCCAGCATTACAAGGACCTGGAGAAGGAAAAGTGGGTGAAGATCGATCGCTGGGGCGATCCCGAAGAGGCCGCCAAGATGATCGACGAGGCGATCCAGCGCGCCCAGACCAAGGCGGCGGAGTAACGCCTGCGCGCCTGACCGTGGATTTGGCGAAATGCGAGGGGGCCGGCTGTCTGCCGGCCCTTTCTCGTCTCAACTCGTCTGTGCCGGCGGACCGCCGGCTTCACCTTGAGCGGCGCTTACAGGCACCGTTCGACCCAGCCAGGCGGCCGGCGTATACTGGTCGGCCGGCCGTTTGCGTCCGATCGGGGCGCGGCCGATCCGACCCTTCTTTTCAGCACAACAAGCGAACACCGCCGCGATGACCGACGCTTCCGACAATAACGGCGCTGGCGACACCGGCGCGGACAACGGCTTCCAAAAGCCGGTCAAGGCCTACGCCAACCTCGACTTCCTGCAGAGCAAGGACGCCCGCCAGCTGCGCATCCTGGCGGAGTATCTGGAGCCGGAGAGCCGGTTCGAGCACTACAAGATCGACGACACCATCGTGTTCATGGGCTCGGCGCGCCTGAAGCCGCGCGACGTCGCCGAGGCGAACTTGCGCCGGGCCGAGGCCGGCGAAGGCACGACCAGCCTGGCCAAGGCCAAGCACGACCTGTGGATGTCGCAGCACTACGAGAACGCGCGCGAACTGGCCCGGCGGCTCACCGAATGGTCGAAGGAACTGGACCAGACCGACCGGCGCTTCGTGGTGTGCACCGGCGGCGGACCGGGCGTGATGGAGGCCGCCAACCGGGGCGCTAGCGAAGCCAAGGGGATGAACGTCGGCCTGTCGATCACCCTGCCCAACGAGCAGCACGAAAACCCCTACGTCACCCGCGAGCTCGGCTTCGAGTTCCATTACTTCTTCATGCGGAAGTTCTGGTTCACCTACCTCGCCAAGGCGGTGATCTTCTTCCCCGGCGGCTTCGGCACGCTGGACGAGCTGTTCGAGATCCTGACCCTGCTGCAGACTCAGAAGGTCACCAAACACATGCCGATCGTGCTGTTCGGCTCGGACTTCTGGCGCGAGACGATCAATTTCGACGCGCTGGTCAAGTACGGCACGATCAACGAGGCGGACAAGCAGCTCTTCACCATCACCGACGACCTCGAAGAGGCCTACGAGATCATCACCCGCGAACTCAGCGAATACGGCCTGAAAGAGCCGGGCGCGCACTTGTAAGGGAGGATCCCAAGCATGCCGGAGGTTCACCCCACCGACACCGACCGCGCCTTCATGGCCGAGGCGGTCGCCGAGGCGCGCGCCGGCTACGACGAAGGCGGCGTGCCGGTGGGCGCGGTGCTGGTACGCGACGGCCAGGTGCTGGCGCGCGGGCGCAACCGCCTGCAGCAGGAGGGCAACCCGGTGCTGCACGGGGAGACCGACTGCATCCGCCAGTACGGCCGCGGCGGCGACTTCGCCGGCGTCACGCTCTACACCACGCTCAGCCCCTGCGCGATGTGCGCGGGCGCGATCATCCTGTTCGGCATCCCGCGGGTGATCGTGGGCGAGAACCGCAATTTCGCGGGCGAGATCGATTGGCTATTGGATCGCGGAGTCGAGGTCGGGCTGATCGACGACCGCGACCTCGCGGACTTCTTCGCCCGCTTCATGGCCGAACGCCCGCATCTGTGGGGCGAGGACATCAAAGGCTACGAGCGGGGGTAGGCGCCCCGGCCAGGCACGCCGACCCAACACGCGTTATCCGGCACACGGAGGGCAGGACATGAGCGATGAAGACCATTCCTGGCTGAAGGGCGGCAGCGCGCTCGATACCGACTCCGTGCGCCAGCACTACGACGCCTGGGCGGACGATTACGACGCCACGCTGGCGGAATGGAACTACCGCGCGCCGGGCGAGGCGGCGGCGATGCTGAAGCCGCTGATC
>CAYRCO010000088.1:0-11069 GCA_964422775.1 uncultured Rhodovibrio sp.
TGACCGCTGGTATGAGTAGCTGGCCGAAGGCCAGCGTGTCGAAGCACGCTCCACGGGTTTATCCGAGCTCGTGCAAAAGTCTCCGTCGAGGGAGAGGGGACCCGCTGCCTTGGGCGTGATCCACGGCAGAGTGCGGTGCGCGCGGCGTGATCCCCGCTCCCTCGACGGGAGAGGGCGGGGCCCGCGGGCTGGAGGGCCGTGGGAGGGTGAGGGTGATACGGCCGGGCCGGGTGGCTGGGGATGTGCGGCGCGCCCTCACCTTGTCCCCTCAAGGGCGCGGGGACCGGCTGCCTCGGGCGTCGTCCACGGCGTGTCGGCCGGGGCTCAAATTTCGTATTCGAAAACCCGAAATTTTAAGATTTAATTGACCGGCCTTGGGTATATTGGGGCGTACGTTCGAAAGGATAGTCGGCCATGTTTTTGACCCACGAACCCGTCTCCGTCACGAGCCCGCTGGAACGCCAGATCGCGCAGCTGTCGGAAGCTGCCGAGGTGCTGGAGCCGAGCCGGCCCGACCTCGCCGAAGCCTGCCGCGAGACCGCGCAGACCCTGCGCGAGGAAACCGAGCTCGCGCTCTGGCTGGAGACGCCGGGCCTGCTGCCGACCCCCTGCTGACGTCCCCCTGCCGACGCCCGCCTGCTGACGGCCGTCTGCTGCCGGCGGCTGCTCAGCGGTCCGGCTGACGCCGGCGGCTAACCGGTCGGGCCGACGCCCGCTTGCGCGCAAGCACCGGGCGCGGCGCCCCTTGATCCGCGCGGCGATCCGGGTCACAGGATCGCGCGTGATGAGCGGATCCCCCCACGCCTCCGGCGCCCACAACCCCGGCAGCCCCCGCCACCCGTCCGGCACCGCTCGGAAATACGACGCGATCGTGCTGGGCGGCGGCGCGGCCGGGCTGATGTGCGCCCTCACCGCCGGGCAGCGCGGCCGGCGGGTGGCGCTGGTCGAGCACATGCCGGAGGTGGGCAAGAAGATCCTGATCTCCGGCGGCGGGCGCTGCAACTTCACCAATCTGGAGGTGCGGCCCGACCGCTTCCTGTCGAAAAACCCGCACTTCGCCAAGTCGGCGCTCAGCCGCTACACCCAGTGGGACTTCATTTCGCTCGTCTCCGAGCACGGTATCGCCTGGCACGAGAAGACCCTGGGCCAGCTGTTCTGCGACCACTCCGCCCGGCAGATCGTCGACCTGCTGCTCCGGGAATGCGCGCAAGGCCGGGTCGAGGTGATCACCAGCGCCCCGGTGCGCGCGGTCGAACGCGCGCCGGAGGCCGCGGGCGGCTTCACCGTGCGCACCGAGGCCGGCCGACTCACCGCGCCCAGCGTCGTGCTCGCGACCGGCGGGCCGTCGATCCCGAAACTGGGCGCGACCAGCTTCGCCTACGAGCTCGCGCGCGAGTTCGGCCTGCCGCTGGTGGAGCCGCGGCCGGCGCTGGTGCCCCTGACCCTGGGCCCGGACGACAAGGAGCTGGCCGCGCCGCTGTCGGGCGTGGCGGTCGACAGCGCGGTCAGCGCGAACGGCGTCACCTTCCGGGAGGCGACGCTGTTCACCCACCGCGGCGTCTCCGGCCCGGCGGTGCTGCAGGCCTCCAGCTACTGGCAGGCGGCCGACCTGCACCCCGGATCCCATCCGGGCGGCAAGAAGCGCGCCCGCGCCCAGCCGGTCGATCCCGCCCACCTGCCGGTGCACTTCGACCTGCTGCCGGGGGTTGAGGACGCGGACTGGCTGGTCCGGGCCAAGGCGGCGCGGCCGCGCCAGCAGCTCGCCAGCGCGCTCGCCGAGGTGCTGCCGCAGCGCCTGGCCCAGCGGCTGGCGCAACAGCTGGCGGGGCAGCCGTCGGACGGCCAGGCCGCGCGCCCGCTCGCCGAATGGCCGGATCGGGAGCTGCGCCGGACCGTGCAGCGGCTGAAGGACTGGCAGCTGATCCCCGCCGGCACCGAAGGCTTCGCCAAGGCCGAGGTCACGGTCGGCGGGATCGACACGGCCGCGCTCGACAGCCGGACGATGCAGGCGCGCGAGGTGCCCGGCCTCTACGTGATCGGCGAGGCGGTCGACGTGACCGGCTGGCTCGGCGGGTACAACTTCCAGTGGGCCTGGTCCTCCGGCTGGGCGGCCGGCCAGGCGGTGTGAGGGGACGCGCGGGGCTGCGCCGTGCGATCGCGAGGAACCGCACAGCGGGGGCGACAATGACCGGTTTCGAGATCATGATCGTGGGCAAGCTGCTGCTCACCTTCGGCGGGCTGCTTGGCTTCGGGCTGTGGCAGCTGTGGCGGCTGAAGCGCGAGGGCTACTGAGCATTCCCGGCCTCGGGCCCGGGGGTGGCAGGCGCCGCGCGGCGACTTACCTGAAGGATCGGCCCTGAGGGATCGGTATCGAACGACTGAACGCGCCCGCGCTCACGGTCGGGGGCGGGCGCGCAACGGCAACGAGGGAACGGTCATGGCACAGGCGGCAACCCGGCAGGCGCGCGGCATCGACCTTGCGGAACTGGCGGAGCACGCGCTGACGCTGGCGGACGAGCGCGGCTGGAACGATGTCGCGCTGCGCGACGTCGCCAAGCGCGCCGGCCTGTCGCTGGCCCAGCTCTACCGGCAGTGCGACAGCAAGTGGGCGCTGATCCGCGCCTACGCCCGCCGGATCGACGACGAGGTCGCCGACAGCATCGAGCCGGAGGACCTGGAGGAGCCGGCGAAGGACCGGCTGTTCGAGGTGCTGATGAACCGGTTCGACGCGTTGAACGATCACAAGCCGGCGGTCCGCTCGATCCTGGAATGCACGCTGCGCGACCCGGCGCAGGCGTTCGGCGGCTACGGCCAGCTGCGCCGGTCGATGACCCGGATGCTGGAAGCCGCCGACATCTCCACCTCGGGCCTGCGCGGCGAGCTTCGGATCACCGGGCTGGGCGGGGTCTACCTGCTGGCGCTGCGCACCTGGCTGGACGACGACAGCGCCGACCTGTCGAAGACGATGGCCGCGCTCGACTCCTATCTGCGCCGGGTCGAACGCCCGGCCGAGGTGCTGGAAGGCCGCGAGCGGGCGCGCGACGTGGTCCGCGACGCGGTCAAGGAGAGCCCGGTCGGGCGCGGGCTGTCGCGCATGGTGACCGGCGGCGCGGACGATCCCGACGGCCCGGTGATCGAGGGCGAGGCGACCGAGATCCCCGAGCCGGGCGAGGGCCCGCCCGATGCCGGTCCGTCGGATACGGGCCCGGCGGATGACGGCCCGCTGGACGATCCCCGCCGCGGCCCGGGCTCCAGCGCGGTGCATTGATCGGCGATTGGTGACGCCGGGTCGGGCGCGCCGCACCGCCGGTGCCGCGCAACCTGGCGTTTAGCTTTTGTTCTTTGCACCGCAGAAGGCATTCGTTTTTGCGCTGCCGCAATCCGTCTCGACGTCCCGTTGCAAAGCGCCCCTTGAAACTTTTGTGCAGCGCACAAACATGTGCTTGACAGCGGCGATGGTGCACTGCAAATACCAGGGCCAAGGGCACGGCGCTGGCGCACGACGCCGCAACGTTTTCAAGGAGGGACGCGACGATGGCGAGCAAGACCGGTAACCCCTTCCTGGATCAGAACTTCACCGAGATGTTCGATCCGCGGAAGTACATGGATCAGTTCCAGATGCCGGGCCTGGACAACAAGGGCCTGATGGAAGCGCATCGCAAGAACATCGAGGCGGTGACCGAGGCCAACCGGGTCGCCTTCGAGGGCGCCCAGGCGATGGCGCGGCGGCAGACCGAGATCGTCCGCGAGGCGATGGACGAGGCCGCCAAGGCGATGACCCAGGTGCAGGGCGCCGGCTCCAATGAGGAGCGCGTGGCCAAGCAGACCGAGATCGCCAAGAACGCCTTCGAGACCGGGCTGAAGCACGCCCGCGAGCTGGCGGAGATGAGCGCCAAGTCGCAGAACGAGGCGCTGGAGCTGTTGAACAAGCGCGTCGCCGAGAGCTTCGACGAGATGCGCGACAGCATGCAGACCGTCGTCAAGCAGAGCGAGAAGGCGACCGGCCAGGCCACCAAGGCGGCGCAGAGCGCGATGCAGACCGCGACTAACGCCGCCAACGGCACCGGCCAGACCGGCACCACCGGCGGCTCGAGCTCGACCAAGAGCAAGAGCGGCTCCTCCTCCAGCGCGAGCACCAACTAAGCGCCTGGAGCATGGGATAGCTGCCGGCTTTAGGGCTGGCGGCAGTCGGACGAGCGAAGCCGGGCCGGCGTCCTGGAAAGGGCGCCGGCCCGGTTTTTTGTGCGCTTGCCGCGCCGAGCGGGCTGTGGCTACCTGCGCGGCGGTAAAAATCCGTCGAGCAGGGGCCAGCATGAGCGAGGAGCGCGCGCCGGAGATCGGGATCGAGGATTTCCTGAAGGTCGACGTGCGGGTCGGCACGGTGACCCAGGTCGAGGATTTTCCCGAAGCGCGTCGGCCGGCCTACAAGCTGTGGATCGACTTCGGCGCGCTCGGCACCCGCAAGACGAGCGCGCAGGTGACCGCGCACTACACCCGGGACGAACTGCTGGGCCGGCAGGTCGCCGCGGTGGTCAACTTCCCGCCCAAGCAGATCGGCAAGTTCCGCTCGGAATGCCTGGTGCTGGGGTTCCCCGACGACAATGGCGAGGTCGTCCTGATCGCCCCCGACCGCCCGGTGCCGAACGGCGGCCGGCTGTATTAGGGGGAGAGGGGCGCGGGCGACGGGTGCAAACTCATCCCCCTCTTCCACGGGGAGGAGGGGTTAGGGGAGGAGGGTGCCGCGCTATTCGAAGTGGCGTGCTCACCTCCTCTCCCCGGCCCTCTCCTCCCAGTGGAGGAGAGGGGACGAGTTTGGGAGGAGAGGGAGCGCCGACCCCTTACTCCGCCGCGCTGACGCTGGCGTGGGCGGTGCGCTTGTCGCGGCGCTGGACCAGGTCGTCGAACGCGGTCAGCAGCGTGCGCGTGGTCTCGCCGACGGTGAAGCTGTAGGGACCGATCTCGCGCACCGGGGTGACCTCGACGGCGGTGCCGGTGATGAACACCTCGTCGGTCTCAGCCAGCTCCTCCGGCATGATCGCGCGCTCGTGCACCTTGTAGCCGTGCTCGTGGGCGAGCCCGATTACCGTGCGCCGGGTGATGCCGTCCAGGAAGCAGTCCGGATCGGGGGTGTGCAGCTCGCCGTTCTGGACCAGGAAGATGTTGGCGCCGGTCGCCTCCGCGACCCGGCCGCGGTAGTCCAGCATCAACGCGTCGTTGTAGCCGGCCGCCTCGGCCGCGTGCTTGGAGAGCGTGCAGATCATGTAGAGACCCGCCGCCTTGGACTTGACCGGTGCGGTGTCCGGGGCCGGGCGCTTCCAGTCGGAGATCTGCATGCGGATGCCCTCCATCCGCGCCTCCGGCGAGAAGTAGGCGGGCCACTGCCAGGCGGCGATCGCGACGTTGATCGAGTTCTTCTGCGCGCTCACGCCCATCATCTCGCTGCCGCGCCAGGCGACGGGGCGGACGTAGCCGTTCTCGATGCCGTTGGCCTCGATCACCTGCTGGGCGGCGTCGTTGATCTCCTGCACCGAATAGGGCACTTCGAAGCCCATGATCCGGGCGGAGTCGTGCAGGCGCTGGTGGTGTTCGTCGCGTTTGAAGATCTCGCCGTTGTAGACGCGCTCCCCCTCGAACACGCAGCTGCCGTAGTGCAGACCGTGGGTGAGCACGTGCAGCTTGCTGTCGCGCCAGTCGTGCAGCTGGCCGTTCATCCAGATGGCGCCGTCGCGGTCGTCGAAGGGGAGCATGGACATGGCTTAACGCGCTCTTTCTTGCTCGATCTCGGTTGCGTTCGTGCGGTTCCGGTCGCCGCGTCGGCAGCCGCGCGCAGCGTCCCGACCCCACGGACCGGGGCCGGACACGCGCGCCGCCGTGCGCGCAGGCGGTCTCTCTTCCGGCGGCGGCCAGCCATCGCGCAAACGGCGACGCGTTTCAACCCCCGTAAGCGCCGAGGCGAGCAGTTTGTTACCTGCACCCGAAGGTGTCGGGATACAATCTGTCCGCCAGCGCTTGCATTCGGTAACATCGTTATGCGATAAATGTCAACATGGCTGACGTAAAAACCGGCTACAACCCGCTTTTCCTGCGCGAGGAGGAGCTGCGGCAGGCGATGGAGCTGCTGTTCTTCGCCTACCGCGACTTCACCCGCGTGCCCGACCAGATCCTGGCCAAGCACGGCTTCGGCCGGGCGCACCACCGCGTGATCTACTTCGTCGGCCGGGAGCCCGGGATCACGGTCAGCGAACTGCTGCGGCTGTTGCAGATCACCAAGCAGTCGCTGTCCCGGGTGCTGAGCCAGCTGGTGCGCGAGGGCTTCATCGAGCAGAGGCCCGGCACCAAGGACCGGCGGCAGCGCCGGCTGGATCTGACCGAGAAGGGCCGCGCGCTGGAGCGCGAGCTGAGCGAGAACCAGCGCCGGCTGATCGCCGCCGCCTACCGCGAGGCCGGGGCGGAGGCGGTCGAGGGCTTCCGCCGGGTGATGCTGGGCATGATCGAGGAGGGCGACCGCCGCCGCTTCGACCGCCGCGAAGGCCAGCCGGACAGCAGCCCCGGCCCGCGCCCCCGCCGGCTCGCGCGATGAGGGTGTGCGTGGCGTTGGCAGGACGCAGCGGCGGGTCCCCCCTCTTCCAATGGGAGGAGGGGGCTAGGGGGAGGTGGTTGCCAGCGGCCGGTGCGCTGCATGGGTGTGCAGACCTACCTCACCCTGTCCCTCTCCTTCGAGCGAAGGAGAGGGGACCCGCCGATGCGCTTATCCCGCGTGCGAAATGCCCCCTCTCCGCCACGTGGGAGGAGAGGGCCGGGGAGAGGAGGTTTGCACGTCGGACGCCGCGGGCCCCCTCCTCCCCTAGCCTCTCCTCCCCTAGCCCCACCTCCCAGGTGGAGGAGGGGGATTCGAGGGGGCCGCGCCCACCCGCCTGCATCCATCCTGATCCCAGCGCCCGGACCGTCCGGCGATGAGCGAGGTCGAGCCGCACATCCTGGTGGTCGACGACGACACCCGGCTGCGCGCGCTGCTGCAGCGCTATCTGAGCGAGCAGGGCTTCCGGGTCACGGTCGCCGAGAGCGCGGCGGAGGCGCGGCGCAAGCTGGAGGCGCTCACCTTCGACCTGCTGGTGCTCGACATCATGATGCCGGGGGAAAGCGGCCTCGACCTGACTCAGGCGCTGCGCGCGGACAGCCGGGTGCCGATCCTGCTCTTAACCGCGATGACCGAGACCGAGGACCGGATCGAAGGCCTGACCCGCGGGGCGGACGACTACCTGTCCAAGCCGTTCGAGCCGCGCGAACTGGTGCTGCGGATCAACGCGATCCTGCGCCGGGTGCCGCAGGCCCCGGCCGCGCCCAAGGAACTCAGCTTCGGCGAGTTCAGCTTCGACATCGCCCGCGGCGAGCTGAAGCGCCGGGGCACGACGATCCGCCTGACCGAGGTGGAGACGGCGCTCTTGGCCGCGCTCGCCCGCCAGCCGGGCGAGGTGCTGTCGCGCGAGGACCTGCGCCAGGAAACCGCCGAGGCGTCGTCCGCGCGCACCGTCGACGTGCAGATGACCCGCCTGCGCCGAAAAATCGAGGACGATCCCAAGTACCCCCGCTTCCTGCGCACCGTACGCGGCAGCGGCTACGTCCTGATGCCCGATTGAACGCCCGCGCAGCCACCGCCGGGTGTCGGCCGCGCGTAACCGGTGCGCAACAACCTTTCTCCGGTGCCCCTGGAAATCGACTCTTGATTTCGCAAAACGAGGCGGCAGACTAACCCCCGTTCGCCGGGGGCGCCCGGCTCTCGGGACAGCCCGCGGCGGACCGCCGTTCGGGCCCGCCCGCGGCGGCTCGATCGGTTCCGGTTGACGGCCGGAATAACGTTCACAAATACGCTGCATAACGCGGACCAAGCTACGGCCTAAGTCTGGGGAGGACACGTCATGCAGGACCCGATCGAGAAGCTGCAGGAAAACCCGACCTTCCAGAAGCTCGACCGCAAGGTCGACTGGGCGCAAGTCACGCTGTTCACCGCGGTCGCGCTTTTGATCCTGGTGGGCGTGACCAAGAGCATGGTCGCGTAACCGGGCCGCCTCACGGCCCCGCCTCAGCGCGGGGCTCAACGCGGCCCAGATCAAGCGCGGCCCAGATCAAGTAAGGAGGCCGCGCCCGGGTCGTGACCGGAACGCTCGAACGTATCTTCGTCACCGAGGCTGGCGGCCGGGCGATGCACGCGGTGGACCGCGTGCAGGCGGTGCCCGGCCGCGGCCTCGTGGGCGACCGGTACGCGACCGGCCTGGGTCACTGGACGCCCAGCGGCGACGTCTGCCAGGTGACCATGATCGGGGCGGAAGCGCTGGAGGAAGCCGAGGCGAAGTACGGCATCGCGCTCGCCAACGGCGAACACCGGCGCAACCTGGTGGTCCGCGGCCTGGACCCGCACACCCTGGGCGGCCAGGTGATCCGGATCGGCGCGGCCCGGCTGGTCTACGACCGCCCGCGCCCGCCCTGCGGCTACATCGCCAAGCTGACCGACAAGCGCATGTACAAGGCGCTGATGAAGCACGGCTTCGGCATCTGCCTGACGGTCAAGGACGGCGGCGAGATCGCCCCAGGCATGGCCGTGGAGGTCGAGGGCCCGAACAAGGACCTCTTCTCCGGCAACTTCGAACGGTTTTTAAAGGCTTTCCGGTAGATTGCAGCGCGCCGCTGCCCGCTACATCGCGGTGAAGCTGCTGACCGCCCAGAGCACGACGACGAAGTACAGGCAGGTTTTCGCGACCATCACACCGATCCTCCTGACGCGGTGTTGCACCCGTCCATGAGTGTGGCCGCCAAACGTTAACGAGCGCTTGCAGCGTTAACGGTCCAGGCGCCTGATTCGCCCGGAAAATGGCGGTACGAAATCGGTCGCCCGCCCATTGGCGCGCCGCCCCGCGGGACCACATAGGCGTGCAGGCATCGAACAACACCAATAAGGGAGGTCGTAAGATGACGGATGCGTCCGAAACCCAGCCGGACACGGAAGGCAAGGTCGCCAAGTCCGACGCCGAGTGGAAGCGCGAACTCTCCGAAGAGTCTTACCGCGTCGCCCGGCGCGGCGGGACCGAGCGCCCGTTCGCCAACGAGTACCACGACTGCAAGCAGGCCGGCACCTACCGCTGCGTGTGCTGCGGCCAGCCGCTGTTCGACAGCGAGGCCAAGTTCGACAGCGGCACCGGCTGGCCCAGCTTCACCCAGCCGCTGAACGAGAACGCGGTGCGCTACGAGACCGACCGCAAGCTGTTCATGAAGCGGGTCGAGGTGCTGTGCAGCCGCTGCGACGGCCACCTGGGGCACGTGTTCGACGACGGCCCGGCGCCGACCGGCAAGCGCTTCTGCATGAACTCCGCCGCGCTCAAGCTGGAACCGCGGGGCTGAACCGCACGTGCCGGAGATGACCGAGGACATCCCCCGGGTCGCGCTGGTCACCGGCGCGGCGAAACGGGTCGGCCGTGCGCTCGCCCTTAAGCTCGCCCGCGACGGCTGGGCGGTGGCGGTGCACTACGCGACCTCCCGCGCGGAAGCCGAGCAGACCGCGGCGGAGATCGAGGCCGCCGGCGGGCGCGCGGTGACCCTGCAGGCGGAGCTCACCGACGAAGGCGCGACCGCGGCGCTGGTGGAGCACGCGGCGAGCGCGCTCGGCCCGGTCGGGCTGCTGGTCAACAACGCCGCGGTGTTCGAGTACGACACGGCCGAGAACGCGACCCGGGAGAGCTGGGATCGGCACATGGAGATCAACCTGCGCGCGCCCTTCGTGCTGGCGCAGGGGCTGAAGCGCCAGCTGCCCGAAGGCCGCCAGGGGATGATCGTCAACCTGCTGGACGGCTACGTCCTGCAGCCGGCCGCGGGCTTCGCCAGCTACCATCTGTCCAAGGTCGGGCTGTACAGCCTGACCCAGTCGCTCGCCCTGCAGTTCGCGCCCGACGTGCGCGTCAACGCGGTCGGGCCGGGCGCGCTGTTGCCCGACCACTACCGCGACGAGGCCGCGATCGAGGCGGCGCACCGGGAGACGCCGCTCAAGCGCGGGACCGATCCCGAGGAGATCTACCGCACCCTGCGTTTCTTCCTGGACGCGCCGTCGGTGACGGGGCAGATGGTGGCGCTTGACGGCGGGCGACACCTCGGACCTTCGCGCCAGGGTGACGAGCTGTAGCGCCCTATCAGCGCCCGTGTCGCCCGTTCACCTGATTCCCATCTGGACCGCCGCGGCCCGAGCGGTTAGGGGAAGGACATGCCCGGACAGCCCCGTCACGACCATCCCGAAACCAGCCAGGCGGATCCCGCGCGCACGGTGCGTCGGCAGCGGATCTTCCTGCGCGATCTGACCGTCAGCGCCCACCTCGGCGTGAGCGAGCGCGAGCGCGCCCGCGCCCAGCGCCTGCGCATCAACGTCGAGGCGGAGGTGCGCCCGGTCCGGCCGCTGGACGACGATCCCTATCACATCGTCGACTACCGCAAGCTGGTGCCCAACATCCGCAAGCTGATCGCCGACGGCCGGCCGCGCCTGCTGGAGACGCTGGCCGACGACATCGCCGCAGCGACCTTCGCCGACGACGACGGGGTCGAGCTGGTGCGCGTGCGGATCGAGAAGCTGGACCGCTATTCGGACGCCGCCGGGATCGGTGTCGAGGTCGAGCACGCCCGCGACGGTCGGTAAAGCCGCATGCCCGCGCCGCATGCCCGGATCGGCGCCGGACGGCACCGCGGCACCGTCGGACGGAGAGGGCGCGCCTATCCGATCGGATAGGGCACGCGCCCGTCCAATACACGTGTGCGACGCTTCCGTCCGGGCGGTTGTACACACGGCGGCAGCCGGCGCTTTAACGCTTTGGTACCCCGTGTCTTGGCCGGCCCAGCGTCATACTCGCGCGTGTCTTCACTTCGAACATTTGGGAATTTCGGAGGCTTAGAGATTTTGCCGATTTTTTGGGCAATCTCAGACGACTCCTCAATTTCCGGCACGCTCGGAACTTTCTCCGCGACCTTCCCACAAGGTTATCCACAGTTCTCGTGGAAGACGGCGCAACGCCTGGCGAAGAGGCTTATAAGGGCAT
>CAYRCO010000089.1:0-9623 GCA_964422775.1 uncultured Rhodovibrio sp.
CCCCAGCCGTGTGGCGGCCAGCCGGACGGCATGCCGTTCGCGCCGGGCCAGCTGCCCGGCATCTGATGTGCGCCTTGCGCCAGCGCGGTCATGATCGCTATCGGCCAGCCCCAGGCCGCCGCCGCCTGCTGGCCCGCGGCCTGCGCGCCGGCTTGGGCGCCGGCCATGGCGTTGGTCTGCATCGCCTGCTGCCAAGCCTGCGCGGCCGCCCACGGGTTGCCGCTCCCCGAGCCGGCGTGGGCCGAGGTCTCTGCGTCCGGCGGCGCGAAGCCCATGAGGCGGAGCATCTGCTCGGTCGCCTCGGCCATCTCCGGATCGTTGGCAAGTGCCGTCATCTGGTCTTGCCACAGGTCCAGGTAGCGGCGCGCCAGTTCGTCGAGATCGCCCTGCTCGGCCATGGTGCCGGAGTATAACGAGGCGCCGTGGGGGTGGCCAGCGCCCGAAGCGGCCCGGCAAGTCTTGAAACTGCGCCGCCGTCCAACGGTTTAAGCCAGCCGGCGTTGACACCATATCATCCCTGGGACTATCGAGAAGTCCGGACCGTTTAACACCCGGCTGCCGCGCCCGGCGGATGGCTCCCCGGGCGGGCGCCAAGCACGAAAGTGACCACATGGCGCGCGACGACAAGACAAACGCCAGCGGCAACGGCGACAAGAAGAAGCCGGTGGTCATCAAGAAGTACGCCAACCGCCGGCTCTACAACACCGCGACCAGCAGCTACGTCACGCTGGACCATCTGTGCCAGATGGTGAAGGACAACATCGACTTCGCGGTGTACGACGCCAAGACAGGCGACGACATTACGCGCTCGGTGCTCACCCAGATCATCGTTGAGGAGGAGAGCAAGGGCACAAACCTGTTGCCGATCAACTTCCTGCGCCAGCTGATCGGCTTCTACGGCGACAACATGCAGTCGGTCGTGCCCTCCTATCTGGAACACATGATGCAGGCGTTCGCCGCCAACCAGGACCGTATGCGCGAGCAGATGCGCGAGACGATGAGCGGGATGTTCCCGTTCGGCGGCGACCTGCAGAAGATGAGCGAGCAGAACGCCGCGCTGTTCGAGAGCGCGATGAAGATGTTCACGCCGTTCGGCGCGACCCAGCAAACCGGCGGCACCGAGGGCGAGGAGGGCGCGCGCACCGCCACAAGCGGGGCCACAAGCGGGGCCGGCGGTCAGGAAGCCTCGGAGGAGACGCTGCAGCAGCTCAAGCAGCAGGTTGACCTGCTGCAAAAGCAGCTCGACGTGCTGACCCGCCAGCAGCAGGGCGGCGCTTCCGGCGGCAGCGGTAATGGCAGCGGTACGGCGGGCGGCGCCGCCAGCCCCGGCAAGGCGGCCGGCAGCCCGGCCAGCCGCGCCGGTTCCCGGTCGTCCTGAGCGAACCGACTAGGGCAAGATGCTGAAACGTGGAATCACGCTTCAGCTGAATCTTGCCCTCTCTTCAATAAGTTAGAGCGACATTCAGCCCTAACGTTCGGCCTTCGGGCATGTCGCTCTAAGCTCTCAAGCGACCACCGAGGCGGACCGCCATAGCGGTCCGCTTTTTTTGCCGGCTTCTTGCGGGATCGGTCCCGCTCGAGGGTTGCCGCAGACCGGGCGCTTGGTTACCGCGCGGCGTTCTTGGTCGGGTAGTCCCAGTCGGCGATCTCGACCACCTTGGCCTGCGCCTTCTCCGGCCAGGGCGCTTCCAGCGCCGGACGGCCGAAGTGGTAGCCCTGCAGCAGATCCGCCCCTTCCGCCGCGAGCACTTTCGCCTCGGCCGCCGTCTCGACGCATTCTGCGACGGTGACCAAGTTCAGCGAATGCGCGAGCGCGATCAGGTTGCGCACGAACAGCTGGTTGTGCGGGTCTTCGGCGATGTCCCGGACGAACGAGCCGTCGATCTTCACGATGTCGACGGTCAGCGCCTTCAGGTGGCGGAAGGTGGTGTAGCCGGCGCCGAAGTCGTCCAGCGCCACCCGGCAGCCCAGGTCTTGAGCGGCTGCGATGAAGCGCGCCGTTTCGTCGATGTCTTTCAGCGCCGCCGTTTCCGTGATTTCGATGATCATGCGCTGCGCCAGGTCGGACCGGTCCTTCAGCTTGGCCACGAGCGCGCGCTGCCAGGACCGCTCGGTCGCGGTCAGGCCGGAAATGTTGATTGCCAGCGTGGCGCCCGGGTAGCGGGCGAGCTCTTCGACGGCCAAGTCGAGCACCCGCCTGTCGAGCGCGCGCATCAGCCCGATCTGTTCGATCACCGGCACGAACTTGCCCGCAGGCACGACTTCGCCGTCCGCCCGATGCAGGCGCAGCAGGCATTCGTGGAACACGGGCGTTTGGTCGCGCGCCGAGACGATCGGCTGGTAGGCGAAGGCCAGCCGGCCCTCCTTCATCGCCTGCTGGACTTCGTCGCCGATCCCCATCGAGGCGCGGTAGGTTTCCCGCTGCTCTTCGGTCACCTCGTACAGGCCGCAGCGGTTGCGCCCCTGCACCTTCGCCTGGCGCAGCGCGCCCTCCGCCTTCGCCATCGCGTCGAGCGCGGCGGTCGCCTGGCTTGGGATCAGGCAGACCCCGGCGGAGCCGGTGACGCGGATCGGGCCGGCCCCGGTGTCCACCGGCTTGCGCCGGATCTCGTGGACCACGCGTTCGGCCGCGCGCACTGCGACTTTCTGGTCGACCCGGGCGAGCACAGCGCCGAAGCGATCGCCGGAGATCCGGCCGATCGTATCGCTGGTGCGCAGACACTCGTCGAGCCTGGAGCCGAGTTCGCACAGCACGCGGTCGCCGGCCTGGTAGCCGTAGGCGCTGTTGATCATCGCCAGCTGGTCGATGCCGAACACCAGGAACGCGCCGCCCTCACCGGTGCGCAGCGCTTCGGCGATGGTCTTCTCCAGGTCCTCGCGCAGCCGGCCTTTATTGTAATGCCCGGTCAGCTCGTCGAAGTTGGCGAGATACTCGAGGCGGGCTTCCCGTTCCTTGCGGTCGGTCACCAGGCGCAGCGTGCCGGCCAGCCTGAGCACCGCGCCGCCGCGACTGGCGTCGACCGCGCCGCGGTCGTGGACCCAGTGGAAGCAGCTGTCGTCCGTGCGCACCCGGTATTCGACGTCATAGGGCAGGCCGCGCTTCAGGTGGTCGCTCAGCGCCTTCTGCCGACGCCGGACGTCGTCCGGATGGACGCAGGTCGCCAGTTCGTCGCCGGTCGACGGCGGGCCCTTGCGCGGCGGTGCGAACACGCGCCCGGTATCGCCCAGCCACGCCAGCGTGTCGTCGGCGAGGTTCCATTCGTAGACCACATCACCCGCCGCCTCGATCGCGGCGCGGAGCCGGGCGAGTTCGGCGGAGTGGTCGTCGTCGTGCCCGTACGGCGTACGCACTGTGCCCTCCTAGCGGTGCGCGCCCTCTACTTGAAGGCGATCGCGAACCTATCTTTGGACCGCGATCTTTGGTCATCGACTCTTAAAAATCCGTGAAGCGCATTTTCGCCGTCTTCGCCGCGTATCAGCGATATTAACCTTAACAAGTCTCTTTAAGAATTAAGCCGGGCAAGATCTGGAAAGAGATCGGTTGAATTCGAGCATATTTGAATTGCTTTTTATCGAAATACCCAACAAAGTGCTTGCCCCGAGTGACGGTTTGGGGAGTGTCGATGAATGCGTCGGGTGCGGGCTGGCCGGCGGGCGGTCCGGGGTCACGTGCGGGGACATCGACCGGTGGCGTCGGCCGTGCAGGTGATCGGCCCGAGGCCCGGGGCGATGCCGTGCGCCCGGTGCTTCCCACGGACGCGCTGACCCCCGACTCCCGCGGGCGGACAGACGCCGGGCGCCAAAACGCGGGTCGGCAGGCGGGCGTGGCGGACGCTCCGGACGACCGGACGGCGCCCGGGACCGAATCGTCGGCGCCGGCCACGGGTAGCAGCCGCGCCCTGGTGCCGGTCGCGCCGGCGTACCCGAGCTTAAGCGGCGACGGCGGGCGGGAACGCGTTCACGTGCCGGTGGCGAGCGCGCCGCAGTTGACCGTGGCGCTGTCGGCGACGGCGAGGCTAGTCCTCCATGCCGCCGGAGGGGGCGATCCAGGCGGACGGACCGGCGGGGCCGCCGACGGGGACCCGCGCCGCGAATCCCGTGCCCGGATTCCGCACGGTACCGCCACCACGGCCAGCGATTCGTACCGCCGGCATGGGGGCTTACCGCCGTTGGGCTTCGAAAGCGGCCGGATTTTCCGCCTGTCGATTTAAAAGATTAGCGTCAAAATACACGTTTAAAGTGAAGGGTTATGTAAACCTACCACTTTTCATTGATCGTTCAGGCTTTCCTCCCGAAGATATGCCCGTTGGCCGAAACAGCGGTCTCTGCCGCGACAAGGGATGCTCGTGAAACGCAAGAACCTTAAAACCCAAGACATCGAGCGGCACGTCGGTCAGCGGATCCGCGAGCGGCGCACCATGCTCGGACTGACCCAGCAGCAGCTGGCCGAACTGATTGGGGTGACCTACCAGCAGGCTCACAAGTACGAGCGCGGTATCAACCGTGTTTCCGCCGGCCGGCTGTACGAACTCGCCACGGTCCTGGCCGTCGACGTGAACTTCTTCTTCGCGGGTCTGGACGATGCGGAGGAGGCGGAGGGCTTTTCCGCGCGCCAGCGGATGTGTCTCGATCTGGCCCGCAATTTCGCCAAGATCGACGACGAGCGGCAGCAGGATGCGATCGCCCAGCTCGCCCGCGTGCTCGCCCGGGAAAAGCACGGCGACGAGTAACCACGGCGGCGGCCCGTCCGGTCGCTACCGACCGGTCGCAAAGCGGGCGCCGGCGCCTGTGGATAACCCTCTGGAAAACCACGCCCGTCTGTGGATAAGGCGGAGAACTTCCGCTTGACGATGGCCGGCCGCGGAGTCCCCAGGGCTAGGCCCTGGGGACAAACGTCGGCCGCCGGCTACGGCGCGGGCGGGAAGCTGGAAGGTGGCGTCACCCTCCAGCATCTTGCCTGGAGCGACATGCCCGAAGGCCGAACCGGCCTTCGGGCTGAAGGTCGCTCTAACTTCTTGAAGATAGCGCAAGATTCAGCTGAAACGTGATTCCGCGTTTCAGCATCTTGCCCTAGGCGGCGCGGCGGTTGCCGCGCGGCGGGCGCTCGCCGCCCCTGGCCGGCTTGGGGCCGCGGGCAGCCTGGTTGCTGGGCTTGCCCTTGCCCTGGAAGCCGCCCTTGCCGCCGCCGTTGTTCGCCGGCTTGCGGCCATTCTGGGCGTGCCGCTCGCTGGCGATCGGGCCGTCGCCGATGATCGTCAGGCGCTGCTTGGTCATCTTCTCGATGCGCTTGAGGTCGTTCTGCTCGGCGGGATCGCAGAACGACAGGGCGACGCCCTCCGCGCCGGCGCGCGCGGTCCGGCCGATCCGGTGGACGTAGCTTTCCGGCACGTTTGGCAGCTCGAAGTTGACCACGTGGCTGACGCCGTCGACGTCGATGCCGCGCGCGGCGATGTCGGTGGCGACCAGGACGCGGACCTTGCCGTCACGGAACTGCTTGAGCGCGTGCTGGCGCGCGCCCTGGGTCTTGTTGCCGTGGATAGCGTCGGACGGGAAGCCGTCGGTCGACAGCTGCTTGGCCAGCCGGTCGGCGCCGTGCTTGGTCCGGGTGAACACGATCACGCGGTCCATCTCGGGGTCGCTCAGCAGGCTGGACAGCAGATCGCGCTTGGCCGGCTGACGGACGTGATAGACCCGCTGGTCGATCCGCTCGACCGCCGGGGCGTCCGGGGTGATCTCGACCCGCGCCGGGTTGGACAGAAGCTCGCGGGCCAGCTTGTCGATCTCGCCCGGCATGGTGGCGGAGAACAGCATCGACTGCCGCTGGCCGCGGGTCATGTTCGCGATCTTACGGACATCGTGGATGAAGCCCATGTCGAGCATCCGGTCGGCCTCGTCGAGTACCAGCGTCTGCACCCGTCCAGGCGCACGCTGCGCTCGTTGACCAGGTCGAGCAGACGGCCCGGGGTGGCGATCAGGATGTCGACGCCCTTGGAGAGCTGGCGCTGCTGCTTGCCCTTGGGCACGCCGCCCAGCACCACGGCCGAGCGCAGGCCGAGGCCGCGGCCGTAGGTCCGGCAGGCCTCGTGGATCTGGATCGCCAGCTCGCGGGTCGGCGCCAGCACCAGGGCGCGCGCGCCCTTGTTCGGCACCTGCGTCTTGTCGGCGGCAAGGCGCTGGAGGATCGGCAGGGTGAAGGCGGCCGTCTTGCCGGTGCCGGTCTGGGCCACGCCCAGGAGGTCGCGCCCGTCCAGCAGGGCCGGGATCGCCTGTGCCTGCACCGGGGTCGGGGTGTCGTAGCCCTGCTCGCCCAGCGTGCGCAGGATCTGCGCGTCGAGGCCGAGGTCGGTGAAGGCCGGCTGGTGAGACGGGGAGGTGTTGTCGTTACTCAAAGGATCACGTTCTTTCTTGTGAACGCCGGCGCGTGCGGTAAGGCGGCCAGGACAGGCGTGCCCACGTCCACGACCCTCGGGGGAACCGATGGCGGGACGCGCGACGACAGGGCCCTGACAAAGGCCGGCGCGTTGCCCTGGTTCCACACGCGAGTTGGAAACGAGGCGGGAGGTTGTTGGGAACTGCTCGGGATGACCGGGCGGCGCGCGCTGGCGCCTTATGCTCAAGGCCGGGTTCGCGTGATCGCGAGAAGAACTGCGCTGTAGATGAACGTTGCGGCACACAAAGTCAAGCGATGTTTGCCGCGGGCCGGGCCGCGACAGCGCCCCACGCGTCCGGCGGCCGGGCTCGGCCACGCTCGGCCGTGCGCCGTGCGGCGGGCGCGACTCACCCCGACCGCGAGGACGGATCCGCGCCGGGGTCAGGCGAGCGGCCGGCCGCGATCTTCAGCAGGCGCGGCCGGTTGGGAGCGATTAGGGCCTTGCGCGATGGATATTGTTGCCTGACGAGAAACGGGAATTCGCCGATGCGCTCAGTCGACCGGCGTCTGTAGAGGGAGATGCCTGCAGGGCGCTTCAGCCCGGGTACAGGTTGTCCGGTCGCCGACGACGCTCCAACTCCTGGCAGTGGCCATTCAGTGGGCCAAGGAGCGCGTGACATGACGAGTCGGGCCGTTGGTATCACCGCTGCCGTCACGATCGCGGCGGTTCTCGGACTGCAGCCCGTCGCGGGGGCAGCCGCGACGCCGGGGACGAAGGCCGCCAGCTGGGGGTACTACGCTTTCCAGGACGTCAAAGTGTGTCTCCCCGCCGTGGGCGGCCGCGGCGAGCCGACGGTTCCGCCGACGGTCAAGTACCTCACCCGGCACTACCTCGCCGGGCGGATGTCCGGTGGTGGCTACGTCGCCGCGATGCAGAAGTACAACAGCCGCTACGTCGATGCCGCCTTGTGCGTCGTCGAAGCGACCACCAGCCGGGCCTGATCATCCGTCTGCAGCCGTCTTCGGTCTGGCACAAGAAATCCAGGCCGCGGGTAAACCTGGGATTACTCTTCACTCAACTCCCGCGAGCCCGGCTCGCCGCAGAGATCGTCCAGCGCCTGGGCTACGATGTAACGCGCGATTCATCGCTTCGAACGGCGCCAACCGACAGGTCGTGGCGCAGCCCCCAGCAGAACTCTTGGACGCTCTGCCATACGACACCGTCGCCATCGGCGTTTTCAGGCGGGAATAGCTGGCCGGTTTCTCCGGGGACGGATTTCCACGCGAGCGTTGTTATCCCGGCCAATGCCGCAACGATCAGGGCTGCGTTCCGAGCAGGCATGGCGGCCCCCCTTGCAGCGCTCGATGACCCCGCAATGCACTCGGACTTTAACTGACCCGGAGCCGGTCTTGTCAAAAGACCGCTAACGGGCGCTTATCATGCCGGGGTATTGCGCGGTGTGCGCGAACAAGCCGCTTTCCGGCCATCTCCGGCCATCTCCGGCCGGAAGTTGGTCCGGGCGTTGCCTGAAAACCGCTTCCCGCGCTACCGCTGCGCCGCCTTGCGCGCCTTGCAGGTCAACAGCGGCTTCGGCGGCGTGCCGGTGAGGGCGTCGTAGCGGAAGCGTTCGACGCCGTCCGGGCAGCCTTCATCGCGCAGCCACTTCACGCTGTAGTTGGACTTGTCGAACAAATCGGCGATCAGCTCGCGGTTGCCCTCGTGCAGGAAATACGCCCAGTGCAAGCCGCGCCCGGCGGCCTTGTCGCCGGACAGGCGGTAGCCGTTCAGCTTGGTGAACCAGCGCTCGAACTCCCGCCGGCTGGCGCGGTCCTGGTGGTCCAGCTGCAGGTCCAGCCAGTTCGCCCGGCGCTTCATGCCGTCCAGCCCGATCACCCGGGATCGCATGGAGTTGTTGGGCCGCTGGCTGCCGCCCAGCTCCGCCGCGCCCCAGTCGAGCACCGGGTCCTCGCGGATCACCAGGTTATAGAAGTCGGTGGGGACGTTGGGCGCGACGGCGAGCGCGTCGACGCTGTATTCCGCCCCGCCCAGCATCACCGCCCGGCGCACGGCGGTCTTGTAGCCGTCCTCGCGCGCGAGCCGGTCGAGCGCCTTGATGGCCGTGCGCGTGCCCAGGCTGTGCGCCAGCAGGTCGACCGTAAGCCCGGCGTCCGACAGCGCGCGGATCACCGCCGCCAGCGCCTGCGCCGCCAGCGGCGCCAGATCCTGCACGGCGTATTCGTAGGGGTTCGACCAGCAGGCGTTGGCGTAGTCGAAGAAGCCGGGATCGGAGGTCCAGGCGAAAGCGACCGTGCGCTCCGCTCCGGCCATCGGCAGCCAGCTCTGGATCGGGTCCTTGCCCGCGCGCTCCAGCTCGCCCGGATCGGCGTAGATCGTGGCGTAGGGATCGCCGTCGAACTCCGCCCGTTCGGGATCGCGCTGGCCCCAGTTGTAGCCGTGGACCAGCACCACCACCCGCTGCCGGTCGCCGTCGTCGGCCAGCCAGCGGGTCACCGCGTCGTTCACCGGTTCCCCGGGCGCGGGGCAGCCGTCGAAGCGCTTGGGGAAGGCCTGCAGTTCGCGCTCCTCGTAGGGGTCGAGCCGCTGATACAGCCGGTCCTGCGCCTGATCGTACCCGTCGTGATCCGGCGCCCCGGCATGCTCCGCCCGCCAGACGAACTTCAGCATCGCGTTGCCTCCCCAGCCGTCCGCACGCCGCGGCGCGCGGGAGAAATTTGGAGCCTTTCTCACTGGATAGAGTGTCGTGAAACCGGCGCGCGGTCCAGCCGCCAACTACCGCGGCCGACCGGCCCATGCACCCGGGCCTACGCAAGTTGTCCGCCCGCATGTGCAGCACGCGGCGGCGGGTTCCCTGTCCTTCGCTCGAAGGGGAGGGCTAGGGTGGGGTAGCTCTGCACGCCATTCGACCCGCACCGCTCTAATCGACTGCCTGTCGGCCGTAAGCTAGATTGCCGCGCGAAAGGAAGCCGCAATGACTGGTCCGACCAAGCCCCTCCATCCGCTCGACAGTGACGTTGACGCGGAACGGTTCGTCGAGGCGGCCGATCTCTCCGACTACGACCTGTCCGGTTTCACCCCGACGCGCTTCGAGTTCGAGGAGAAGACCGCGCAGGTCAACATGCGCATGTCCCGTAACCTCCTCGACGCCATCAAGCAGCGCGCCAAGGCCCGCGGCATCCCCTACCAGCGCTACATCCGCGAGACGCTGGAGGAGGCCCTGCGGAAGGACCGGGA
>CAYRCO010000089.1:9723-11012 GCA_964422775.1 uncultured Rhodovibrio sp.
GCGACCCGCAGCTACGCCGTGCGTCCTTGCAGATCACCCTAGCTCCCCCGCTTGTAATCCTCCGTCGTCCTTGGCTTCGGCACCTCGCCGTACTTGTACGGCGAATCGCCGCTTTCGAACTGCACCACGACGCGGCAGTCGTCGCACATCATGATGCGTTCGACCTGGTCGGGGCGCTGGAACATCCAGTGTTTCTCGGCGAGCTGGTCGGCGATCCGGCGGATCGAGGATTCGACGCCGAACGGCTTGCCGCAGCGCACGCAGTGGAACGGCTCCTGGCGGTTGAGCTCGATCGGGGAGCGCGCGTCCTCGCTCAGGTTCAGGCGCGGCTCGAGCGTGATCACGTCTTCCGGGCAGGTGGCGGCGCACAGGCCGCACTGGATGCAGGTCTCCTCGTTGAAGCCGAGCCAGGGGCTGTCCGGATCGTCCAGCATCGCGCCCGTGGGACACGCCGTGACGCAGGAAAGGCACATCGTGCAGCCTTGCGTGTCCACATGCACCCGGCCGAACGGCGCGCCCTGGGGCAGCGGTACCTGCTCCTGCGGGTTGGGCGCGTGCTGGTGCAGGTGGCGCAGGCCCAGCATGGTGCGGCTGCGCTTGCCGCCCATCGCGAGGAAACTGCCGGGCTGGGGCGCCGCCGGCTTGTCGAGGGCCCAGAGGTGCGCCTCGGCCGCGTCCGGGTCGGCCTCCTCCACCAGCGTGATCCGCTCTTCACCGTAGCCCATGCCGGAGAGGATCGCGTCCATCGTCGCGATCTGGGTCTCCAGGCCGTCCAGCTCGCCCTCCCGGCGCTTGGAGGGCGGCACCAGGAAGACCACGCGTGCCGCCCCATAGCCGAACGCGCCCGAAAGCGCGTCCAGGCCGATCTGGGTCACCTCGCTCACCGCGAGCGGCAGCACGCGCGCCGGCAGCCCGCGGCCGTAGCGGGCCATCATGGCGATCTGCTCCTCGCCGTGGCCAGCGTCGTGGATCAGCAGCACCGGGTCCTTGCCGCCGGCCTTCAGGTAGCCGCCGATCAGGGTGCGCAGCCGCTCGAACAGGTCGAAGGCGCGCGGCAGGTTGTAGCTCGCTGCCCCGGTCGGGCAGACGCTGGCGCAGGAGCCGCAGCCGGCGCAGACGTAGGGGTCGATCTCCACCGTCTCGCCCAGGCTCGCGATCGCGCCGGTGGGGCAGGCGTCCAGGCAGTTGGTGCAGCCGGTCTTGCGTGAGCGGCCGTGCGCGCAGATCGAGGCGTCGTAGTGGACGTACTTCGGCTTTTCGAAGGTGCCCACGAGGTCGGCCGCCTGGAA
>CAYRCO010000090.1:0-10991 GCA_964422775.1 uncultured Rhodovibrio sp.
GGCCGGCCCGGCCTTCGGGCTGAATGTCGCTCTAACTTCGTGACGAGAGGGCAAGATTCAGATGGAAGGTGGTTCCACCTTCCAGCATCTTTCCCTAAAGACGGCGGGCGGGATCTCCCGCTCAGCCACGACACGCGCCGGGGCCGGGCCGCAGGTCCGGCCCCGGTTTCGTGTCAGTCCGTTCAAGGCAGCAGGACGGTTCTCGGCGCGCGCTGCCCGAGCGGGCTCCCCGCAGGCGCGCACGCAAACGACCTTTTGCGTGCGAGGCCGCGTTACCTCTAGAACGGGACGACCGGCGCGGTGCACGCGCCTTGCCGAAACCCGCAGCGGTCGAGAATAGACGCTAGTGAAGCGCCAGCGATGACAGCTTTCCTGATCCAGCGGGTCCTGCAGGGCATCTTCGTGATGCTCGTGGTGGCGCTGATCGCCTTCTCCCTGTTCCGCTACGTGGGCGACCCGGTCCACAACATGCTGGGCCAGGAAGCGACCACGCAGGATCGCCAGGAACTGCGCGAGCAGCTGGGCCTGACCGATCCGGTGCCCGTCCAGTTCGCGCGCTTCGTGGGCAACGCCGCGCAGGGGGAGTTCGGCATCTCCTACCGCTCGGCGCAGCCGGTCAGCGACCTGATCGCCGAACGCCTGCCGGCGACCCTGGAACTGGCGATCGCCTCCAGCGTTTTCGCGATCGTGCTCGGTATCCTGCTGGGCGTGTTTACCGCGCTCAAACGCGGGCACTGGCTGTCGCACGCGATCATGACGTTCTCGCTGATCGGGGTGTCGCTGCCGACCTTCCTGGTCGGCATCGCGCTGATCTACCTGTTCGCGGTCGAACTCGGCTGGCTGCCGGCGTTCGGCCGCGGCGACACGGTGACGCTGTTCGGCTGGTGGAAGAGCTCGCTGCTGACCGCCTCGGGGCTGCAGTCGATGATCATGCCGACGGTGACGCTGGGGCTGTTCCAGCTGACCCTGATCATGCGGCTGGTGCGCGCGGAGATGCTGGAGGTCATGCGCACCGACTACATCAAGTTCGCGCGCGCCCGCGGCCTGCCGCGCCGGACGATCAACTTCGGCCACGCGCTGAAGAACACGCTGGTGCCGGTGATCACCATCATCGGGCTGCAGACCGGGACGATCATCGCGTTCGCGATCATCACCGAGACGGTCTTCCAGTGGCCCGGGGTGGGCCGGCTGTTCATCACCTCGATCCGCTTCGCCGACGTCCCGGTGATGTCGGCCTATCTGGTGCTGATCGCCTTCCTGTTCGTCCTGATCAACTTCATCGTGGATGTCCTCTACTTCGTCGTGGACCCGCGCCTGCGGGTCGCCAAGCAGGGTTAGCGGTCGGGCGCATGCCGGGAGGCGACGCGCGCGGATTGTTTCGCTTGTCCCCGTTGGGGCCCGGTGCTTAGGGTTCCCGTCCAGCACATCGGCCTTAAGAATTCGGCCCAGAGGTACCAACGCTCATGTCGGCGCCTGCCACGCCACGCTCCCACAAACCGTCGCCGCGCCTGGCCGGTCCCGGGCTGTTGGAGCGGCTGCGGCGGGCGATCGATAGCGACATCTTCTACACCTTCATCCGCCAGCCGATCGTCGTGACCTCGTTCGTGATCACGGTGCTGATGGTGCTGGCGGCGATGTTCGCGCCGCTGCTGGCGCCGCAGAACCCGTTCAACCCCTCCGAACTGCGGCTGATGGATGCCTTCGCCCCGCCGGGGACGGAGGCGATCTCGGGCGAGATGGTGTACTGGCTGGGCGCCGACGGGCAGGGGCGCGACGTCTTCTCCGCGATCCTCTACGGCTCCCGGATCTCGCTGCTGGTCGGGGTTTCGGCGGTGCTGTTCGCGATGATCCTGGGCACCGGGCTCGGGCTCTACGCCGGCTATCGCGGCGGCTGGCCGGATGCCGTGATCATGCGCATCGTCGACGTGCAGCTGACCTTCCCGTCGATCCTGGTCGCCCTTCTGATCTTCGGCGTGGTCTCCAACGTGATGCCGGCCGGGGACCGGGCGCAGGCGGCGCTCGTGGTGCTGGTGGTCTCGATCGGCCTGTCCGACTGGGTGCACTACGCCCGTACCGTGCGCGGCGCCACCATGGTGGAGAAGACCAAGGAGTACGTGCAGGCCGGCCACGTGATCGGCCTGCCCGCCCGCACGATCCTGGCGCGCCACGTGCTGCCGAACGTGATGCGGCCGGTTTTGGTGATCGCGACCATCGGCCTTGCGCTCGCGATCATCGCCGAGGCGACGCTGAGCTTTCTGGGCGTGGGCATGCCGCCGACGCAGCCGTCGCTGGGCACGCTGATCCGGGTCGGCCAGGACTACATGTTCTCCGGCGAATGGTGGATCACCTTCTTCCCGTCCCTGGCGCTGCTTGCGCTTGCGCTGTCGGTCAACCTGCTAGGCGACTGGCTGCGCGACGTCCTCAACCCGAAACTGCGCTAAAGGCGCCTGCATGCCGCTCGATCAACAGCGCTCCGCCGGCAGCGGTCAGGATGAACCGCTGCTGCGCGTCCAGGACCTTTCGGTCGTGTTCCCCACCCGCAAGCAGCGTCTGATCGCGGTGGACGCGGTGTCGTTCAGCATCCAGCGCGGCGAGATCCTGGGCGTGGTCGGGGAATCCGGGGCCGGCAAGTCGATCACCGGCAACGCGGTGATGAGCCTGATCGAGCCGCCCGGGTTTCTGGCCGGCGGCGGCGTCTACCTGGACGGCGAGCGGATCGACCGCCTGAGCGAGCGCAGCCTGCGCCAAGTGCGAGGCAAGCGCATCGGCATGATCTTCCAGGACCCGCAGACCAGCCTGAACCCGCTCTATTCCGTGGGTGAGCAGCTAATCGAGACGATCTGCACGCACCTGCCGATGTCCCGCCGCCAAGCCCGGGACCGGGCGGTCGACCTGCTGACGGAGGTCGGCATCGGATCGCCGGAAAGCCGG
Source organism: uncultured Rhodovibrio sp. (assembly GCA_964422775.1). Classification (GTDB taxonomy): domain Bacteria; phylum Pseudomonadota; class Alphaproteobacteria; order Kiloniellales; family Rhodovibrionaceae; genus Rhodovibrio. The sequence continues at coordinate 2,932 of CAYRCO010000090.1, forward strand.
ATCGACTCCTATCCCCACCAGTTCTCCGGCGGCATGCGCCAGCGCGTCGTGATCGCGCTCGCGCTATGCGCGGACCCGGATCTGGTGATCGCGGACGAGCCGACGACTGCCCTCGACGTCTCGGTGCAGGCGCAGATCCTGGCCCTGCTCAAGCGTCTGTGCCGCGACCGCGGGACCGGCGTGAAGCTGATCACCCACGACATGGGCGTGATCGCCGAGACGGCCGACAACGTCATGGTGATGTACGCCGGCCGGGTCGTGGAACGCGGCCCGGTCGACACCGTCGTCCACGATCCGGCGCACCCCTACACGGCCGGCCTGATGGATTCGATCCCGCCGGTGGAGAAGGATGTCCAGCGCCTGACCCAGATCCCGGGCAGCATGCCCAGCCTGCGCGCGATTCCCACGGGCTGTGCGTTTCACCCGCGCTGCCCGCACGCCTTCGACCGCTGCCGTCAGGAGCGCCCCGACCTGATGCCCGCCGGCGACAGCCAGGCCGCCTGCTGGCTCTACGCCCGGCACGGCGACCGCGGCGGCGGGCCGGAGGCGATACGTCGCCAACGGAGTCGTCATGCCAGCTAACCGCTCGAGCGATTCCGCCGACACGCTGGTCCAGGCCGAGGGCCTGGCGCGCCACTTCGACGTTTCGAAGCCGCTGTTGAACCGGCTGATCGAGGGCGGCGGCCGGCGTATCCTGCGCGCGGTCGATGGCGTCGACTTCGCCATTCCGCGCGGCGGCACCTACGCCCTCGTCGGCGAATCCGGCTGCGGCAAGTCGACCGTCGCGCGGCTGTCCGTGGGCCTGTTTCCGCCCAGCGGCGGGCGTCTGATCTTCGATGGCGAGGACGTGAGCGATCTCGCCCGGCGGTCGGGCCGCGAGGCCGCGCCGGTGCGCCGCCGGCTGCAGATGATCTTCCAAAGCCCTTACGCCAGCCTGAACCCGCTGTGGCGCGTCGGCGCGATCGTCGGCGAGCCGCTGCTCGCCTTCGGCATGGTCAACGACCGCCGGGAAGCGCGTGCGCGGGCTGGCGAACTCTTGGAGCACGTCGGGCTTGGCGCGAACGACGTGCAGAAATACCCGCACGAATTCTCCGGCGGCCAGCGCCAGCGCATTTCGATCGCCCGCGCGCTCGCCAACAACCCGGAATTCATCGTCTGCGACGAGCCGACGAGCGCGCTCGACGTGTCGGTGCAGGCGCAGATCCTGAACCTGATGCAGGACCTGCAGCGCGAACACGGCCTGACCTACCTGTTCATCAGCCACGACATGGCCGTGGTGCGCCACATGGCCGACCGGGTGGGGGTGATGTACCTGGGCCGGATCGTGGAGGAGGCGCCCAAGCGCAGCCTGTTCGAGGCGCCGCGCCATCCCTATACCCAGATGCTGCTGCAGGCGATCCCGTCGTTCGCCAACCGGGATCGCGACTATAGTCCCGCCCAGGGCGAGGTGCCGGACCCCGTTAACCCGCCCACCGGCTGCCCGTTCCACCCGCGCTGTCCGCACGTCAACGACCGCTGCCGCCGGGAGGTGCCCACGCTGCAGAACACGCGCACCGGCGGTCGCGTGGCGTGCCACGGGGTCGAGGAAGGCCGCCTGACGGCCGATCAAGCGCGCGCCCTGTCCCCTGCGGCCGCCTGATCCGGCGGCGCGCTGCTGCCCGCCGGGCACGAAAAACGCCGTTCGCCCATTGAACCGCAAGCATGGACCTAAGGGCCTTCGTGCAGCAGCATATATTCACGGCGCTGCATACGGAGGCAGCCAATGGACCTCTATTCACTGTTTGTGGTCTTGCTCGAAAACCTCGGCGACGGCGAGACCCTGCTGCTTGCGGGCCTGGTGGTCGGCATCGTGTTCGGCGTCGCGGCGCAGCGCAGCCGGTTCTGCCTGCGCGCCGCCGTGGTCGAGTTCTCGGGCGGGCGCCTGGGCCCGCGCACGGCCGTCTGGCTGCTGTGCTTTTCCACCGCCCTGGTTTGGAGCCAGGCCGCCGCGCTTGCCGGGCTGGTCGACCTGTCGACGTCCCGATGGCTGGATCAGGCGTCGTCGCTGTCTGGCGCTGTGATCGGCGGGCTGGTGTTCGGCGCGGGCATGGTGCTCGCACGCGGCTGTCCAGGCCGCCTACTGGTGTTGAGCGCGACCGGCAATCTGCGCGCGATCCTATCCGGCCTGGTTTTCGTGGTGACCGCGCAGGTCACGCTGCGCGGCCTGCTGGCCCCGGCCCGGCAGGAACTGGCTGCGCTGTCGACCACCGCGGGGCCGACCCCAAGCTTGTCGGCGCTGGCCGGCCTGCCGGACTGGACGGGTCTGGCGCTCGGCTGCCTGTTCACAGCCGCGGCGCTATGGATCGCGCGCGCCAATCAGGTCGGGCCGCGGGTCCTGGTTTTCGGCTCAGGGGTCGGCTTCGCCGCCGCGCTCGCCTGGTTCCTCACCTACCAGCTGAGCCAACTGACCTTCGAGCCCACGAGTGTTGAAAGTCTCTCGTTTTCAGGTCCTTCGGCCGACGTCTTGATGTTCGTCCTGCAACCGGACGGCGGTGTCGACTTCGACATCGGGCTGGTGCCGGGCGTGTTCGTCGGCGCGTTCCTGGCGGCGTTGGCAGCGCGCGAACTGGCCTGGCAGGGTTGGGAAGGCGCGCGAGCGATGCAGCGCTACCTAATGGGCGCCGTCATGATGGGTTTTGGGGCGATGCTGGCGGGCGGCTGCTCGATCGGCGCCGGCGTCTCGGGTGCGTCGACCCTGGCGTTGACCGCCTGGGTCGCGCTCGCATCGATGTGGCTGGGCGGGACGCTGGTGGACCACATCGTCGACCGCCGCGCAGCTGCGGCGGCCTCCAGCGCGTAGCTTATCAAGCCGATCAGCCGGCTTGCGCCGTCACGCCGGGGCTGGGCCGGGCATAGGCCCATACGCGGCCTGTGCGACGGCGTGTGGAACAACGTGCGGTCGGCGCACGTTAACTGAAAGTGGGATGGGTGCGGGTCGTTCTGACCAGCCCCGAATCCCGGACGTTTGCAAACGCGTCTGCCGCCAGCCGCACGCGGCGATTCCGACTTCGAGAAACCCCAAGCGCCAGTGCGGCGACGGGCCGCGGCGCGCGAGCGCGCCACAAGAAAAGCAGACCAGGGATTATGAATGGACGTTGCTTTCGAATGTCCGCTCAAGAAAGCGCGGTCGAGTGCAGGCAACTGTGCTAAACTGGCGAATCGAACGAGATACGAATGAGCGCGCACAACGGCCGTGCACAGGTCGTTGTTTGTGCGAAAATGCGTCGTTCGGTGCGGATGGAAGGTTGACGCTTGGTTTATAACCTCCACTCTATTGCGTCGTAGGCACTCAAAGACGTGGGTGTCGTTCAATCATGCGGGTGGCATCGGAAACCCCGGGGCGCGCGCATCAACAACGCAACCACGAAGATCCCAAGGAAAGGGAGGCCGAAAGAGATGAAGAAGTTTACCAGCACTGGCCTTGCGCTTGCCATGGCCGTCGGAACGGCCGGCGTGGCGCAGGCCAAGGACAACGGCGTCGTCGAGATCGGCTACTTCAACTGGTCCGACGCCCTCTTCACCTCGCACGTCGTCGAGTACATCATCGGCGAGAAAATGGGTAAGGAGGTCGAGATGACCAAGGCCGACCCGGCCGCCGTGTATCAGGCGGTGGGCGCCGGCGACCTCGACTTCCACACCGACTCCTGGCTGCCGGAAACCCACTCCGACTACTATGACAAGGTCGCGCAGGACACGGTCAGCATCGGCCCGATCTACAGCCGTGCGCGTCTCGGCTGGGTGGTTCCGGATTACGTCCCGGAGGATCAGCTAAGCTCGATCGAGGACCTGAAGTCCGAGGAAATCCAGGACAAGCTGGACGACAAGATCGTCGGCATCGGCCCGGGTGCCGGTCTGACGCGCCTGTCGAAAGAGGCGCTCGACGAGTACGGTCTGAAGGATCAGGGCTACCGTCTGATCACCTCCTCGGGCAGCGGCATGACCGCCGCCCTGCAGCGCGCGATCCGCAACGAGGAGTGGATCGTCGTCACCGGCTGGAGCCCGCACTGGAAGTTCGGCCGCTTCGATCTGCGCTACATCGAGGACCCGAAGGGCGTCCTGGGCGAGATCGAGCGCGCGGACATCCTCGCCCGCGAGGGCTTCTACCGCGAGTTCCCCGAGGTTTACGAGATGCTCGACCGGATCTCGATCCCGCTGTCCGACGTTCAGGCGGGCATGGATGTCGGCGAGCAGGAAGGCTATCCGACGGCTGCGAAGCAGTACGTCGAGAACCATCCGAAGCTCGTGAACTTCTGGATTACCGGCGAACTGCCGAACTAGGGCAAGATGCTGGAAGGTGGAATCACCTTCCAGCTGAATCTTGCCCGCTCTTCAGGATGTTAGAGCAACATTCAGCTCGAGGGCCGTCTCGGCCTTCGAGCATGTTGCTCTAACCGTCCAACGACGGTTCGGATGAGGAGCCCGGCCGCCTCGGCGGCCGGGCTCTTTTACGTTTGAACACGTGCGCCTCCAATCGGATCCGGCGGGCCGTCGGCGGGACCCCGGATTTCTCCTCACCTCAAAACCGAACGCCATGCGCGCGTCGCGACAACGCACCGCATGCGCTGATAAAAACTGCAGATGCGATGCAATTGCAGTAATTGGCCGACAGTGGCATACCTCAGGCGGCGCCGCGGCAGCGTGACCTGGCCAGGGCTGGCCCGGGCGCCCTGCGCGCGGTGTCACGTAACGAGCCCTGAGGGAGGACAAAAACCATGAGAAATCCGCTGCTCGCCGCCGGCCTGCTGGCCGTACTGACAGTCGGGCCGGCTGCGGCCGAGACGATCGAAGTGAAGATGCTGAACAAGAACGACGCCGGCGAGGTGATGATCTACGAGCCGGCGTCCGTCTCGATCGAGCCCGGCGATACCGTGCGCTTCGTGGCAACCGCCAAGGGCCACAATGCCCAGAGCGTCAAGGGCATGATCCCGGAAGGCGCCGACAGTTTCCGCGGCGGCATCAACCAGGAGGTCGAGGTGACCTTCGAGACGGAGGGAACTTACGTCTACAAGTGCCTGCCGCACCTCTATTCCGGCATGGTCGGCGTGGTGAAGGTCGGCGATGCCTCCAAGAACCTGGCGGACGTGCGCAAGAAGGTCTCCGACCTGCCGAAGCAGGCGCGCGACCGCTTGACGCCGCTGTTGACCGCCGAGGGCTCCTAACCGTCGCAGCGATCGACGACACAGTAGTCGAACAAGGAGACATTCCTATGAAGCGACTGAGCGCAGCGATCCTCAGCCTGGGGCTGCTGGCCGGCGGCCCGGCGCTCGCGAACGGCGACGACCAAGATCACGGCGAGGTCCAGCACTACAAGGCCAAGCCCGCGCCGAACCTGGAGGTCGCGGTCAAGAATCTGCGCGAATATAACCAGAAGCTGGAAGAGCATCTCAACCAGGAGATGACCGTCGAGAACATGGAGAAGATCCACCAGCTGAGCTACACGCTGGAGAACGCGCTGAAGCGTATGGACAAGGACCTCAACAGCATCGCCAGCGTGCTCGAGGGCATGCACCTGGCAAGCGAGGCCCGCAACGAGGAAAAGGTCCAGGGCAACGCCGAGACCTATCTCGAGAACATGAGCATGATCCTGGGGCAGAACTAACCGTTCTGCCGTCGATGCAACGCGGGGCTGGGCCCCGCGGCGTTTTGACGAGGCGGCTGCCGACACACCCGGGCAGCCGCCTCGTTTGTGTCCGGCTGGAAATCGGCGACCGACTAAGAAAGGTCTTGAATCCGCAGGTCCTGTCGCGCGGAGATGGTCGGTTTATATTAACGGCCGGAATCTGATTGGAGGACCTGGATGGTCGATCCGCTGGATCGCGACCCACGCGCCCAAGAGGACACCGGCTGCTGTGAACCCGAGCGCCCGGCGGAGGAAGGGGCCGGCGGCTGCGCCAGCGCCTGCATGCCGACGCAGCGCCCGGCCGAGTCCGAAGGGGCGGGCGGGGCCTCGGCGGCACCGCTCTACAGCTTCGACGTCCAGGGCCTGTGCTGTGCCCAGGAGGTCGGCCTTTTGAAGCAGGAGGTCGGCCCGGTCGTCGGCGGCGCCGACAAGCTTGCCTTCGACGTGCTCAAGGGCCGCATGATGGTCCTGCAGGACGCCGGCCCCGTCAGCGCCGACACGGTGCGTCGCGCCGTCCGCCGCACCGGCATGACGGCGACCGACGCGGCCAGCGGCGCCGCCGAGACCGGCCGGACGCGCCAGCACTCCACGCAGGCGCTCTTGACCGCGCTCAGCGGCGTCTTCCTGGTGCTGGGGGTGGGCCTGCAGATGACCGTGGTGCCGGCGGGCGCGCCGCTGCCCTGGTTCGTGATCCTTGCCTACGCGCTCTCGGTCGGCTGCGGCGGCCGGTACGTGGCCGTCAAGGCGGCCTACGCGGCGAAGCTGCTGCGCGCGGACATCAACCTGTTGATGGTGATCGCGGTTGCGGGCGCGATCGCGATCGGGGAATGGTTCGAGGCGGCCACCGTCGCCTTTCTGTTCGCGCTGTCGCTGCTGCTGGAAAGCTGGAGCGTCGCGCGCGCTCGCCGCGCCGTGGAGGCGCTGCTCGACCTCGCGCCGCAAACCGTGCGGCTGTGCGCCGCGGATGGCAGCGAACCCGTCGTCGACGCCGGCACCGTCGCCGTCGGCAGCCGGTTTGTGGTCAAGCCGGGCGAGCGCATCCCGCTCGACGGCGTCATCCGAGCCGGCAGCAGCTGGGTCGACCAGGCGCCGATCACGGGCGAAAGCCGGCCGGTCGCCAAGGAGGTCGGCAGCACCGTCTACGCTGGAACGATCAACAGCGACGGCGCGCTCGAGGTCGAGAGCAGCAAGCCGCACGACGACACCACCCTATCCAAGATCATTCGCATGGTGGGCGAGGCGCACGGCAAGCGCGCCCGCTCGGAGCAGTTTGTCGAGCGGTTCGCCCGCGTCTATACCCCGGCCGTGCTCGTCGTCGCGCTCACGGTCGCGCTGGTGGCGCCGCTCGTGACCGGCGGGGCGTGGGCGGACTGGCTATACCGTGCGCTTGTTCTGCTGGTGATCGCGTGCCCCTGCGCGCTGGTGATCTCCACCCCGGTCAGCATCGTGGCCGCGCTCGCGAGTTCCGCGCGCCACGGCGTGCTGATCAAGGGCGGCAGCTACGTCGAGCAGCCGGCCCGGCTGCGGGCAATCGCGTTCGACAAGACCGGCACGCTGACGCGCGGCACGCCCGAGGTGGTGGCGGTGGAAGGTTGGAGCGATTGGCAGCCCGCCGACGTGCTGCGCGTCGCCGCGGCGCTGGAGGGGCGCAGCGCCCATCCGCTGGCGCGCGCGATCCAGGATCACGCCCGCGATCGCGGCATCGACCCCGCCCCGGCGGCGGACGTGCAGGCAGCCCAGGGCAAGGGCCTCACCGGCACGCTCGACGGGCAGGCCTATTGGCTGGGCTCGCACCGGCAGTTGCTGGCGCATACCGACGAGACGCCGGGCCTGCGCGCGCGCCTCGATACGCTGGAGGGCGCCGGGCAGACGGTGGTGGTGCTGGGGCGCGGAAGCCAAGTCTGCGGGCTGATCGCGCTTGCCGACACGCCGCGGCCGGAGGCACGGCAGGCGCTCGCGGACCTGCGCGCCCGGGGTGTCGAGCGCTTGGTCATGCTGACCGGCGACAACGCCGCGACCGCGCGTGCGATCGCCGAGGAGGTCGGGATCGACGAGGTGCGCGCGGAACTGCTGCCGGCGGACAAGTTGACGGCCGTGGAAGAGCTGGTCGCGCGCTACGGCACGGTCGCGATGGTCGGCGACGGGGTGAACGATGCCCCGGCGATGGCGCGCGCCAGCTTCGGCGTCGCGATGGGGGCCGTCGGAAGCGACGCGGCGATCGAGACGGCCGACGTCGCGTTGATGACGGACGACCTGTCCCGCTTGCCATGGCTGGTCGCTCACGGCCGTCGCACGGTCGCGGTGATCCAGCAGAACATCGTCTTCGCGCTCGCCCTCAAGGCGGTGTTCGTGGTCCTGACCTTCGCTGGCGCGGCCACCCTGTGGGGCGCGATCGCCGCCG
>CAYRCO010000091.1:0-10922 GCA_964422775.1 uncultured Rhodovibrio sp.
CGGCCGAGCCGGGCCGGGTCGCGCCGGAACCGCCGGCCGACGCGCCGCAGACCGGCGTGGACGCCCCCGCCGCGCCGGTCGCGGACCTCGCGCCGGTCGACCTCGCGCCCGACACCTACGTGGATGATGAGGCGGACGCGCAGGCAGCCGCGCCAAACGCCCAGAAGTCCGAGGCGAAGATCGCGCCGACGTCCGAACCGGTCGCCGACGCAGCCACAGCCGGGCGCAAGACGCCGGAGCGCGACACGCCCAACCGTGATACGCCCAACCGTGATACGGGGGCGCAAACCGGGCAGCCGGCCGGAGTCGTGCCGGCCAGCTTCTCCCCCGCGCCGGCCCCGGACCATACGCTGGCCGGCAGCGAGCGCAGCTACTGGGTGCAAGTCGCGTCCCTACGCTCCGAAAGCGAAGCCAAGACCGAGTGGCAACGCCTGAAAGACACGCACGCCGCCCTGCTCGCGGACCTGCCGCTCAAGCTGCAGAAGACCGATCTAGCGGACAAGGGCACCTACTACCGCCTGCGCAGCGGCCCGTTCGCGGACGCCGGCACGCCCAAACAGCTGTGCGAGGTGCTGAAGGCGCGCAACCAGGCCTGCCTGGTGGTGCGCAGCGGCCCGACCTCTTGAAGCCCGATCAACCCGTCATGGAACCGAGAGCTGCCGCGATGCTGCGCCCGATCGCGACCCAGGCGGTCCCGTCCCGCCCGCTCCCATCCCGCACCCTTGCCGCGCGCGGCCTGCCGGACCGCGAGCAGGAACAGCTGCTGCGCCTGCTCGACACCCGGATCGCGCTGGTCCTCGCCTCGGAGCCGCAGGGCGACCAGCTGCGCCGGCACGTCCGGGCGCTCCGCGATCGCCTGGCGGTGCAGCAGCTCGACCGCCGCACACTGCGCGAGGTGGCCCACGTCGTCGACGCGCTGGCGCCGCGCCGGACGATCGACGGCGAACCGATGGCCAGGCGCATGACGGCCGCGGCGGAAAACGCCGTCCACCGCTGGACCCGCCGCGCCGCGCCCTGCGCCGCCGGCCTGGCCGGCCTGCTGGTCTGGCTGGTGTAGCGGGGGCGCGGTAACCCACGGCCAAACTGATTCCCCTCCTCCACTGGGAGGAGGGGCTAGGGGAGGAGGAACCACGGGTATAAGCGCCGATGGCATCGGTCGCATGGGCACTGGCGCCGCGGGCACCCTCCTCTCCCTAACCCTCTCCTCCCACTGGAGGAGAGGGAATTTGGTTTGGGAGGAGAGGCCCTACTCCGCCGCCGCTTTCTGAGGCGCCGACTTCTCCGGGATCTCGCGGCCTTCCAGGGCCTTGGGCACAGGGCCGCCGGTGACCCAGTCGAGCAGTTCGGCCGTATGCACGACCGGCACGTCGGTACCGGATTGGATCTGGGTCATGCAGCCGACGTTGCCGGCAGCGATCACGTCCGGCTTGGTCTTGCCGATATTGCCCACCTTGCGGTCGCGCAGCTGGGTCGCGATCTCCGGCTGCAGCAGGTTGTAAGTCCCGGCCGAGCCGCAGCAGATGTGGGATTCCGGCACGTCCTTCACCTGGAAGCCGGCCTCGCCCAACAGCGCCTTGGGCGCCTTGGTCACGCCCTGGCCGTGCTGCAGCGAGCAGGCGGCGTGGTAGGTGACCCGCAGGTCCGGCTGGCGAACGGGGTCGTTCAGGCCGAGCTCGCTCATGAACTCGGTGATGTCCTTGGTGATCGCCTGCACCCGTTCGGCCGCCGGGCGCCAGGCCTCGTCGTGGCGGAACAGGAAGCCGTAGTCCTTGACCGTGTTGCCGCAGCCGGAGGTATTGATGATCACGGCGTCCAGCCCCTCGCCGTCGATCTCTCGCGTCCAGGCGGTGATGTTCGCCTTGGCCTGGGCTTGCGCGCCCGGGCTGTCGCCCATGTGCTGGACCAGCGCGCCGCAGCAGCCCTGATCCTTGGTTACCACCACCTCGACGCCGTGGCGGTTCAGCAGGCGGATCGTCGCCTCGTTGATTTCGGGATTGATCACCGTCTGCGCGCAGCCGTTGAGCAGGGCGACCCGCTGGCGGCGCGCGCCCTCCGCCGGGAAGACCCGCGGCTTGTCGGCCCAACTGGGCGACGGCAGCTGCTTCGGCGCCATGGCGACCAGGGTGCTAAGCCGCCCGGGCATCAAACGCGCGAACGGCCGGGCGAACTGGGCGCCGAACAGCGCGGCGCGGAAGCGCAGCGGGTACGGCAATACAAGTTGCAGCAGCCGGCGCAGCGCCCGGTCGGGCAGCGGGCGCTTGTAGGTCTCGTAGATGTGCTCGCGCCCGTGTTCCAGCAAGTGGGCGTAGTTCACCGTCGCCGGGCAGGTGGTCATGCAGGACAGGCAGGTCAGGCAGCGGTCCAGGTGCTTGACCGTCTTGTCGTCGGGCGGCCCGCCGTCCTCCAGCATGTTCTTGATCAGGTAGATGCGCCCGCGCGGGCTATCCAGTTCGTCGCCCAGCAGGACGAACGTCGGGCAGGTGGCCGTGCAGAAGCCGCAGTGCGTGCACAGCCGCAGGATGTCGTTGGCGTCCTGGGTGTCCGGATCGGCCAGCTGGGCCAGCGAGAAGTGGGTCTGCATGGGCTTACGCAAGGCTCCCGCGTTGTCGCTGGAACGAAGGGTTAGACCCCGGCATACATCCGGCCGGGGTTGAGCAGGCGCTTGGGATCGAAGCCGTCCTTGAGGTTCCGGGTCAGGGCGGCCAGACCCGCGTCCTGCGGCTGGAACACCGGCACGGCGGCGCGGACCTGCTCGGCGGCCTTGATCAGGGTGGCGTGGCCGCCGGTGGGCTGAACCGCGCCGCGCACGCCCTCGGCCATGGCGTCGCTGCCCTCGGGCACCGCGAGCCAGATCAGCCCGCCGCCCCAGTCCATGTAGTACTGCGCGCGGCTGTCCAGCAGCGAGAGCCGCGCGGCCACGTCCGGGCCTTGCGCCGGCGGTACCGAGATCCGCCAGACGGCCATGCCGTCCAGGCCGACGAACGGGCGGACGTCCCGGATATCGGCCCAGAAGGCCTCGCTTGCCTCGTGATCCAGCTCGCGCGTGGCCCCGAAGGACTGCACCACTTCCGCCACCTTGCGGGCGCGGTGTTCGACCGACTTGGGCGGGCCTTCCAGGCGCAGGGCGGTGACGCTGGTGTTCGCCTTGGCGACGTCGGTGACGCGGCTATAGGGCGCGATCCCGCCCGGCAGGTGCGCGGCGCCCGAGACCTCGAAGCTGGAGGTCAGGCCGGCGGTCAGCGCCTGCACCGCCTCGGACGTGTCCAGGCCGGTCAGCAGCACGGTGCGCGTCGCCTCGGACGCGGGCAGGACCTTCATGGTGATGTCGGTCATCGCGGTCAGCGTGCCGTAGGACCCGGCCATCAGCTTGCACAGGTCGTAGCCGGTGACGTTCTTCACCACCCGGCCGCCGGACTTGTAGACCTCGCCGCGGCCGGAGACGCCGGTGTAGCCCAGGAAATGGTCGCGCGCCGCGCCCGCCTTGATCCGGCGGGGGCCTGCCAGGTTGCAGGCGACCGTGCCGCCCAGGGTCCCCTGCCCTGCCTGGGCGCCCAGGAGCGGGCCCAGGTCGGGCGGCTCGAAGGCGAACGCCTGGCCGTTCTTCGCCAGTTCCGCGACCAGCTGGTCCAGCGGCGTGCCGGCACCCGCCTTCAGGATCAGCTCCTCGGGCTCGTAGAGCTCGATACCGGAGAAGGCGGTCAGCGACAGGCCGGCCTGGGTCTGCATCGGCCGGCCGAGCGCGCGCTTGCTGCCCGAGCCGCCGAGTTCCAGCGGCGCGTCCGCGCTCGCCGCCCAGGTCATCAGGTCGACCAGCTGGTCCTGGGTTTCCGGGCGGTAAGTGGTCGCTTCCGGGTTGCCGCCGCCGTCGGCGGCGGCGGCGCCGTCCGTCGTGCTATCGGCCATGAATTTGCGCCTAGAACCGGGGGATGTCCGGGAACGGCAGCTTGCCGCGGTGGATGTGCATCTTCCCCATCTCCGCGCAGTTGGAGAGCGTCGGGAACATCTTGCCGGGGTTGAGCAGACCGTCGCGGTCGAACGCGCACTTCACGCGCTGCTGGGTGTCGAGGTCGACTTGGGTGAACATCTCGCCCATCAGGTCGCGCTTCTCCACGCCCACGCCGTGCTCGCCGGTCAGGACGCCGCCGACCTGGACGCACAGCTTCAGGATGTCGGCGCCGAACTCTTCCGCGCGCTCCAACTGGTTGCCCTCGTTGGCGTCGTACATGATCAACGGGTGCAGGTTGCCGTCGCCGGCGTGGAAGACGTTGGCGACGCCGAGCTGATAATGCTCCGCCATCTCGCGCATCCGCGAGAGCACGTGGGCGAGCTGATGGCGCGGGATCGTGCCGTCCATGCAGTAGTAGTCGGGCGTGACCCTGCCGACGGCCGGGAAGGCCGCCTTGCGGCCGGCCCAGAACTTGGCGCGCTCGTCGTCGTCCTGGCTGACGCGCTCGTAGGACGCGCCGTTGTCCTGGGCGATCTTGGAGACGCGGGAGAGCAGTTCCTCGACCTCGCTCTCGGGCCCGTCGAGTTCGCAGATTAACAGCGCCTCAACATCCAGCGGATAGCCCGCCTGGACGAAATCCTCGGCCGCCTTGATCGCGACTTTGTCCATCATCTCCACGCCCGCGGGCACGATGCCGCTGGCGATGATGCCGGCCACCGTGTCGCCGGCCTGCTCGTTCGACGGGAAGCCCAGCAACACGGCGCGCGCGCTTTCCGGCTTCTTGAGGATGCGCACCGTGACCTCGGTGACCACGCCCAGCAGGCCCTCGGAGCCGTTGACGAGGCCCAGTAGGTCGTAGCCCTCGCTATCCAGGTGCTTGCCGCCCAGACGGACCACCGTACCGTCGATCAGCACCATCTGGACGCCCAGGACGTTGTTCGTGGTCAGGCCGTACTTCAGGCAGTGCACGCCGCCCGAGTTCTCGGCGACGTTGCCGCCGATCGAGCAAGCGATCTGCGAGGACGGATCGGGGGCGTAATAGAACCCCTCGTGTTCGACCTCCTTGGTGATGCCAAGGTTGGTCACACCCGGCTGGGCGACCACGCAACGGTTGTCGTAGTCGACCTCGAGGATCTGGTTGAACTTGCCCAGGCCCAGCAGGATACCGTCCTCCAGCGGCAGCGCCCCGCCGGAAAGCGAGGTCCCGGCGCCGCGCGGCACCACGCGGATGCCAAGCTCGTTGCAGTACGCCATGATCCGGCTGATCTGATCGACCGTGCTGGGCAGCACGACAACCATCGGCGAGGCGCGGTAGGCGGTCAGGCCGTCAGACTCGTAAGCCCGCTTTTCCGACGCGTGCACGATCACGCCCTCGCCGGGCACGATCTCCCTCAGGCGCGCGACGATCTCGTCCTGGCGGTCGAGTATCTCGCGCTTCGGCTCGGGCATTGAGACCAAGGTCGTCTACCTCCGCTGTCAGTGGCCGGCCCGGAGGACTGGGGACGGCGCCAGATCGCGCGTCGTCCGGACCGGGCTGGCTTCTGGTCGCTGCCGGCGTTTGCCCTTGCCCTTGGGGATCGCGGGCATGTGCGCACCGGTTCTTGCATGAACTTGGCCGGTTTGCCCGGCGGGTCCAGCCGCGCCGCCGCCGTTCGGGACGGACGCGAACTGGTACTACCAGTTATGAGCAGTATGTGGCCGGCGCACGCGGCAGGTCAACCTGAAGCCTGCCGCGGGGGCTGCCCGGGCGCGGGACGTCCGGGGCCGGCGTGCAGCGGCTCCCAAACGCAACGAGGCCGCGGCGGGGCGCCCCCGACGCGGCCTCGTCTTGCATGCTGTTCGCGGACCGCCGCTTTCGATCGCCGAAAGCCACGGCCTGCCCCGGCGCCGTTAGCCCTGGCGGGCCTTGAGGCGCGGGTTCTTCTTGTTGATCACGTAGGTGCGCCCGCGGCGGCGGATGACGCGGCAGTTCTTGTCCCGCTTCTTCGCGGTGCGCAGGGAATTGCGAATCTTCATGGCTGTTGGCGTTCCGGCTGACGCGTGGCTGGTTGTCGATATCGCTTTCGCGGCGTTACGGGATGGCAGCGGGCAAGCGGCGCTGCGCGCAGGCCTTGGCGCCCGCACCCCGGCGAATTCGGCGGCGGACCATAGTCGCCGGTCCCCGCCCCGTCAAGCGCGTCTGCCTGGAGCGCCTTTCGGGCAAGCGCGTCCGGCTCCCACCGACGCGCGGCAAGGCGGAGCGGCTACCAGTCGGATAGGGTGGCGCCGCTGCCGGGCTTGATCGCGTGAAACCGGTAGACGCGCAGCGCACCGCTTTCCAGGGCGTTGAGGCGGCGGGTCCAGAGATCGCACTCCTCGAGCGCCAACTGGCCGTAGCGTTCCAGTCGGCCATCCTGCCCGGCCTGCTGCATGAACGCCGCCCAGCCGTTCTTGATCGCGGCGATCTGCCGATCGCTGCGGTCTTCCTTGATCCGGACGTCGAGCTTGAGGTCGTGAAGCGTGTCCGCCCAGTCGGACACCGCCCAGGGGGCCGGCGTGTCGGGCTCGCCGTCCTTCCAGGCCTGCAGTTCCGCACTGGAATCACCGACCGAGGCCAGCACGTAGTCCGTGAACAACAACTGGCCCTTCGGCTTCAGGCCCTTCTCGATCGCGTGCAGCAGGCGCACCTTGTCGGGCACGACCACGAAGGATTCGCGCGCGAACAGCACGTCGAGGCTGTTGTGCTTGATCTCCACATCGCGCAGCGCCTCGGCGTGGATCGGCGCCTTCTTGGTCAGGCCGGCGATCTCGGAGAGCTTCTGCCCCGCCCGGGCGAGGTCCGGATCGCCTTCGATACCGTTGATCCAGACGGCGAACTCCTTGCAGACCGCGCGCGTCGCCCCGCCCAGACCGGCGCCCAATTCCATCACGCTCATTTTGGGATTGAGCCCGACCGGCTTGAGCAGGGTCAGCACCTCGTCGCCGCCGCCGGGCCGGTCGAAACCGGGTCCCCAGACATCCTGCACCAAGCTGATCCGCTCGTCGTCCCAAGGCAGCGTTTTGTCCGGTGCACGGACGTCGTGCTCCGGGAGTTCGGTTTCGATCCGCTGCGGCGGGAGATCGGGCAGGCGTATGGTGTAGCCATTCCACCAAGCCTTGAAGCGCAGCGACCAGGGGATCTTGCCCTGCCGCGCCATCGCGGCCGGAATGCGCATACCGGTGCCAGCCTTGGAGTCCGCCATACTGCCCGCCTGAAGGAAGGGTTCCGCCAACGCGCCGCACGATCAAGCGCCGCCGGTTCACGCCGAGCGATCCTGATCCAACGAGGTAAAAGTGGGGTAAATGATCCTGGATACCCGACCGTAACGGATGCGGCGCGAGCCGGCCGCGCGATCGATGGGTCTAGGAGGTCCCGGCCTCGTCCGAAGCGGCGCCGTCTTTGGCTTCCGGGAAGTTCATCCCGCCGTCGCTCTCGCGCTCCGCGGGTTCATCCAGGCGCTTCAGGTCCTTCGCACCCTCGGGATCCGTCGACTCGAAGAAGGTGTAGGACAGCGTGATCGTCTGGACCTCGTCGGTATCGACATCTTCGGCGAGTTGCGGCGACACGAACAGCTGGACCGGCATGCGCACGCTCTCGCCCGCGCCCAGGCGCTCCTCGGTGAAGCAGAAGCACTCGATCTTGTTGACGTACTCGCCAACCTTGAGCGGCGTCACGTTGTAGGCCGCATGGCCGACGATCTCCCGCTCGGCGTTCGAGGTGGCGCGGAAATAGACCGTCTTGCGCTCGCCGAGGTTGATCGTGACCTTGCGCTGCTCGGGCCGGAACTCCCAGGGAAGGTCCGGCTGGACCTGGGTGGCGAACTGCACCGTGATCTCCCGGTCGACCTCCTCGACCGACTGGGTCGCCGCCACGCGCTGCGTCGTCCCGCCAATGCCGGTGACTTGGCAGAACATGTTGTACAGCGGCACGGCGTAATACATCAGCACACCCATGGCGCAGACGATCCCGACCAGGGGAACCACGGTCCTAACGGTGCGCCGACGGTCTGGGGCGGAGTGCGCCATCCCGGTTTCGCTCCTGCTGCGGCTCGTGCTCTCGCGTTTGCCTAGCCCTGCAATGCGGAAACCCGCGGCGGGCAACACGGTGCTCAAACAGGTGGCCGCCGTCGCCAGGCGTGTAAAGCGCGTGTCACGCCGGATCCCGGCGCCGGCCATGGCGATACGGCGCGAACCGGCGGAATAGCAAGGCCTGGCCGCTCACGATGCGGCGATTCGTCCCGTCAGCGCCCTCACCCTCATTGTGACAGGGGCATTGCACGGCGTTGAGCAGAAGCATGACACCCAGTAGTGTGCCGGTAACATCAGGGGGATGCTGCCTGGAGTCCGCCAGCTCGGCTGGGCGCCCCGCCTATCGCAGACGCGTCTTCCAACGGGAGGGGATGATCTCAGATTTAAGCGAGCGCGACCGTCCGCTGCGCGTCGGCGTCGTCGGTGTGGGCTATTTCGGTCGGTTCCACGCCGCCAAATACGCCGCGCTCGAGGGCTGCGAGCTGACGGCGGTCGTCGACATCGACATCGAACGCGCCCGCGCCGTGGCCGAGCCTTACGGCTGTCCCGCCTATGCCCAGCTGGAACAGGTATTCGGCAAGGTCGACGCGCTCAGCGTCGCCACCCCGACCTGGACCCACTACGAGGTGGCGCGGATCTGTCTGGAAAACGGTATCCACGTGCTGGTGGAAAAGCCGATGACATCGACCCTGCAGCAGGCGGACGCGCTAGTCGCGCTGGCCGACGCGCGCGGCATGCTGCTGCAGGTGGGTCACCAGGAGCGCTTCTTCGCAGCCCAAGTCGGCCTGGCCGGCATGGCGAGCGCGCCGACCGACATCTACTGCGAGCGCCTGGGCCCGTTCACCGGGCGGAGCCTGGACTGCTCGGTCGTGACCGACCTGATGATCCATGACATCGATCTCGCACAGTCGCTGGTCCGCACGCAGATCACCGGCCTGATCGGCCTGGGGACGCCGTCGGTGACGGAGTTCCCGGACGAGGCGGACGTCACTCTCTATTACGCCAACGGCTGCACCGTGCGCCTGGTCGCCAGCCGCGCGAGCGAGGGCCGCAGCCGGCGCACCCGGATCATCCAAGCCGACGGGACGATCGACATCGACTTCCTGGCGCGTACCTGCAGCCATTCCCGTCTGGGCGCGATCGAACCGCAGTTGCCCTACGTCAACGGCTCCGTCAGCGGCCGGCGGGCGCTGGTGAACGACAACCTGGGCCAGGAGTTGGCGGCGTTCATCGACGTCCTGCGCCACGGCGGCAAGCCGATGGTCACGGGCGAGGACGGGCGACGGGCGCTGGAGACCGCGCTGATGATCGAGCAGCACATGAACATCGTGTTCCCCGAGCAGCGCGCGGCAGGCGCCCACGGGTAGACGCCGGCATTGTCGCGGCTAGCTTCACCTGCGCCATGCTCGCCCAGGACCAGATCCACGACGTCTTCGCGCGGCTGCACGCCCGCTATTACCAGCCGGAAAAGGACCGCCGCCCGCACGTCAAGGAGGAGGCGGAGCACTTCCGGGCACTGGTCGCCTGTCTCCTGTCCGCGCAAAGCCGGGACAGCAACACCGCCAAGGCCAAGAACGCCCTGTTCAAGCTGGCCGACACGCCGGAGGGTATCCTGGCGCTGCCCGACGCGGAGGTCGCGGCGGCGATCAAACCGTGCGGCCTGTACAATTCCAAGACCCGCAACCTGAAACGCCTGGCCGAGGCGGTCCGGGAGCGCGGCGGCGAGATCCCGCGCAGCCGCAAGGGATTGATGGAACTGCCGGGGATCGGCCGGAAGTGCGCCGACATCGTGCTGCGCTTTTCCTTCGGGGCAGAGGCGATCGCGGTCGACACGCACGTCCACCGGGTGTGCAACCGACTGGGCCTCGCCCGGGGCAAGACCGAGGAGCAGACCGCCCAACAGTTGGACGACCGCGCGCCGGCCTGGGCGAAGCGCGACGGCCACATCTGGCTGATTACCTTCGCCAAGCGGATCTGCACGTCGCGCGCGCCCAGATGCGCCAGCTGCCCGATGTCGGACCTGTGCGAGGCCTACCAGGCCGGGCACATGGCGGCGCAATAGCGCACCTTACGGGCGGATTGCCGCACTGGCGCGCGTCGGATCCACCCTACGGCCGGTGGTAGGGCGGGTTCGCGAAGCAACCCGCCGACACGTCTCAGTCAAGCTCCAAAAACCCGCGCAGGGCGGCGAGCGTGGCCTGCGGCGCCTCCGCGTGGATCCAGTGGCCGGAGGGCACGCGCTCGGTCCGGGCGTTCGGGAAATGCCGCTCGATCGCCGGCTTGGCTGAGTCGCTCACATAGTCCGAGCGGTCTCCCGCCAGGAACAGCGTCGCGCCGTCGTAGCGCCCGGCGATCTCCGGCCAGCCGGACAGCGTGTCCATCGACGCCCGGATCGCGCGCAGGTTCAGGGTCCATCGGAAGCCCGACTCGCCCCGGGTCAGGTTGGACAGCAGGAACTGCCGGATGCCAGGGTCCTGCACCGCGCGCTTGAGCGCCTGCTCGACCTCCTTGCGGCTGGCGTACTGGGCGGGGTCTATCTCCAGCATCGCGTCGACGAACGGCAGCAGGGAGCCGCCGGAATAGGCGACCGGGGCGATGTCGGCGACGATCAGCCGCTCGACCAGGTCCGGCCGGTTGAGCGCGAGCACCATCGCCGCCTTGCCGCCCATGGAGTGGCCCAGAACCTCGGCCCGGCCCTCCGGCAGGCGCTCGATTAGACCCGCCACGTCGGCCGCCATCGCCGGATAGTCCATCTCCTCCGCCCAGGGCGAAGCACCGTGGTTGCGCAGGTCGGCCGCGATCACCCGCCGGCCGTCCCCCAGTCCCTTGGCGATCGTGGCCCAGTTCTTCGCCTGCCCGAACAGCCCGTGCAGCACGACAAGCGGCGGCCCCTCGCCGGTGACCATGGTATTGAGCGCCTACGCCATGG
>CAYRCO010000092.1:0-6158 GCA_964422775.1 uncultured Rhodovibrio sp.
TCGGCGAAACGCGCTTTCGGCGACGCACTGCGCCACGAAGCGGGACAACGTCCGTTACGGGGTCGTTTGTAACCCTGTAAGCCCGCGATCGACAACAGGTAATCGCGCAACACTTACGAAAGGCCTAACGCGTCTTCCGCGCGAAAGGCCACTGCGCCGGCCTACTCGCCCGGCTGGGGCAGCCGGCAGAAGCCCTGCGGCGGCACATCGAGCGCGGCGTTGAACTTGCTCGACATGTTCTGGAAGGCGATCAGCCCGGTCAACTCGACCACCGCGTCCTCGTCGAAATGCCGGCTAAGCTCGGCGTGGATGGCGTCGTCCGGTTCCCGGTCGGAATGGGTCACCGCTTCGGTATAGACGAGCGCGGCGCGTTCCTTCTCATCGAACAGGTTGCTGTTCTGCCAGTCGTCCAGTGCGGCGACCTTCTCCTCGCCGATCCCGCGTTTCATCAGGGTGGCGGAGTTGACGTCGACGCAAAAACGGCAGTGGTTGATCTGCGACACCCGCACCGTCACCAGCGAGCGCAACGCCGGCTCCAGCGGGTTCCGGGCCCGCTCGATCATGCCGTAAAGGAAGGCCACGCCCATGAACAGCTTGGGCGACCGGCCCCAGACCAGCCCCGGCTCCAAGACCTGCCCGTACTTGCGCTGCTGCTTCCAGAAGAACGGGCGGATGTACCAGGGGTACTGGTTCACGGGCTTGGTAGTGACGCGCATGCGGGTTCCGGCTCCTGTCCAATTCATGCCGGCCAGTAGGTGGGGCACGCGCACGCCCGGTTCAACGCGGCACCGGGTCACGCATGCGTGACGGCGAATGGGTTAAGCGCGTGTCCACACGGCGCCGTAGGGTGGGTTCGCGCCAGCAACCCACCAACCCCGCAGGCGTCGGGCGGCGGATTGCCGCTGACGCGGCGAATCCGCCCTACTGCCCTACTGCCCTACTGCCCTACTGCCCTACTGCGCGGCCTGCTTTTGCTGCGCGGTCCGGGCGCCCTTTGCGTTGCCGGCCTTAAGCGCGGCCTGGGCGGCCGCCAGCCGGGCGATCGGGACGCGGAAGGGGGAGCAGGAGACGTAGTCCAGGCCGACCTCCTGGCACTGCCGGATCGAGTCCGGGTCGCCGCCGTGCTCGCCGCAGATGCCGAGCTTGATGTCGGGCCGGGTCCGCCGGCCGCGCTCGGCCGCCAGCTCGACCAGCGCGCCCACGCCGTCCGGATCCATGGTGATGAAGGGATCGCGCTCGATGATCCCCTGATGCTCGTAGGCCGGCAGGAAGGCGGCCGAATCGTCCCGGCTGATGCCGTAGGCGGTCTGGGTCAGATCGTTGGTGCCGAAGGAGAAGAAGTCGGCGTACTCGGCGATGTGGTTGGCGGTCATACAGGCCCGCGGCAGCTCGATCATGGTGCCGACCAAGTAGTTCACCTTGCGGCCGTGCTGCTCCATCACCTCGCCCGCGATCCGGTCGGTCAGCTCGCGCAGCTGCTTGAGCTCCCGGTCGATCGCGACCAGCGGGATCATGATCTCGGGTTCGACCGTCTCGCCCTCCTCCTGGGCGACCTGGCAGGCCGCCTCGAAGATCGCGCGGACCTGCATCTCGTAGATCTCGGGATAGGTCACGCCCAGCCGGCAGCCGCGGTGGCCCAGCATCGGGTTGGTCTCGCGCAGGCGATTCGCGCGCGCCCGTACCTCGTCGACGCCAAGGCCGGTCGCCTCGGCCATCTCCTGCATCTCGGAGTCCTCGCGCGGCAGGAACTCGTGCAGCGGCGGGTCGAGCAGGCGGATCGTCACCGGCAGGCCGCGCATGATCCGGAACAGCTCGGCGAAGTCGTCGCGCTGCATCGGCAGGATCCGCTCCAGCGGCTTGCGCCGGCCGTCCTCGCTGTCCGCCAGGATCATCTCGCGCACCGCGAGGATGCGGTCGCTTTCGAAGAACATGTGCTCGGTCCGGCACAGGCCGATACCCTCGGCGCCGAACCTGACGGCCGTGCGGGCGTCGTTCGGGGTCTCGGCGTTGGTGCGGACGTTCATTTCCCGGATCTCGTCGGCCCAGCTCATCAGGGTGGCGAAGTCGCCCGACAGCTTGGGCTCCACGGTCGGCACCCGGCCGCGCATGATCTCGCCGGAGCCGCCGTCGATGGTGATCGTGTCGCCGGCCTTCAGCTGCACGTCGCGCACCCGCATGGTGCCGGACTTGGTGTCGATCCGGATCTCGCCGGCGCCGGCGACGCAGGGCCGGCCCATGCCGCGCGCGACCACCGCGGCGTGGCTGGTCATGCCGCCGCGGGTGGTCAGGATGCCCTCGGCGGCGTGCATGCCGTGGATGTCCTCGGGCGAGGTCTCGACCCGGCAGAGGATCACCTTCTCACCGTTCTCGGCGCGCTGCTCCGCCTCGTCGGCGGTGAACACGATCGTGCCCGACGCCGCACCCGGCGAGGCCGGCAGGCCGCGGGAGATCACGTCCTTCTCCGCGTCCGGATCCAGGGTCGGGTGCAGCAGCTGATCGAGCGAACCCGGCGTCACCCGCTGGACCGCGCGCTCCTGGTTGATCAAGCCGTCGCGCACCATGTCGACGGCGATCTTGAGCGCCGCCTTGGCGGTGCGCTTGCCGGTGCGCGTCTGCAGCATGTAGAGCGTGCCGCGCTGCACGGTGAACTCGATGTCCTGCATGTCGAGGTAATGCTGCTCGAGCTTCGCGCGCACGTCGCACAGCTGGCGGTAGACCTCCGGCATGGTCTGTTCCATCGACGGCAGGTCGGTCTCGTTCTTGTGCCGGCTGTGCTCGGTCAGCGGCTGCGGGGTGCGGATGCCCGCGACCACGTCCTCGCCCTGGGCGTTCGGCAGGTACTCGCCGTAGAAGTCGTTGTCGCCGGTCGACGGATCTCGGGTGAACGCGACGCCGGTCGCGCAGTCGTCGCCCATGTTGCCGAACACCATCGCCTGCACGTTGACGGCGGTGCCCCAGTTTTCGGGGATGTTGTGCAGGCGGCGGTAGGTCTTGGCGCGCTGGTTCATCCAGGAGCCGAACACCGCACCGACCGCGTCCCACAGCTGGGCGTGGACGTCCTGCGGGAACGGCCGCCCGACGTCTTCCTTGACGATCGCCTTGTACTCCTCGATCACCTCGCGCCAGTCGTCGGCGCTGAGTTCCGTGTCGAGGGTGACGTTCTTGCCGTCCTTGTACTGCTCCAGCGCGTCCTCGAAGCGGTGGTGCTCGACGCCCAGAACGACGTCGCCGAACATCTGGATAAACCGGCGGTAGCTGTCGAAGGCGAAGCGCTCGTCGCCCGACTTGCGCGCCAGGCCCGCGACCGTCTGGTCGTTGAGGCCGAGGTTGAGCACCGTGTCCATCATCCCCGGCATGGACACCGGCGCGCCCGAGCGCACGGAGACCAGCAGCGGGTTCTCGGGGTCGCCGAAGCTGTGGCCGACCTCCTGCTCGACACTGGTCAGCGCGTCGCGGACCTGCTGCTCCAGCCCGTCCGGATACTGGCTGTGCTTGATCTGGTAGGCACAGACCTCGGTGGTGATCGTGAACCCGGGCGGTACGGGCAGGTGCAGCGAGGCCATCTCGGCCAGGTTCGCGCCTTTGCCGCCCAACAGCTGACGCATGTCCTCGCGGCCGTCGGAGCCGTTCGGACCGAAGCTGTAGACCCACTTCGTCATGGTCTCTTCCTACCCTTCGATTTTCGAGAAGTCGGCCACCTGCGCCAAGGTCGTGCCGATCCGCTTCAGCAGGCGTAAACGGTTGGCGCGCAGGGTTTGATCCTGGGCGTTGACGGTGACGCCCTCGAAGAAGGCGTCGACCGGGGCCCGCAGATCGGCCAGCGCCTGCATCGCCGCCTGGAAGTCTTCCTCGGCGAGCGCGCCGTTCGCCTGCTTGGCCGCGGTCTTAAGCGCGCGGTAAAGCTCGGCCTCGGCCGTCTCGGTCAGCGCGTCCTCGGCGACGTCGGTGTCGTAGGCCTGCTTGTCCTTCTTCTCCTCGATCCGGACGATGTTCGCCGCCCGGCGATAGGCGACCAGCAGGTTAGCCCCGTCGTCGCTTTCGAGGAAGGCGCGCAGCGCATCCACCCGCGCGAGCAGCCGGACCAGATCGTCCTCCGGCCCGCCTTCCGGCCGCTCGACCGCGAACACGGCGGCGATCAGGTCGTGCCGCACCCCGCGGTCGCGCAGCACCACCTTCAGCCGGTCGGTCAGGAAGGCGAGCGCCTCGTCGGCGACTGTTTCAGCGCCCGCGTTGCGGCGGACCGATTCCGGCAGCAGGCCGTGCGCCTCAACCAGGGCGCCGCGCAGTCCCACGCGCAGGCCGTTATCCGTGATCAGCCGGACAACGCCAAGCGCCGCGCGGCGCAGCGCGTACGGGTCCTTGGAACCGGTCGGCTTCTCGTCGATCGCGAAGAAGCCGGCCAGCGTGTCCAGCTTGTCGGCGAGCGCGACGGCCACGCTCTCGGGCGCGCTCGGGCAGGCGTCGCCGGGGCCGAGCGGGGAATAGTGCTCGGCGACCGCGCGCACGACCTCCGGCGCCTCGCCGTCGGCTTCCGCGTAGTAGCTGCCCATCAGGCCTTGCAGCTCCGGGAACTCGTCGACCATGCCGGTGACCAGGTCGGCCTTGGCGAGATAGGCGCCGGAGCGCGCCTTGTCCCGGTCCGCGCCCACCGCCTGGGCGAGCCCGGCGGCCAGCGTCTGCATCCGCTCCACCTTGTCGTGCAGCGTGCCCAGGCGCTCCTGGAACACCACCTCGTGCAGCTGCTGGACGCGGTCGCGCAGCGGCTGCTGCCGGTCGGTCTGCCAGAAGAACTCGGCGTCGGCGAGGCGCGCGCGCAGCACCCGCTCGTTGCCGGCGACGATCGCCGCCCCATGGTCCGGCGTCTCGATGTTGGCGACCACGATGAAGCGGTTGGCGAGCCCGCCGTCGGGCGTCTCGGTGGCGAAGTACTTCTGGTGGGTGCGCATGGAAACTTGCAGCACCTCCGGCGGCAGGGCCATGAAGCGGTCCTCGATCCGCCCCAGCAGCACCACCGGCCACTCGGTCAGGCCGGCGTTCTCGTCCAGCAGCCCCGCGTCCGGGCGCAGCTGCAGCCCTTCCGCCGCCGCGACCCGCTCGGCCGCCGTGCGGATCCGCTCCCGCCGGTCGGCGTGGGACAGCACCACGCCGGCTGCCTGCAGCTTGGCACGGTAGTCGTCGAAGTCGGCAACCGCGAACGGCTCCGGCGCCATGAAGGGATGGCCGCGCGTCTCGGTCGTGAAGGCCAGCACCTCCCCACGGCCGAGGTCGAGACGGCCCGGCACGGCCTCGCCGCCGAACAGCGCCAGCACGCCGTGCAGCGGGCGGACGTAGCGCGCGGTCGTCTCCGCCCAGCGCATCGACTTCGGCCAGGGCAGCTCCAGCGCCAGCTCCGCGGCGATCTCGGCCAGCACCTCGGCCGTCCGGCGGCCGGCGATCTCGCGGACGTGGAACAGGAAGGTGCCTTTCTCGGTCTCCCGCTGCTCCGCTTCGTCGATCGACGACAGGCCGAGTGAGCGCAGGAAGCCGTCGATCGCCTTCTGCGGCGCGTCGACCTTGGGACCCTTCTTCTCCTCGCGCGTGTCCGGCTGCTTCTCCGGCAGCCCGTCGACCACGAGCGCGAGGCGGCGCGGGCTGACGTAGCCCTGCAGCGCCTCGAAGTTCAGGCTGGCGGCCTCCAGCTTCTGCTGCGCCAGCTTCTTCAGGTCGGCACACGCCTTGGCCTGCATGCGCGCGGGGATTTCCTCGCTGCGCAGTTCGAGCAGGAACTGGGGCATCAGGCCGCCTCCCCGGCGCCGTCCGCCGGTCGCGTCCGGCTCGCCAGCCACGCCTCGCAGCAGCCCTTGGCGAGGTTGCGCACGCGGGCGATGTAGCTCGCCCGCTCGGTCACCGAGATCACGCCGCGGGCATCCAGCAGATTGAACAGGTGGCTCGCCTTCATGCACTGGTCGTAGGCCGGCAGCGACAGCGGCGGCTCGCGCCGGAGCAGGTGGTTGCAGGCGTTCTCCGCGTCCTGGAAGTGGCGGAACAGTACCTCCGTGTCCGCCTCCTCGAAGTTGTAGGCGGAGAACTCGCGCTCGTTCTGCAGGAACACGTCCGCATAGGTCTTGCCGCCCTGATCCTTGGGCACGCCGTCCCAGTCCAGGTCGAAGATGTTCTCC
>CAYRCO010000092.1:6168-10091 GCA_964422775.1 uncultured Rhodovibrio sp.
GGATCGCAGTCGATCCCGCCGACCTGCTGGAAGTAGGTGAACTGACTGACCTCCATGCCGTCGCACCAGACCTCCCAGCCCAGGCCCCAGGCGCCCAACGTCGGGCTCTCCCAGTCGTCCTCGACAAACCGGATGTCGTGGGCGCGGGTG
The DNA here is from genome assembly GCA_964422775.1 of uncultured Rhodovibrio sp. Lineage (GTDB taxonomy): Bacteria > Pseudomonadota > Alphaproteobacteria > Kiloniellales > Rhodovibrionaceae > Rhodovibrio. Next base: position 6,319 of record CAYRCO010000092.1, read on the forward strand.
TCGATCCCGATCGCGCGCAGCGAGCCCAGGTAGAGGTCCTGGCTGTCCTTGGGCGAGGGCTTCATCAGCACCTGGAACTGGTAATAGTGCTGCACCCGGTTCGGGTTCTCGCCGTAGCGCCCGTCGGTCGGCCGGCGCGAGGGCTGGACGTAGGCGCAGTTCCAGGTCTCCGGCCCGAGCGCGCGCAGCGTGGTCGCGGGGTGAAAGGTCCCCGCGCCCACTTCCATGTCGTAGGGTTGCAGCAGCACGCAGCCGCGCTCCGCCCAGTAGGTCTGGAGCTTCAACAGCAGGCGCTGGAAACAGGTCTCGGGGTCATGGTGCTTGGTGTCGCGGCCTTGGCCGCCGGCCTCTGCGGGCATCGCGTCGTCTGCCTAGCGGTTCGCCGGGGTCTCGGGCGCCCGCCGATGTCGCGGGGCTAACCGCCGGTTTTGGTGCACTGCGAGAACGGCGCGGACCTTAGCCGCGACGATACGCCGAATCAACGCCGCACGTCGGCTGTCTTGCGGGGCGGTAAATGGGTAAAGCAGCGGGTCCCCTCTCCCTTGAGGGGAGAGGGGTTCACAGCTGTGGGGAGAGGGGTTCACAGCGCCGTGCCGCGCTAACTAATAAGGGCAGTCGGGCCGGCCGCAGTTGCGTGCGCCCTTGGGCGCGACGTAGGCCATGCAGGCCGGACACTGGACCATGTCCTGCGCCTTCTCCCGGCCCTTGGGCGCGTCGACCGGCTCGCCGTCGCGCCGGCGCTCGACGCGGTCGCGTGCCTCCGCGGTCTTCTCGCGCTGGTACTGCAGGCGCGAGACGTACTTGAAGCCGTACCAGACGGCGGCGATCACCGCGGCGAGGACGAGCAGTTTCGAAAACGAGAACATAGCCGCATTTGGCCCACGCGCCGCGCGCCGGTCAAGCCGACGCGTGGGCGCAGCCGGGCCTTATAGGCCGTAGCGCGACCAAAGGGCGCGCTCCTCGGCCGCGGACAGGAGGTCGCCCGCCCAACTGCCGCCCGCGCCGCCGGACAGCGCCGCGGCCGCCGACGCACCGCCCAGCTTGCGCTTGAGCCAGGATTTCTGCGGCTCGATCAACGGCAGCTGCACCCTCTCGCCGTACTTTCGGCGCAGCGTCTCACGCAATTCGCCGATGCCGTCGATCAGGCCCAGCTCGTAGGCCTGCTCGCCGGTCCAGAAGGCGCCGGAGAACAGCTCGGACTCCTCGGCTTTCAGCTTGCCCTGCCGGCGGTCGCGGACCATCGCCTTGAAGTGCTCGTGGATTTCCGCCTGGATCTCCTTCAGCCGCGCCACGTCGTCCGGGTCCTCCTTCTGGAAGGGGTCGAGGATCACCTTCTTCTCGCCGCTGGTATAGACGCGCCGCTCGACGCCGTAGCGCTGGATCAGGTCCTGAAACCCGAAGCCGGCCGCGACCACGCCGATCGACCCCACGATCGAGGCGCGCGAGGCGTAGATCTCGTCGCCGGCGCAGGCCAGCCAGTAGCCGCCGGAGGCCGCGACGTCCTCGCAGAAGACGTAGACCTTGATGTCCTTCTCCTGCGCGTACTGCCTGATCCGGCTCGCGATCAGCTCGGACTGCACGGGCGAGCCGCCGGGCGAGTTCACGGCGAGCGCGACCGCCCTGGCGCCGGAGGTGGAGAAGGCGCGGCGGATCGGCTCGGCGAGCGCGCTCGCGGTGAGGCCGGAGCGCAGCGCCCCGCCCTGCCCGATCGCGCCGTTGAGGTGGAGCACGGGGATGACGGGCTTGCGCTTGGAGAGCCGCTTGAGACCGGGAATCCGGGAGAGGACGTTGCGTATCATGGCGCCTAAATGGGGCGCGCGCGGGTGATTTGCCAAGGGCTGGGTTGAATGGGCGCAGGCGCCCGGGCGTTGCGGGCCGTCACGGGGGCTGCCGCTCGTCCCGCGGGAGGACCGGCAACCCGCTGAAGCGCCATGCAAAGCGGGGCGGAGCCGACTCACCGAAGCGCCAGCGCCGCCGCGTCCTCCAGCACGGCGCGCGCTTCGGGCGTGAAGCCGCCGCCGGCGTGCAGGGTGAGGCCGGCGGCCAGGCCGGCCGGGCCACCGACGCCGACGCGGCCCTGCACCAACACGCGCTTGGCGGGCTTGCCGCCCGCGGGCCACAGCGGAAAGGTCACGAGCGCGCCCGCGACCCGGTCCATCGCCGCCAGCAGCTCCGGCTGGCGGTCGGCGCGGTGGATCACGGTCAGCGTGCCGCCGCGCCGGGTCGCGCGGGCCAGGGCGGCGACCCAGTCGGGCAGACGCGCCGCACCCTCCACGTTGGCGGCCGCGCGCAGCGGGTCGGCTGGCGCATCCGCCGCGCCGGCGGCGAGGTAGGGTGGGTTCGCGAAGGTATGATCGAATCCGGCGCGCGCGATCGCCATCGGCGGGTCGAGCAGATCGCCCTGATGGACCATGAACCGGTCGCCCGCGGCATTCGTCGCGGCGTTGTCCCGGGCCAGCCCGGCCAGCACCGGCTGTTGCTCCAGCCCGGTCACCCGTCCCTCCGGCACGCGGGCCAGCAGGCACAGCGCCGCCGCCCCGGCCCCGCAGCCGAGCTCGAGCGCGCACTCGCCCGCCTGAAGCGGGACGGCTGCGGCCAGCAGGACCGGGTCGACCGCGGCGCGGTAGCCGTGCTTGGGCTGCGCCAGCGCGACCCGGCCCGCCAGCAGACGGTCGTGCGTCAGCTCGACGTCGCCGTCGGTGCCGCCGTCCGGTGCGCGGCGCGCCCGGGTCACCCCGCGCCGTACTCCTCGCCCGCCTCGTCGAGGACGCGGCGGGCGCGTTCCAGATCCTCCGCCAGCACGCACAGCCGGCGCGGGATCGCGCCGATCGACCCCTCGACAATCGAGGTGTGCGTGTCCAGCACCACCGCCTCGATCCCGGCGTCGGCCAGCAGCGCCTGGATCCAGGACAGCTTGACCGGATCGTTGGTGCGCAGCAGTTCGCGCATGCCTCTCCCTTATCCCCTTCGCGTGGCGGCGCTTTTCGTGGGTCCTGCGGGGGTTTGGCGCAGTTGGCCTACCCTTGACCCCCTTCGAATGCCCTCTATGCTCCCGCAACGGTGCGGAAAAGCCGCCCGCCTAGTGCGGCATACACCAAGCCGGCAAACCAGATAAATCGACGCCGACCAGTAGACGCCGACCTTAGAAGACGGGCGAGGAGCCGGGACGTGGCCGTGGCCCCCGACGCGAACAAGCAGGCCCAGGCGCAAGCGCCGGGCACGGACACCGAGAAGGGCGACGCCAAGCAGGGCATCGCGCCGCTGCAAAAGCTGTGCGCGGACGACCTGCAGGCGGTCAACGAGGTGATCCGCGAGCACATGCAGTCGCCGGTCGCGCTGATCCCGCAGCTGGCCGGCCACATCATCGCTGCCGGCGGCAAGCGCCTACGTCCACTGCTGACGCTCGCTAGCGCCCGGATGTGCGGCTACCGCGGCCGCCGGCACGTCGGTCTGGCGGCGAGCGTCGAGTTCATTCACACCGCGACCCTGCTGCACGACGACGTGGTCGACGAGAGCGAGCTGCGTCGCGGGCTCGACACCGCCAACTCGGTCTGGGGCAACCAGGCGAGCGTGCTGGTCGGCGACTTCCTGTTCTCCCGCGCCTTCCAGCTGATGGTGGCCGACGGCTCAATGCGCACGCTGGAGATCCTGTCCAATGCCTCCGCGATCATCTCGGAGGGCGAGGTCCACCAGCTGATCACCACCAACGACACCGACACCAACGAGCAGGCCTACCTCGAGGTGATCGAGGGCAAGACGGCCGCCCTGTTCGC
>CAYRCO010000092.1:10207-10892 GCA_964422775.1 uncultured Rhodovibrio sp.
TGATGGCCGAGCGTTCCTCCGAGGAGGAGCAGGCCCTGCGCCGGTTCGGCACGGGTCTGGGCATGGCGTTCCAGCTGGTCGACGACGTGCTCGACTACTCCGCCAAGCAGGAGGCGCTCGGCAAGACGGTCGGCGACGACTTCCGGGAGGGCAAGATCACCCTGCCCGTCGTGCTCGCCTTCGAGCGCGCGGATGCGCAGGAGAAGGCGTTCTGGCGGCGCTGCCTGGAGGACATGGACCAGCGCGAGGGCGACCTGCCGCACGCCATGCAGCTGCTGCAGCAGCACGACTGCCTGAACGACAGCCTGGAGCGCGCCCGCGCCTACGGCCGCGACGCCCGCCAGGCGATGGACGTTTTCCCCGACGGCGAGATCAAGCAGGCCCTGATCCAGGCCCTCGATTTCTCGATCGAGCGGGCGTATTAGCGCCGCTTTCCGGTTTGTCGGCACGACGTGACGGCGCGTCCCCCTCTCCTTCACTGCAAGGATTGGGACAGGGTGCGGTTGCTCTGCACGACCGTGAGCTTGCAACGGACGTTTTTTCGGCAGGTTGCCGGGGCTACCGCCTGCCCCTTGCCCTCTCCGCCGCTTGAAGGAGAGGGAACCCAGCCGCATCACCGCGCCCCTATCGCCGCGGTTTCAGCTGCAAAGGCGCGTAGATCGCCAGGTAGAGGCCGAAGCCGGCG
>CAYRCO010000093.1:0-10775 GCA_964422775.1 uncultured Rhodovibrio sp.
GGATCCCACACGGGCATTGGCGAGCCGTGCAAAAGTCTCATGCGGGGTGAGAAACGGTGTAATTGCTGTGTGCGCGGCGAATGCAGCCTACGCCTCGTCCACGCTGCCGCAGCCGTCTTTCAGAACGTCGTCGGCGCAGGGGCCGGGTTCCAGTTGCACGGTCGAGTGCTCGACGGCGAAGCGCTGGGACAGATGGGCCTTGATCGCCTGCAGCGTCCGGTTGTGGTCGGCACCTTCGCGCAACTGGGCGTGCAGGGTGACCAGCGGCCGCTCGGCGGTCAGCGACCAGGCGTGGACGTGGTGGACGTCCGAGATCGCCGGTACGGCCGCGGGCAGCTCGCGCTTGATCTCCTCGATGTCCAGGTAGCTGGGCGTGCCTTCCAGCAGGATGTGGCCGCTCTGGCGCACCAGCATCCAGGCCGAGCGCAGGATCAGTCCGGCCACCAGCAGCGACAGCAGCGGATCGATCGGCGTCCAGCCGGTGGTCAGGATCACCACCGCCGCCGCGATCGCCGCGACCGAGCCCAGGAGGTCGCCCAGGACGTGCAGCGCCGCCCCGCGCAGGTTCAGGTTGTGCTGGTCGCCGCCGTGCAATAGGCGGAAGGCGACCAAGTTCACGATCAGCCCCAGAACGGCGACCGCCATCATCGTGCCGCCCATCACCGGCTGCGGGCTCAACAGGCGGCCGACTGCCTCCACCGCGATCCAGCCGACGATCGCGAGCAGCGTGGCGCCGTTGACGAACGCGGCCAGCACCTGGAAGCGCTGATAGCCGTAGGAGCGCGCGTTGTCGGCCGGCTTGCGGCCGAGCTTGAAGGCGACCCAGGCGAGCGCGAGCGATGCCGTGTCGGTCAGCATGTGCCCGGCATCGGCCAGCAGGGCGAGGGAGCCGGAGATCAGCCCGCCAACCACCTCCACCGCCATGAAGCCGCCGGTGACCAGCATCGCCCAGAACACCCGGCGCTGGTTGTCGGCGTCCACCGGCGGCGCGTGGCCGTGGGCATGGTCGTGGCTGTGATTGGGGCCGCCGGCCGCTGCATGGCCGGAGCTCGCGTGGTCCTGGTGTGTCTGCCCGCGATCGCTCATCACACCGACAACCTGAGCCGCGGCGCCCGGGCGATCAAGCGGCCGTGTGGTCGCGGGCGCGCCAGGCCAGGACGCGCAGGCGCTGGGTCGCGGCGATCGACAGCACGACGGCTGCGGTGAACAGATAGAGCCCGGCGTGCAGCGTCACCTCGCTGACCAGCGAGGCCTGCACCCCGACCACCAGCAGCGCGGCGACGAACACGTCCAGCATCGACCAGCGCCCCAGCAGGTCGAGCACGTCGAGCGCGCGTGCGATTCCCGGATGGCGGGCATCGACGATCAGGAACACCCACAGCGCGGCGATCAGTTTGGCGAGCGGGAAGGCAAACGCGAACACCGCGAGCACCGCGAACAGCAGCCAGTCGCCCTGCTCGTACAGGGTCAGGGTGGCGTTCATCAGCGATACCTCGTCCTGCAGCCAGACGAACCGGCTGACCGTCATCATCGGCCAGGTCCAGCCCGCGATCAGCAGCCCGAGCGCGCTCGCGAGCGCAAGACCGAGCCCCCGGTCCAGCCCGCGCGCCCGTCCCGCCAGCGTATCCGGATGTGTCAGCCGCATGATCTACCCTTCGCTGCCGGCACCTGCGAACTAAGGGTGTTCACCACCAAGACACGAAGACACAAAGGATTTCTTCGGCGCGCTCGCGCGTGTCCACGCGGATTGGCCATTTCCGACGCGGAACGGGATCGCGCTTGCCCCGATCTTGGTGTCCTCGTGTCTTGGTGGTGCAAATTTGAGCGGCGCAGAGCCGGGGGCTCAGGGCCAACCGGGGCATTTCCGTTTGCAGGCGGCTCGGGGAACGCGCTAGGACGAAGCCGCTTGGCCGGCCGGGCCGGTACGGTCCGGGCGGTCAGCCCCGTTACGAGCTGCCAATCCACGTCCCCGGGACGACGCGTCGATGACTGCCAACCCCGACCAGGCCCTGCTGCCCGCCGGTCTCCAGGACCTGCTGCCGCCCGCCGCGGCGCAGGAAGCGGGCGCGGTCGAACGTCTGATCCAGACCTTCGGGGCCTACGGCTACGAGCGGGTCAAGCCGCCGCTGATCGAGTTCGAGGACGCCCTGCTCGCGGGCGCGGGCGCAGCCCTGGCGCAGCAAACGTTCCGGCTGATGGACCCGGTCAGCCAGCGCATGCTGGGCGTGCGCGCGGACATGACCACGCAGGTGGCGCGGATCGCCACTTCTCGCCTGTCGCGCGCGCCGCGGCCGCTGCGGCTTTGCTACGGCGGGCAGGTGTTGCGGGTAACCGGCAGCCAGCTGCGCCCCGAACGCCAGTTCGCCCAGGTCGGCGCCGAACTGATCGGCAGCGAGAGCGAGCACGCCGACGCGGAAGCGCTGATCATGGCCGTCGGCGGTCTGGCGGCGATCGGCGCCCAGGCACTCACCGTCGACCTCAACCTGCCGCCGCTGGTCGCCGCGCTCGCCGAACGGCTGCAGTTGGACGCCGACGTGACCCAGCGCCTGCGCCAGGCACTCGACCGCAAGGATGCCGCGGCCGTCGACCAGCTGGCGGGCGACCACGCGCCGCTGTTCCAGGGGCTGCTGCGCGCCGCCGGCCCGGCCGAGGCCGCGCTGGACGATCTGGCCGCGCTCGACCTGCCGGAACGGGTGCAGCGCGAGGCGGACCGCCTGAAGCGGGTGGTCGCGCTGGTGCAGGCGGCGCTGCCGGACTTGACCCTGACGGTCGATCCGGTGGAACACCGGGGGTTCGAGTATCACCAGGGCGTGACCTTCACGATCTACGCCCGCGGCGTGCGCGGCGAGCTTGGCCGCGGCGGGCGCTACACGACGGACGCCGCCGGCGGTCCCTCGGAGCCGGCGACCGGTTTCACGCTGTTCATGGATAGCGTGCTGCGCGCGCTGCCGGAGCCGGAGGCGGAGGCGCGGGTCTACGTGCCGCACGCCCACGGCCGCGAGGCAGCCGATCTGCGCGCGAACGGCTGGGCCGCGCTTGAGGGGCTGATGCCCGAGGACGACCCGGCGGCCGAGGCGCGCCGGCTGGGCTGCACCCATCTGCTCAAGGACGGCGGCGTGCAGCCCCTGGACGGCGCGTGACGGGCACGCCAAGCCGCATCTGAACCGACAATTTCGAGGAACGTGACGACATGGCCAACGTGGCGGTCGTGGGCGCCCAGTGGGGCGACGAAGGCAAAGGCAAGATCGTCGACTGGCTGTCCGAGCGCGCCGACGTGATCGTGCGCTTCCAGGGCGGCCACAACGCCGGCCATACCCTGGTCGTGGGCGGGGTGACCTACAAGCTGTCGCTGCTGCCCGCGGGCGTGGTGCGCAAGGACAAGCTGTCGATCATCGGCAACGGCGTGGTGATCGATCCCTGGGCGCTGGTGGAGGAGATCGACCGGCTGCGCGAACAGGGTGTCGGGCTGACGCCCGAGCGCCTGAAGATCGCCGAGAACGCCTGCCTGATCCTGCCGCTGCACGGCCAGGTCGACCGCGCGCGCGAAGAGGCGCGCGGGGCCGAGAAGATCGGCACCACCGGCCGGGGCATCGGCCCGGCGTACGAGGACAAGGTCGGCCGCCGGGCGATCCGGGTGTGCGATCTGATGGACGACGCGCTCTTGGAAGAGCGGATCGACCACCTGCTGCTGCATCACAACGCGCTGTTCCGCGGCCTGGGCCGGGAGGAATTCGACCGCGAGGAACTGCTCTCGGGCCTGCGCGAGATCGCGCCGCGCATCCTGCCATTCGTCGACCGGGTCTGGGACGTGCTCGACCGCACGCGCAAGCAGGGCCAGCGGATTCTGTTCGAGGGCGCCCAGGGCGCGATGCTGGACGTCGATCACGGCACCTATCCCTACGTGACTTCCTCCAACACCGTCTCTGGCCAGGCGCTCACCGGCAGCGGTTTCGGCGGCGGCTTCGACTACACCCTCGGCCTCGCCAAGGCTTACACCACGCGTGTCGGCTCCGGCCCGTTCCCGACCGAGCTGTTCGACGCCACCGGCCAGCAGATCGGCGAGCGCGGCCGGGAGTTCGGCACCGTGACCGGCCGGGCGCGCCGGTGCGGCTGGTTCGACGCCACGATGGTTCGCCAGGCGGTCAAGGTCGGCGGCATCGACGGCATCGCGCTCACCAAGCTCGACGTGCTCGACGGGCTGGAGGAGCTGAAGGTCTGCACCGGCTACGAGATCGACGGCGAGACCTACGATCCTCTGCCCGCCGCCCCCAGCCTGCAGGCCAAGGCCAAGCCGGTGTACGAGACGCTGGAGGGCTGGTCCGCCTCCACCCAGGGCGCGCGCAAGTGGCGCGACCTGCCGGCGACGGCGATCAAGTACATCCGCCGGATCGAGGAACTGATCGAGGCGCCGGTCGCCCTCTTGTCGACCAGTCCCGAACGCGACGACACCATCCTGGTGACCGACCCCTTCCTGGCGCACTAGCGTAGACAGAGAGCGACAGAGGGGCAGGGCGATGTTCGGCAAGCTGTTCGGCAAGAAGGGCAACGAGGCCGCCCGGCCCAGCGGGCCGCCCGACCTGACGCGCCTGACCGAGACCGGCGGCGCCTTCTTCGTGCCGGGGATCGAGGCGGCCGACACCGCCCGGGCCCGCATCGAGGAAGCGCGCGAGCGCCTGGCCCGGCCGCTCAAGGCGGAGGTCGGGGCGCGCGTGTATGCGGCCGTCGACTACACCCACGAGCAGGACAGCTACCGCGCCGAAGTGGGCGAGCTGGACCCGCGCCTGAACGAGACGGTGCGCGCGATCCTGCGCCAGGACAGCAAGTACCGCTTCCTGGTCCTGACCGACCGCCACGGCTTCGAGGCCGGCCTGCCACTGATCGTGAGCGACCGCGAAGTGATCCGGGCGGTGGTGTTCCGGGACGGGTAGGGCAGTCGGGTGCGGCCGAGCGCAGTTACCCCCGCCGCAACCAGGCGCCTGCCGCCTCGAACGTCTCCAGCGCGCGTTGCAGCACCGCCCGGCGCCAGTCCTCGTCGTCGGGCACGAAGACGCGGGCGAGTTCAGCCTTGATCTGCCGGCCGGTCTCGCCCTCCAGCGCGCCGTCCGGGGCGTGCAGGTGCAGCCAGTTGTCCGCGCGCAGCGCCCGGCGGACCTCGGGCGTCGGCACGGTGCCGAATTCGAGCGCGGTCGCGACCAATTCGCGGCCCGGCAGGCGGCGTTCGATCGCCTCCAGGATCGTGCCCGGCAGTTCGGTCGCGACCGAGTTGCCCAGCATCGGCGAGGCGAAGTCGCTGCCGAACGCGGCCTCGGCGTTCTTGTAGGCGGGCCCTTTAGGATCGTGCAGGACGATCCGCTCGCCGTGGCCGTACGGGCCCAGCCCGGTGTGCAGGTCGATCACCGCCACCCGACGCGCCTTTGCGAGCGCGCCGTCGACCGCGGTCTCCAGCGTCCGCCGGGACCACACCGGGGCGGTTCCGCCATAGAAGATGCCGTCGGGGTGCTGGTACTGGCCGCCGGAGATCGCCTTCTGCAAGGCGTGCGTGCCGTGCTTCTCGGCGAACCGTTCGATCTCCGCGTCGCAGCGCTGGATGGTCTCCTCGTCCCAGTCGCGCGGGCACAGATAGGGGAACAACTCCTCGAAACCGGGGTTTTCCGGGTGCGGCTGGTCGTGATCGACGAAATTGCGGTTGAGGTCGACGTTGCCCTCGGTCACGCGCCGGGTCCAGGCGTAGCCGTAGGGGTTGAGCGCGTGGATCTGCAGCAGCGCCACGTCCTCCGGCAGGCCGCCGGCTGTGAGCCAAGCCAGCTGGGCGGCCGTGCCGGGATAGCCCTCTGTCCCGTGCGTGCCGGAGATCGTGACCAGGACCCGCTCGGCGTCGCTCGGCCCGTGCCAGGCGAGGTCGGTGAACACCGGGTTGCCGTCCGGGGCGGTGACGGGGTTCATCAGCTCTTCCAGCACGCCGTCGTGGGCGCGGCTTTCGCGCAGGAAACGGCTGCGCGCGTCGCGGTAGTCGCGCGGGAAGACTTGCTCGGGCTTGGGCTCGCGGTCGCTCATGTGGCGGCTGAAGGTCCCGTCTTTTTGGCGCAAGACAGTCGATTGTGATCGCAGCATTCGACAGGAACCGGCAGTCAAGACTGGCCAGCGCCCGCCAGCGCGCCATAATCGGTCAGTATGGCACGTCTCTCAACCACTGCCTTGATCTTGTCACTCCTGATCGCCGCGCCCGTGCAGGCGGACCAGGACGACCCGCGTCTGGACCCGCTGTTCGACCGGCTGCAAAACGCCGACAGCCGCGGACAGGCCCAGATGATCGCCGGCCGGATCTGGGCGATCTGGTTCCAGCATCCCAACGGCTACGTCGAGGCGCTGCTGCGCCAGGGCCGGGAAGCCCTGCAGGACGGCGACCTGGAGGGCGCCCTGATCGCGTTCGACGATGCGGTCCGCAAGGCCCCCGGTTTCGCGGAGGCCTGGAACGCGCGCGCGACCGTGAACTATCAACTGGGCAACTACCAGCGATCCCTGGCCGACATCCGCCGGACGCTAACGCTGGAGCCGCGGCACTTCGGCGCCCTGTCCGGGCGCGGGCTCTGCTACCTCGCCCTCGACCAGCCGCAAAAGGCGCTGGCGGCGTTCCAGGCGTCGCTGGAGATCCACCCCTATCAGCCGGGCGTGAAGGCCAAGGTGCGCGACCTCAAAGCCGAACTCGACGCCCGCGACCTCTAGGCCGGGCGAGCACGTGCGGTTAAGGTTGCGCGAAAGAAGGCATGGCCCAGCGGCGGGTTCCCTCTCTTCCTAGCGGCGGGGGACTCGCCGGTACACGCTGCCTATTCCCACGTTAACGAGCGACCGCCAACGACCGGAGTCGAGGAGCACAGCGCCGTCATGTTCATCGCCATGAACCGCTTTCAGGTGAAGCGCGGCCACGAGGAGGAGTTCGAGGACGTCTGGCGCCAGCGCGAATCCAAGTTGGCCGGGACGCCCGGCTTCCTGGAGTTCCGGATGCTGCGTGGGCCGCAGACCGAGGACTATACCCTCTACGCTTCGCACACGATGTGGCGTGATCGGGAGAGCTTCGAGGCCTGGACCCGCTCGGAAGCCTTCCGCCAGGCGCACGCCAACGCGGGCGATCACAAGCACATCTACCTCGACCGCCCGCAGTTCGAGGGCTTCGAGACGGTCGACGACATCAAGTGAGGACGGCATAGGCGGCGTTTGCCGCCCAAGCGGCACGCCGATACACGCCGACACACGCCGACACACGCTGACACCGGGCCGTGAGAACCGGCGGCCAAGGCGCGAGCCGCGCTGTGCGTCCCCGGGGTGACGGTGTACCCTCGCCCGCGCGCGGTCGCATGCCACCCATGCGCGCGCCGGTTAGGCGCGGGGCGCCGCCCGACTTTAGCCTGTATTCATCGAGGCTCTCCATTCCCTCTGCTGGAAGGTTCTTTCGTGTCCACAGCCGTGCGATGGCAACCGGCGGCCTGGCTCGTGCTCGCCGCGGCGATGGTCGTCATGGGCGTGAACATGGGCGTGCGCCAGACGTTCGGCCTGTTCCTGGAGCCCATGACGACCGCGCTGGAGATTCCGCGCGGCAGCTTCGCCTTCGCGATCGCGGTGCAGAACCTGCTGTGGGGCGTCCTGCAGCCGGTCTGCGGCGGGCTGGCCGACCGCTACGGCACCGGCCGGCTCCTGGCTCTGGGCGGGGCGCTTTACGCCGGCGGCATCCTGGTGATGGCGGGCGTGCCGACCCCGCTCGGCCTGCACCTGGGCGGCGGCATCCTGGTCGGGATGGCCGTGGCGGCCTGCGGCTTTCCGCTGGTGTTGTCGGCCGTCGCGCGGGCCGCGCCGGAGGACCGGCGGTCGACCTGGCTGGGCGTGGCGACGGCCGGCGGCTCGCTCGGTCAGTTCGTGCTGCTGCCGGGCACGCAGGCGATGATGGGGCTGAGCGACTGGCACGGCGGCCTGTTGGCGCTGGCGGCGGTGAGTGCGCTCGTGATCCCGCTCGCCTTCCTGCTGCGCGGCAAGCCGGCGCAGAGGCAGGCGCACGAGCAGACCCTGCGCGAGGCGTTCGACGAGGCGATCCGGCACAAGGGCTTTCTGCTGCTGACCGCCGGCTTCTTCGTCTGCGGCTTCCATATCGCCTTCGTCGCTACCCACCTGCCGGCCTACGTGGGCGGCCTCGGCTTGCCGGCGCTGGTTGGCGCCACGGCGCTGTCGCTGGTCGGGCTGTTCAACGTCATCGGCGCGTTCGCCTGCGGCTGGGCGGGCGGGCGGATGCGCAAGAAGCACCTGCTCTCCGGCCTCTACCTCGCCCGGGCGGTCGCGATCGCCGCGATGCTGGCGGCTCCGAAGACGGAGCTGACGGTCTATCTGTTCGCTTCCGCGTTCGGGCTGATGTGGCTGGGCACGGTGCCGTTGACGAGCGGCCTGGTCGGCCAGATTTTCGGCGCGCGCTATCTCGCCACCCTGTTCGGGCTGGTAATGCTGAGCCATCAGGTGGGCGCGTTCTTCGGGGCCTGGCTGGGCGGGCTGCTGTACGACCTGACCGGCTCTTACGACACCGTCTGGGCGCTGGCGATCGCACTCGGAGTGATCTCGGCCGCGCTGCACGCGCCGATCCCGGACCGCCCGATCGCGCGCGCCCAGACCGCTACCGGCTGATCGCCCACCTGCCCAAGACCGACAAGACGCCAAGACCAACAAGAAGACCGACATGCGCGACGAGAAACTGATTGGCGGCCTCTACGCCGCGGCGGCGTTCGGCAGCTGGGGCGTGTTGCCGGTGTATTTCCACGTCCTACGCCACGTCCCCCCGCTGGAGGTGCTCTCGCACCGGATCGTCTGGTCGGTGGTGCTGCTGGCCGGCCTGCTGACGGTGCTGGGCCGCTGGCGGGCGGTGCGCGCCGCGCTCGCCGACCCGCGGACGCGGCTGATGCTGCTGGGCTCGACGCTGTTCATCTGCGCCAACTGGCTGACCTTCATCTGGGCGGTCTCGGCCGAGCGCGTGATGGAGATCTCGCTCGGCTACTACATCAATCCGCTGGTCAACGTCGTGCTCGGCGTGCTTGTGCTGCGCGAGCGGCTGTCGCCGGCGCAGGGCGTCGCGGTCGCGCTGGCGGCGATCGGCGTCGCCAACCTGGCATTCCAGACCACCGGCCTGCCGTGGCCGTCGCTCGTGGTGGCGCTGTCGTTCGGCTTCTACGGCCTGATCCGCAAGACCACCAACGTCGAATCGATCGAGGGGTTGTTCCTGGAGACCCTGATCATGGGGCCCTTCGCGCTCGCCTTCCTGCTCTGGCTGGGCGCGGCGGGCACCGGCAGCTTTACCGCCGCCGGGCCGGGGCAGGCGGTGCTGCTGATCGCCGCGGGGCTGATCACGTCGCTACCGCTGATCTGGTTCACTTGCGGCGCCCGGCGGATCAGCTACATCGCCGTCGGCTTCTTCCAGTACCTGGCGCCGACCGGGCACTTCCTGCTGGCGGTGTTGGCCTTCGGCGAGCCGTTTTCGATCGACCACGCGATCACTTTCGCGTTCATCTGGACCGCGCTTGCGATCTTCTCCGCCGACCGCTGGCGCCAGGCGACCCGGGAGCGGCGCGCGCGCCGTGCGGCCGCGGCTCAATAGTCGCATTGCATACCCGCAAGGGGTGTGGTTTAGGGCGGCTATGACGGAGCCCGCCCCGCACGACGCAAACCCACCGGCTGCGGCCGAAACGGCCCCGGCCGTCTCCCGCCTACGGGCTTGGTTGATGGCCGCGCGCCCGCAAACCCTGCCAGCCGGCGCCTCGCCGGTGATCGTCGGCACGGGGACCGCGCTCGGCGCCGGGGTCTTCCACGCCGGGGCGGCGCTGGCGGCGCTCCTGGGCGCGCTTCTGATCCAGATCGGCACGAACTTCGCCAACGACTACTACGACGCGCTGAACGGCGCGGACACCGACAGCCGGGTCGGCTTCCGGCGCGTGACGGCCGGCGGGCTGATCGATGGGCGCACCGTCTATCGGGCGATGTGGATCGCCTTCGCGGGCGCCGTCGCGGTCGGCTGTTACCTGGTCTGGCTGGGCGGCTGGCCGATCGTGGCCGTCGGCTTGATCTCGATCGCAGCCGGGATCGCCTACACCGGCGGGCCGGCCTACGGCTACAAGGGCCTGGGCGATCCGTTCGTGTTCGTCTTCTTCGGCCTGGTTGCGGTCAACGGCACCTTCTACGTCCAGGCCGCCGCGCCGGTCGCGCCCTTGCCGCAAGGGGTGCCGGAGGGCGCGCTAGCCTGGCGGGCGCTGCTCGCCAGCCTGCCGGCGGCCGGGCTCACCACCTGCATGCTGGTGATCAACAACGTCCGCGACGTCGACGGCGACCGGGAGGCCGGCAAGCGGACCCTGGTGGTGCGGTTCGGCCGTGCGGCCGCGCGGGTCGAGTTCGTGGGCCTGCTGACCCTCGCTTACGGCGTGCCGGTGGCGATGGCGCTGGCCGACGGCGCCTGGGCGCGGCTGCTGCCGCTTCTGACCCTGCCGCTCGCGGCATCGATCGTGCGCACGCTCTACACCACGACCGACGGGCCCACCCTCAACCGCACACTGAAGCGCTGCGGCCAGCTGATGCTGGCGCACAGCCTGCTGTTCGGGATCGGTCTCGCGAGCGGTTAGCGGGCACGACGCGCCAGCGCCGAGCCGCCTCCCGCTGTCGGCGATCCGGTCCTTGCCAACGAGGGCGACGGGTAACGTCGTAGAGCATGTTGCTCTAACGTCTTGAAGCGTGGGCAAGATTCAGCTGGAAGGTGA
>CAYRCO010000094.1:0-1405 GCA_964422775.1 uncultured Rhodovibrio sp.
ACCACCGCCTTCAGACTGGCGTGGGTCACGGCGGTGTACATCTGGGTGGTCGCCACCGACTGGTGGCCGAGCAGGCGCTGGACGTAGCGCAGGTCGACGCCGGCTTCGAGCAGGTGGGTCGCGGCCGTGTGGCGGAGCATGTGGGGGGTCAGGCCGGCGCGTTCGCCGAGCGCGCGCAGGTGGATGCGGATGTGCTGGGTCGTTGCCGGCCGGCCGCGCGGGGTCAATAGCACGGCTGTCGTCGCCGGGTCGGCGTGGGTCACCGCCGGGGCGAGCTCGAGGTAGCTCGCCAGCAGCCGGCGCACGTCGGCATCCGGCAGGAACACCGCGCGCTCGCGGTCGCCCTTGCCGCGCAGGTAGATCGTTCCCGCGTCCAGGTCGACGTCCCGCCGGTCGAGCCCGCACAGCTCGCCCACCCGCATGCCGTTTGCGAACAGGATCTCCACCGCGGCCAGCTGGGTGAACGCGCCCATCGTCGCCGGGCCGGCGAGGCGCCGCAGCGCGTCGGCCGAATAGCGCCCCGGCTTCGCGAGGCCCAGGTCGCCCGCGGCGGTCGCCAGCAGCCGGCGCATCTCCGGCGCGCTCAAGCCGCGCGGCAGGCGCCGGGGCAGGCGCAGGTTGAGGCGCAGCCGGTGGAACGGGCTGAGCTCGACCGCACCCTCGTCCTCCAGCCAGCGGAACAGGGCGCGCAGGCAGGCCAGCCGCCGCTTGATCGACGCCTCCGACAGCCGGCCGCCGTCGAACAGCGCCTGGGCGTAGTCCTTCAGGTCCTCCCGCGTGATCTCCGACACCGGCCGCGCGTCGCCGAGGCGCCGGCGCGCTTCCGCCAGGTCCTGGGCGTAGGCGCGCAGCGTGTGGTCGGCGTGGTTGCGCGCATAGCGCCCGTGTTCCAGGAACGCCGCGCACGCCGCCCCGAACGGCGTCTCCGGCCCCGGTGTGTCCAGTGTTCGCGTGTGCTGGCTCGTGTTATGGCCGGTATCCTGGCTGCTCTCAGCCTCGCGCTCGCGCATGCCGCGGTGCCCCCGTTGGCTCGAAAAGAGCCGGGAGGCTAACGCCGCGGTTGAGCCGTACCGATTCAAATTGCCTAACGCCGCGGGCCGTCCGTTTTACCGGCCGCGCCCCACGCGGGAACCCCGCCGCGGTGCCGCCACCGGGCGTCGGCGAGCGGACTGCCGAGCAGGCCGCCCCTCACTTGCCCGACAGCTTACGCGCCCGACAGCTTGCGTCCCGAACGCTCACTTCCCGTACAGCGCCTCCAGCCGGTCCTGGTAGGCGTCCTTCACCTTGTGCCGGCGGACCTTGAGCGTCGGGGTCATCATGTCGTTGTCGATCGTGAAGGGGGCGGGCGCGACGGTGAAGCGCCGGACCTTCTCGGGCAGGCTCGCGCCGTGCCCGAGCACCTGGA
>CAYRCO010000094.1:1420-10732 GCA_964422775.1 uncultured Rhodovibrio sp.
CGCCCGCTGGATCGCCTTGTCGAGGGCCGCGCGCAGGTCGCCGTCGCCGGCCAGCTCCGCCATCAGCGCCGCCGGGTCCTGGTCGTCGCCGGCTGCTTTGCCCTGCGCCTTGGCCCAGTCCGCCAGCCACTCCTGATCGGGCACCACGATCGCCACCAGATGCGGGCGCTTGTCGCCGTAGACCATCGCCTGGGCGATCTCCGGCTGCCGGGTCAGAAAGCCTTCGATCCGGGCGGGCGACAGGGTGTCGCCGCCGGACAGCACGACGATGTCCTTCTTCCGGTCGGTGATCTGGACATAGCCGTCCTCGTCGATGGTCGCGAGGTCGCCGGTGTGCAGCCAGCCGTCCTTGATCGTCGCCGCGGTCTGGTCGGGCAGCTGCCAGTAGCCCTGCATCACGTTCGGCCCCGCCACCAGCAGCTCGCCGTCCTCCGCGATCCGCACTTTTACGTCCGGCAGCGGCGGGCCCACCGTGTGCAGCTTGCACTTGTCCGGCGGGTTGCAGGCGACCACCGGCGAGGTCTCGGTCTGGCCGTAGCCCTGCAGCACCCGGATGCCGAGCGCGTTGAAGAAGATCCCGACTTCGGGATCGAGCGCGGCGCCGCCCGAGACCATGCCCTTCAGCCGGCCGCCGAAGCGCTCCGCCACCTTGCCGCGGACCAGCTTGTCCAGAACGGCGTCCTGCAGCCGCTCGCCGAAGCCGAGCGACTTGGGGTCGTGGTAGCGCTTCCGGCCCAACGCCAGGGTCTGGTGGAACAGCTTCTGCCGGGCGGCGGGCGCCTTCTCGATCCCGCGCAGGATCCGCTGGCGGAAGGATTCGTAGAGCCGCGGGACGGCCGTCATCACCGTCGGCTTCACCTCCTGGAGCTCGCCCGCCAGATGCTCGACGCCGCGCGAATAGTAGATCTGCGCGCCGATAGTGAGCGGGAAGCACTGCCCGGCGGTGTGCTCGTAGGAGTGCGACAGCGGGAGGAAGGACAGGAACACCTCGTCGCCCAGCCCGAAGGAGGCGAGCAGGTGGTAGGCCATCTTGCAGTTGGACAGCACGTTGCCGTGCGACAGCACCACGCCCTTGGGCGCGCCGCCGGTGCCGCTGGTGTAGATGAAGCAGGCGGTCTGGTCGCGCTTGAGTTCCCGGGCGGCCGCGTCCGGATCGAACCCGTCGTCCGCCGCCGGCGCCTGCAGCGCGGCGGTCCAGGCGTGCACCTCCAGGTCGGCCGGCTGCTGGGCGGGCAGGTCGCCTTCGATCTGGATCGCGGTGCGGCAGTGGCTGGCGCGCGTCGCCGCGGGCAGCAGGGTCCGGGCCAGCTGTTCGGTCGAGACGATCGCCAGCGTCGCGCCGCTGTCTTCCAGGATGTGCAGGTGATCCGCCTCGGTGTTGGTGGTGTAGGCGGGCACGGTGATGCCGCCCGCCGTCATCACCGCCAGATCGGCGATCACGAACTCCGGCCGGTTCTCCGCCACCAGCACCACCCGTTCGCCGGGCTTCAGGCCCAGCCGCCGCAGCCCGCGGGCGAGCGCGCGCACTCGCTCGGCGACCTCCGCCCGGGTCAGCGGCTGCCAGGCGCCGTCGCGCTTGGCCCACAGCTGCGGGGCGTCGGGCGCGCGGTCGACGACTTCGAAGAACGCCTGCGGGATGCTGTCCCAGCGGTCGTAGTCGCCGTGGGGAAAATCCGGGCCTTCGGCCTCTCTCAGGGCCGTCGTCGCCAGCGCCATGTCGCCTCCCTCAAGCCGGGCGTTTGTCGTCCGTTTTGTCGCCGGAGGTGGTCCGGTGCGGCACAGCCGCCCGCGCCGCCGTCTTCCGGTCTTTCCTTGCTTCCTATGTCCCCTTATATCGCTCGGGGATCAAGGAGGATACGCATGCCGCACGCCACCGCTTCGACGCGCCTCAGCCGCAGCCTCGCCGACCGCCAGATCGGGCCCGCGCGCCCGGCCCCCGACGCCGACCGGCGCGGCGGCGCGGCCGGCGAGGGCGATTTGGGCCCGCTGCCGGAGTGGAACCTGAACGACCTCTATCCCGGCACGCAATCCAGGGAACTCAAGGACGACCTCGCGCGCGCCCGCCAGCAGGCGCGCCAGCTGCGCGAGGATTACGAGGGCCGGCTCGCCGGTCTGGACGGCGACACGCTCGCGCTGGCCATCGAACGCTACGAGGCGATCGAGGAAGTGCTGGGCCGGCTGATGAGCTACGCCCAGCTGGTCTACTCCGGCGACATGTCGAACCCGGAGGTGGGTAAGTTCTATCAGGGCATGCAGGAGTCGGTGACCGAGATCTCCACCGACCTCGTGTTCTTCACCCTGGAGTTGAACAACATCCCGGAGACGGAGATCGAGGCCAAGCTGGCGAGCGAAAAGCTCGCCGCCTACCGCCCGTGGCTGCGCGACGTGCGCGCCTTCCGCCCGCACCAGCTGTCCGACGAGCTGGAGCGGATGCTGCACGAGAAGAACGTCGCGGGCCGGTCGGCCTGGGTGCGGCTGTTCGACGAGACGATGGCCGCCCTGCGGTTCCCGATGAACGGGGAGGAGCTGACCTCCTCGGAAGTGCTGAACAAGCTGACCAGCCAAGACGAGGCGACGCGCAAGGCCGCGGCCAAGACCTTCGGCGGCACGCTGGGCGAGCACGTGCGCACCTTCTCCCTGATCACCAACACGCTCGCCAAGGACAAGCAGATCGAGGACAGCTGGCGCGGCTTCGCCCGGCCGGTGTCCTCGCGCAACCTGGCGAACTTCGTCGAGGACGAGGTGGTCGACGCCCTGGTCGGCGCGGTGCGGGAGAGCTATCCGAAGCTCTCGCACCGCTACTACCGCCTGAAGGCGACATGGATGGGCAAGGATACGCTGCCCTACTGGGACCGCAATGCGCCGCTGCCGGAGGACGACGACAAGATCGTGCCCTGGCGGAGCGCGCGCGAGACGGTGCTGAACGCCTACGCCGAGTTCTCCCCCACCCTGGCGGAAGTCGGGCAGCGCTTCTTCGACCGCAACTGGATCGACGCGCCCACCCGCGCGGGCAAGGCGCCGGGCGCCTTCTCCCACCCCACAGTGCCGAGCGCCCACCCCTACGTGCTGCTGAACTACCAGGGGCGGACGCGGGATGTGATGACGCTCGCCCACGAGCTCGGCCACGGCGTGCACCAGGTGCTGGCGGGCGATCAGGGCCACCTGATGGCGGACACCCCGCTCACGCTGGCGGAGACCGCGAGCGTGTTCGGCGAGATGCTGACCTTCCAGCGGATGCTGCGCAACGAGACCGATCCCAAGCGCCGCAAGGTCATGCTCGCCAGCAAGGTGGAAGACATGCTGAACACCGTGGTCCGGCAGATCGCCTTCCACGAGTTCGAGCGCCGGGTCCACGACGAGCGCCGCGAGGGCGAACTGCTGCCCGAGCGCCTGGGCCAGATCTGGCTGGAGACGCAGCGCGAGGCGCTGGGCGATGTGTTCGCGTTCGACGAGGAGTATCAGTACTTCTGGGCCTACATCCCGCACTTCATCCACGTGCCGTTCTACGTCTACGCCTACGCTTTCGGCGATTGCCTGGTGAACAGCCTGTACGCCGTCTACGAGAACGCGCAGGACGGCTTCGCCGACAAGTACCTGGAGATGCTGCAGGCCGGCGGCACCAAGCGCCACCGCGACCTGCTCGCCCCGTTCGGCCTGGACGCGAGCGACCCCAACTTCTGGCACCAGGGTCTGGGGCTGATCGAGCGCTTCATCGACGAGCTGGAGACGTTCGAGTAAGGGGCGGCAGCGTTTACCTTCTCCCCTCTCCTCCACGTGGGAGGAGAGGGCTAGGGAGAGGAGGTAGCACGCAGCATCGGCGGCTTGGCAGCCTCCTCCCCTAACCCCTCCTCCCCGTGGAGGAGGGGAATCAGTTGGCGGTCGTCGCAGCTTAAGCGACGACTCACGTGAACGGCTTGCGCAGCAGGCCGCAGACCCACGCGCTTGCCATTCTGCACGCGCTCTCCATTCCCCACGCGCTTGCCATCCCGCAGGCGCGAGCGGCCCTACAGCACCAGCCACAGCGACAGGCCGGGGACAGCCAGCAGCAGGATCAGGCGGAAGATGTCGGCGATCCAGAAGGGCAGCACGCCCTTGAAGATGGTGCGCAAGCCGACATCCGGCAGGACGGAGCTGAGCACGAACACGTTGAGGCCGATCGGCGGGGTGATCAGGCTGATCTCGGTCGCCACCACGACGACGATGCCGAACCAGATCAGCGCCAGGTTCGGATCGGCCAGCAGCGTGCCGGCGAAGTCCAGCTGCACGATCAGCGGGTAGAAGATCGGCACCGTCAGCAGGATCATCGACAGGCTTTCGAGCACGCAGCCCAGGACGAGGTAGATCAGCACGATCGCCGCCATCACCATCCAGGGGCTGAGCTCGTAGGCGCTCACGGCTTGCGACATGGCGTCCGGCAGGCCGGCGAAGTTGATGAAGTTGGTGAAGATCTCCGCCCCGATGATGACGGCGAAGATCATCGCGGTCGCCTGCGCGCTCTCCCGCATCGCCCGGCCCAGGCCGGCCCGGGTGAGACCGCCCAGGACCGCGGCGATCGCGAGCGAGACGGCCGCGCCGATGCCGGCCGCCTCCGTTGGCGTGAAGAACCCGCCGTAGATCCCGACCATGATCACGACGAACAGCAGCGTGACCGAGGCGACGCCGATCAGGTCGCTGCGCGACAGCGGCGCCGGTTCCGCCTGCTGGCGGGCCAGTAGCGGGTTCAGGCGCACCGCGATCGCCACGGCGGCGATGTAGAACAAGAGCCCGACCGCGCCCGGGATCACGCCGGCGACGAACAGGTCGCCGATGTCGGTTTCGGTCAGGATGCCGTAGATGATCAGGATTACCGACGGCGGGATCAGGATGCCCAGCGTGCCGCCTGCGGCGATCGAACCGGCGGCCAGGCTGTCGGCGTAGCCGAACCGGCGCATCGAGGGCATCGCCACCTTGGACATCGTCGCCGCGGTCGCGAGCGAGGAGCCGCAGACGGCCGAGAAGCCGCCGCAGGCGATCACGGTGGAGATCGCGAGCCCGCCGCGCGCCCGGCCGGCCAGGCGGTTCGCGACCGCGAACAGCCCGTGGCTGACCCCCGCCATTGCGAGCACGTTGCCCATGAAGATGAACAGCGGCACGACGGAGAGGGTGTAGGACAGGCCGGTCTCGTAGACGACGTTGCCGGCCATCGCCAGCGTCGCCTCCATGCCCCGCATTTCCGCAAACCCGAACGCGCCCACGATCGCCATCGCGAACGCGATCGGCACGCGCAGGAAAATCAGCAGCAGCAGGACGGCGAAGCCGATCAGCGAAGCGGTCATGATACCGGTCGGGTCGCGATAAGGTCGGGCAGGGTGGAACGCCTCACCGGCTCAGCATACGGGCAGCGTGGGCGAGGGCGGTGAGCGCGCTCAGCGCGCAGGCGAAAGCGGCGAACCACGCCAGCGGGTGCATCGGCACCGACAGCGAGAAGGTCTGCGTGCCCTCCGCCATCAGCTGCAGCGCGCGCAGGACGAGCCGCCAGGCGAACACCCCAAGCGCCAGCGCACTTACCACGTCGCCGATTACCCGCAGGATCCGCTGCCCGCGCGCGGGCACCAGCGCGTCCACGAGGTCGACGGTGACGTGCGCGTCGCGGTCGGTGGTAAGCGGCAGGGCGGCGAAAATCAGCGCCGCCAGCATGATCTCGGTCAGCTCGAACGCGCCCGATACCGGCGCGTTGAACCAGTAGCGCAGGATCACGTCGGCGGCCGTCAGCCCGGTCAGGCCCAGGATCAGCCCGCCGCACAGCCACCCCAGCAGCCGGTCGAGCGGGGCCGGCAGCAGCGCGCGATCGCTGCCGGCCCCCGCACCCGGATCGGGGGTTGCCCGGTCGGCCATGGCGGGCGCTAGTAGTCGACGCCGGTGCGCTGGCGGAAGGCCTCGAGCGCGGCCTTACCGTCGTAGCCCTGCTCCTCCAGCTTGGCCGCCCAGTCGGCTTCCAGCTTGGCGGCCTCGTCCTTGATCGCGTTCAGCACCGGGTTGGGCGCATCGTAGATCTCGATCCCGGCGTCCTTAAGCTTGGCGATCGCCTTCTCGTCGGCCTGGTTCCAGGCCTGGCCGACCAGTTCGGCGAACGCCTCGCCGGAGACCTTTTCGATCGCCCGGCGGTTCTCCTCGGAGATGCCCTCCCAGGTGTCGTCGTTCATCACCAGGAACCATGTGGTGTTGTAGATCCCGCCCGGCGTGCGCATCGAATAGTCGATGTAGTCGGTCAGGTTGAAGGCGGTCAGCGCCTCGTAGGTGAAGGTGACGCCGTCGATCACCCCGCGGGACAGCTTCTCGTAGACCTCGTTGGAGGACATGAACAGCGTGGTCGCGCCCAGGTTGCCCATCAGATCGGCGATGTAGCCGCCGGGCGTGCGGATCTTCAGCCCCTCGAAGTCGCCGACCTGCTCGATCCGCCGGACGTTGTTGTGGAAGACGCCGGGCCCGTGCATGAACAGACCCAGAAGCTTGGTGCCCGCGTGCTCCTTCTGCGCGTCCAATTGGCCCGTATAGACGTTCCAGAACGCCTTCGAGGTCGCCACCGCGTCGTCGCCCAGGAAGGAGAACTGGCCGATACGCGAGCGCACGAACCGCTGGTCCTGAACGAACGAGTGCAGGCCGTAGGTGATGTCGGCGACCCCGTCGCGCGCCAGGTCGTAGTGCGCCGGCGCGGGGCCGAGCGGCTTGGAGAGCACGCGCACCGTCACCTCGCCGTCGGTCGCCTGCTCGACGTTCTCCGCCCAGGGCTGGATCGCGTTGACCACGATCGGATGCTTGGGCGGCAGCCAGGACGACAGCACCAGTTCCGTCGCCTGCGCCGGGCCGGCGGCGGTCAGGCCGAGCGCCAGGGCGGCACCTGCGATCAGGGCCGCCACCGGCCGGGTTTGCAGGCGGCCCCCACTGTTCGGGCGGCCCCCAATCTTCGGGCGACCGTGGCGGCCGCGGGTCCACGTCGATGTCATCGGGTTTACCTCCCCCTTGAGGTGATGCGGAAACCGGGCCGGCCGCCGGTTGCTCCGGCGTGCGCGGCGTCGGCCGCTTTGGGTTGTTGTTCCCGGGCGATCGCCCGGGGCCGGGCGTGGTCGCCCCGGTCTTCTCGCTGCTGCTAGGGCGTTTCGGGCGTCTCCTCCGAGCCGTCGTCCGTGCCGGCGTCGACCGGCGCGGTCGCGGCTTCAAGCTTGTCGAGTGCGGCCAGGAAGGCCGCCCGCTCCTCCGGTTCCAGGACCTCCAGCAGCCGGCGTTCGTAGTCCTGCACCCAAGGCACCAGCACCGCCATCCGCCGGTGTCCCGCTTCGGTCAGCGCGAGGCGGACCAGGCGCCGGTCGGCCGGGTTCGCGCGCTTGCTGATCAGCCCGGCGGCCTCCAGCCGCTGGGCGGCGCGGGTCACCTTGGCCTTGTCCATGTCGACCCGCGCCTGGACCTCGCGCACCGAGACGTCGCCGGCCCCCGGCGGCAGCTGGCTCAGGTGCGCCAAAATCCGCCATTCCGGGATCGTCAGGCCGAATTGCGCGCCGTAGACGGTGGCCAGCTGCCGGCTGATCCGGCCCGCTAGCACGTTCATCCGATAGGGCAGGAACTGCGCCAGATCGAATGCGACCGTTTCGGGCGCGGCCTGTTCGGGCGCGGGTTGGCTCGGGTCGTGCGTGTCGGTCACCTCATCTGGGTCGGTCGCCTGGTCTCTCTTGCGCGCGTGTCTTGCGGCCGGGCGACGGTTGTGCGCGTCGGGCTCAGTGCGGGCGATGATGCGGCCCCCCGTTGACATCCATTTCATCTGAAACGATTGTGGGTGCGACGTCAAGACGCAAGCCGCCGCCTCCGTTGGCCCGCCCGTTCGAGGCCCCACGGCGGGCGGTGGACGGAGGGACCAGCCATGAACGTGCAGCGCGACCTGGGCCAGCAGGCCGGGCAGCTTTCCTACATGTCCGGCTTCGGCAACGACTTCGAGACGGAGGCGCTGCCGGGCGCCCTGCCGCAGGGCATGAATTCGCCGCAGAAGTGCAATTACGGCCTGTACGCCGAGCAGCTTTCGGGCTCGCCCTTCACCGCGCCCAGGAGTGAGAACGAGCGCTCCTGGCTGTACCGGATCCGCCCGGGCGTGAGGCACGCCACGCGCTTCCATCGGGTCGACTTGCCGGCCTGGCGCACCGCCCCGGCGCGCGACGAGGCCGACCTACCGATCCAGCAGCTGCGCTGGTCGCCGATCCCGATCCCGGAGGACACGCCGCTGACCTTCGTCACCGGCATGCGCACGATCACCACCTGCGGCGACGCGGACACGCAGGCCGGGATGGCGAGCCACGTCTTCCTGGCGACCCAGTCGATGGAGGACAGCTACTTCACCAACGCCGACGGCGAACTCCTGATCGCGCCCGAGACGGGGCGCCTGCAGGTCTTCACCGAACTGGGCAAGATGCAGGCCGGTCCCGGCGACATCGCCGTCGTCCCGCGCGGCATGACCTTCAAGGTCGAGCTGGTGGACGGCCCGGCGCGCGGCTACGTCTGCGAGAACTACGGCGGCAAGTTCACCCTGCCGGACCGCGGCCCGATCGGCGCCAACTGCCTGGCCAATCCGCGCGACTTCAAGACGCCGGTGGCGGCTTACGAGGACAAGGACGGGATCGACGGCACGATCACGCTGAAGTGGGGCGGCGGCTTCCACCAGGCGAAGATCGACCACGCGCCGCTCGACGTGGTCGCTTGGCACGGCAACTACGCGCCCTACTGCTACGATCTGCGGACCTTCTCGCCGGTGGGCGCGATCCGCTTCGACCACCCGGACCCGTCGATCTTCACCGTTCTGACCGCGCCCTCGGAAACGCCGGGGACGGCCAACGTCGACTTCATCATTTTCCCCGACCGCTGGCTGGTCGCGGAGAACACCTTCCGCCCGCCCTGGTACCACCGCAACATCATGTCGGAGTTCATGGGCCTGATCTACGGCGTCTACGATGCCAAGCCGGGCGGCTTCAAGCCGGGCGGGATGTCGCTGCACAACTGCATGCTCCCTCATGGGCCGGACACCGAAGCGTTCGAGAAGGCGAGCAACGTCGAGCTCAAGCCCGAGCGCCTGTCCGACACCATGGCCTTCATGTTCGAGACCCGCTTCCCCCAACACGTAACATCCTACGCCGGCGAGCTGGACGAGCTGCAGATGGACTATCCCGAGTGCTGGTCAGGCCTGGAACGCAAGTTCGACGGCACGCCGGGGACGAAGTGAGGAGATACCTCCGCCACCCCAACTGATTCCCCTCCTCCAGTGGGAGGAGGGGCAGGGGAGGAGGGGCCACGGTC
>CAYRCO010000095.1:0-10643 GCA_964422775.1 uncultured Rhodovibrio sp.
GTGAACGTGGGTATGGAGGACACCCCCTCCGCCACTCCCCATGTTTCTGTACGTCTCCGATAAGACTGGCTGGCCTACGCCCGCCAGGCCAGCAGCCGGCGTTCGGCCTGGCCGATGGTGAACGACAGCAGCACGCCGAGTGCCGAGAGGATCGCGACGCCGGCGAACAGGCGCTCCAGGTCGTAGAGCGAGCCCGCCTGCAGGATCATCGCGCCCACGCCGTGCTCTGCGCCCAGCATTTCGGCGGCGACCAGCAGGATGATCGCGATCGCGAGGCTGATCCTGAGGCCCGAGAGAATCCCCGGCAGCGCCCCCGGCAGCACGATCTTGCGCACGATCGACAGCCACGGCAGGTCGAAGCTCTGACCCATCCGGATCAGCGTCCGGTCGACGTTGTCGACCGCGCCGTAGGTCGACACCACGGTGGGCGTGAAGGTGCCGAACGCGATCAGGGCGTACTTCGAGCCCTCGTCGACCCCGAACCAGATCACGAACAGCGGCAACAGCGCGATCTTGGGGATCGGGAACAGCGCCGCCACCAGCGGCACCAGGGCCGCGCGCATGTAGGAGAACAGCCCGATCGCCACCCCGACGGCGATGCCGGCACTGGCGCCCATCGCCGCGCCCACGGCCAGGCGCTGCAGGCTGGGCAGCAGGTGGGTCCAGAGCATGCCTGTCCGCCACAGCTCAGCGAAGGTGGCGAGCACCGCGCTCGGCCGCGGGATCGTCAGCGGCGAGATGAAGCCCGCGCGCGTTCCGTACTCCAGGAACGCGATCAGCACGGCGAACACCACCGGCCCCACCCACCGGATACGCACCGGCCGGAAGCCGCCGCCGCGGTAGGGGACGTCGCGCACCGGCGCCTGCCCGTCCGCGGCAGTGGCCGCACGGGCGGCCTCGGTGTCCCGATCGATCGCGGAATCGGCCATGGTTCAGCTCCGCGCGTCCGCCAGTTCTTGGTCGGCGGCCATCGCCTCCTCACGCATCAGGTCCCACAGGCGGGCCTGGATCCGCTCCAGGTCGGGATCGGCGAGGCCGCGTTCGACAAGCGGGCGGTCGATCTTGACGACCTCCCGGACCTGCCCCGGCCGGCGGGACAGCACGACCACGCGGTGGCCGACGCGCACCGCCTCGCTCAAGTTGTGGGTGACGTAGACGCCGGTGAACGGCGTGCGCGTCCACAGCTGCACGATGTCGTCCAGCAGCAGTTCGCGGGTCTGCGCGTCGAGCGCGGAGAGCGGCTCGTCCAGCAGCATCACCGCCGGCTTGACCGCGAGCGCCCGGGCAATCGCCACGCGCTGCTTCATGCCGCCGGAGATTTGCTTGGGCAGGGCGCGGCGGAAGTCGCTGAGACGCGTACGCGCCAGCACGTCGTCGACCAGCCGGTCGATCTCGGCGCGGGCGATCTTCTTGTCCTCGAGCGCCAGGCGCACGTTGCCCTCGACCGTGCGCCAGGGCAGCAGCGCGAAGTCCTGGAAGACGTAGGTCAGCGGGTTCAGGGAACCGGCTGGCGGCGCGCCGATCTGCAGCACCCGCCCGGCGCCCGGCCGCTCCAGCCCGCCCAGGAAGCGCAGCAGGGTCGACTTGCCGCAGCCGCTGGGCCCGATCAGGCAGACGATCTCCCCGTCCGGCACGGTGAGCGAGATGTCGCGCAGGACCTCGGTCGGTCCGTAGGCATGCGAGACGCCGTCCAGCGAGAGCCGCATCGGCGCCTACGTCGTCTCCACGAACCGCGGGTCGACCAGCTGGTCGAGCGTGATGCCGCCAGGGACCAGGCCCTCGGCCTTGAACCAGCCCAGCTGGTTCTCGATCGACGCCATGTTGAGCGCAGCACCCTCGCTGATCCGCATGGCGCCGGCGCGGATCGACGGCGCGGCCTTCTCGTAGGGGCGGTCGGTGTAGACGTAATTGTGGATCAGGCGGACCATCTCCTCCGCCGCGTCCTCGCCTTCAGTCTGGTCGACCAGGGCTGCGTTGTAGTCGCGCGCGCCCTTGGCGAAAGCCTGGATGAACGCGCGCGTCTTCTCGCTGTCGCGGGTCACGTTCTGCGGCGAGGTGAAGGCGGTTGTGACCTGGTAGGTCGGCAGGTAGTCGACCACGTCGCCGATGATTTGCACGGCCCCGCTGCCGGCCAGCGCCTCGGCGATGTGCGGGACGATCGACCAGGCGTCGATCTGGCCGGTTTTGATTGCCCCGATGATCGCGCCCACCTTCTGCAGCGGCTTGAACGAGACGTCCGCCCCTTCCGCCGCGGCGATCTGGGCGCCCATGTAATGGAACGACGAGCCGGCCTGGGTCATGCCGTAGGTGGCGCCGTCGAGCTGGCTCGGATCGGTCAGCCCGGCGTCATAGGCCTTGTTCGAGGCCAGGATCTTCTGCCCGTTGACGCCCTCGGATTCTTCCAGCGCCCCGCCGATCACCCGGATCGCGCCCTTGTCGGCCAGGCTGATCAGCCCGCCGGTGATCGCGGTCACGGCGTAGTCGGCATCGCGCGAGGCGATCGCGACCGCCATCGGCTGGGCCGCCTGGAAGAACTTGAGGTCGACGTCGAGCCCGGCTTCCTTGAAGTAGCCGCGCTCCTTGGCGACGAAGGTGGGGGCGTGGCTGGTAAAGCGCAGCGCGCCGACGACGGTTTTGTCGGCGCCGCGCGCGATCCCCGGCAGGCCGAGCGCCGAGGCGCCCGCAATCGTGCCCAGGCCCTGCAGCGTGCGCCGGCGGGTCAGATCGATCATGGCGGTCTCCCCCAAAACGTATTGCCTGTCGTTATCGCCCGGTGCCGGCACCGACCGGCCGGGCTTTTAACGATGGCGTACGCTGGGCTTGCGGCCCGGTCAAGACAGGGGCGGGCGCCGGGGCGGATGGGCTAAAGCTCGATCACCCGGCCGTCGTCGAGCGCGTCCAGCCGCAGTTCGTCGCGGCGGTCCAGCATGCAGGTCGACATGTGGGTGAGCGCCACCCGCCGGGCGGTCAACTCGTCCAGATGTCGGTGCAGCGTCTGGTAGTCGGTGTGGGTGGGAAGATGCCGGTCGAAGGCGTAGCACTCGACCACGAACAGGTCCGCGGCTTCGGCCAGGACCGGCAGGGCATCGACCCACTTGGTGTCGCCGGAGTAGGCGAACGTCTTCTCCGCGTCCTGCACCCTGAGACCGAAGGCGGTGATGCCCTTGCCGTGGTCGACCTCTCGCGGCGTCACCTCCACGCCGGCAAGCGCGATCGGCTCGGCTTCCGCCCATTCGCGGAACGTGAGATCGAACCGCCAGGCGCAGTCGATGCTGCCGAACAGCGCCGCGCAGGCGTCCTTGACCCGCTGCTGGATCCCGGGCGGCCCGGCGATCTCCAGCGGGCGGGTGCGCCCGGCCTCGAACTGCAGGTACAGCAGCAGGAATGGCAGGCCGCCGAAATGGTCACCGTGCAGATGCGTGATCGCGATCGCGTCGATGCTGTTCGGATCCGTACCGGCACGGTGCATCGAGATCATCGCGCTCGCGCCGCAGTCGACCAGCAGACGCACCTCGCCGCCGTCGTCCCGCCGGCGCGCGTCCAGCTGAAAACAGGTGTTCAAACGGCCGCCGCTGCCGAACGCGTCGCCGCAGCCAAGGACGGTCAGTCGCATGAAGGTGCCGGGGCCTCCTCACATCGGTCCAGCCGCGCGCCCGTCGGGCGGCGTTCGGTCAACTGTCGGCAAAGCTGGCCGTGGGTCAAGTCTCGCACAGTGACGGCGCTCACAGACAGGCCGCGGCGACCCGGCGCTGCCCTGTTGTGTTCGACCGCTGTCGGCCCCGCGCTCAATCCGACCAGCCGGCCAGCGCGCGCACCTGGGCCGGGCTGTGGCCGGCCTCCCGGTAGGCGCGGATCGAGACCGCGTCGTCGCGCTTGGCCAGACGCTTGCCCTGGTCGTCGTCGAGCAGGCGGTGGTGGGCCCAGTCCGGCACCGGCAGGTCGAGGAGCGCCTGCAGCACGCGGTGGATCGGGGTTGCGGGCAGCAGGTCCTCCCCGCGGGTGACCAGCGTGATGCCCTGCGCGGCGTCGTCCACCACGACGGCCAGGTGATAGCTGGTCGCGATCTCCTTGCGCGCCAGCATGACGTCGCCGATCTCGGCCAGGTCGGCCTGGAAAGTGCCGTGCCGGCGGTCGGTCCAGCTCGGCCGGCCGACCTGGTCGTGCGCGCGGGCGTGGTCCAGGCGCAGGGAGTAGGGCGTGCCAGCGTCGATCCGGGCCCGCCGTTCGGCCGTGGACAGGTCGCGACAGGTCCCTGGGTAGGGGGTGCCGAGCGGGCCGTGCGGGGCGGCGCCGATCCGCTCGGCCTCCGCCTGGATGTCCTTGCGCGAACAGAAGCAGGGGTAGGTCACGCCCAGGTCGTGCAGGTGCGCCAGCGCCTCGGCGTAGGCGTCCATCCGCGTGCTCTGGCGCATCACCGGTGTTGCCCAGCCGAGCCCCAGCCAGGCGAGGTCGTTGAAGATCGCCTGTTCGAATTCCGTCTTGCAGCGCGCGGTGTCGATGTCCTCGATCCGCAGCAGGAAACGGCCCGCCGGGCCGGCCGCGCGCGCGGCGTCCAGGGCGGAATAGGCGTGGCCCAGGTGCAGGAGGCCGGTCGGCGAAGGCGCGAAGCGCGTCACCTCGCCGGCATTAGGCTCGCTCGAGCGCGGCGTTGCGTCGCGAGGCGCGGTGTCTGGGGCGGCGGCGGGCTTCATGGGGGTGCATCTACCGACCGGCGCGATTAAGGTCCAGCCCCATGGACCCCGCACCGCAGCAAGACACCCGTCTGAAACCTGCCCTGGACGCGCTCGCCGAGGCCGATCCGGCGCTCGGCCGCGCCTACGAAGCCTGCGGCCTGCCGCCGGTGCGCAAGGCGGAGGCCGGCTTCGGCGGGCTGGTCAACATGATCGCCGCCCAGCAGCTGTCGAAGGAGGCCGCCGGCGCGATCGTCCAACGCATCCGCGCCCGCCTGGACCCGCTCACCCCGCAAGCCTTCTTGCAGCTGAGCGAGCAGGAAGCGCGGACGCTCGGCCTCAGCCGGCCCAAGTACCGCTACCTGACCGGGCTGGCCGAGCAGGCGGCCTCCGGCGCCCTCGACTTCAATTGGCTGGCGGCCCAAGACGACGAAACGGTGCTCAAGCATCTGACCGCGCAGAAGGGGGTCGGGGTGTGGACGGCGGAGATTTTCCTGCTGTTCGCCCTCGAGCGGCCGGACGTCTTTCCGGCCCAGGACCTGGCGCTGCAGGAATCCGCCAAACGCATCCACGGGCTGGAAAGCCGGCCCGACACCAAGGCGATGCGGGCGATCGCGGAAGCCTGGCAGCCCTACCGTTCGGCGGCCGCGCGATTCCTCTGGCACGCCTACCGCCACCCCGGCGCGCCCATGTGAACCCCAACCCAGCTCACCCGAACCGACAGGACGGAAACCGCACGCGATGTCCGATCAGAGCATTCCCCGGATCGACGGCCCCCGCCACCAGCCCGCGAGCGGCGGCCCGGCCAAACAGCTGATCGTGCTGCTGCACGGCCTGGGGGCCGACGGCAACGACCTGATCCAGCTGGCGCCGATGCTGGCGCAGGCCTTCCCGGAGGCGGCCTTCGTCTCCCCGCACGCCCACCAGGACTGCGACGTCGCCCCGATGGGCCTGCAATGGTTTTCCTTCAAGGGCGAGACCGACGACATCATGATCCAGGGCGCGGAAGCCGCCGCCCCGGTGGTCGACGCCTTCCTGGACCGGGAACTGGAAAGCCACGGGCTAAGCACCGACAAGCTGGGACTCGTCGGCTTCTCGCAGGGCGGCATGATGGCCCTGCACTGCGGCCTGCGCCGGGCCCAGCCGGTCGGCTGCCTGATCGGCTTCTCCACCCTGTTGCCGGGTCCCCAGAAGCTGGATGCGGAGATCAAGAGCAAGCCGCCGGTGCTGCTGACCCACGGCGATCAGGACGAAATCATCCCCGCGCACGCCATGCCGCAGACCGAAGCGGCGCTGAAGGCGGCCGGCGTGCATGTGGAAAGCGAGAGCCGTCCGGGCCTGGGCCACGGCATCGACGAGCGTTGCCTGGAACTGGCGACCGGCTTCCTGCGCCGGCACCTCGCCGCGTAGGGCAAGATGCTGAAACGTGAAATCACGTTTCAGCTGAATCTTGCCCGCTCTTCAAGAAGTTAGAGCGACATTCAGCCCGAAGGCCGGTTCGGCCTTCGAGCATGTCGCTCTAGGCGCGTCGCGGTGGCCGGCGTCTGGCCGTCGGCGAGTTCGGCGCTATCTTGATCGACTGGAGGCAAGCAAAGACCCGGGGGTGGACAGGGCCGCATGGCTGTGGCCAGAGTCCCGTCCCGGGTCGCGTCGTTGAGGACTTTACAAGCGGATGAAGTTTTCGGCGGCAGAGACGCTAAATCTTGTGCAACGCGACGCGATGGCGTATCACGTTGCTTGCACGGGCGCCGGCCACTCCCGGCTGCGGCGCGCAGAGCACAGGAGGAGAGCGGGGCAGTGAGCGTCCCGGCGAATGCTTTCCCAGCCCTGGTTCTGAATGCGGATTTCCGTCCGCTGAGCTACTTCCCGCTGTCCATCTGGGCCTGGCAGGACGCGGTGAAGGCGGTCTTCCTCGACCGCGTGAACATCGTCAGCGAGTACGACCAGGCGATCCACTCGCCCTCCTTCGAGATCAAGCTGCCGAGCGTCATCTCGCTCAAAGAATACGTGCCGCTGAACCGAAGGCCGGCGTTCACGCGCTTCAACGTCTTCCTCCGGGACGGCTTCAGATGCCAGTACTCCGGGGTCCGCCTGCCCGCCGAACAGCTCACCTTCGACCACGTCATCCCGCGCTCCCGGGGCGGGCGAACTTCCTGGGAGAACGTTGTCACGGCCTCGGCGGAGATGAACCTGCTGAAGGCCAACAAGACGCTGGAGGAAGCGGGCATGAAACTCCGGCGCGCCGCGCGCCAGCCGACCGTCCACGAGCTGCAGCGCCAGGCCCGCAAGTTCCCGCCGAACTACCTCCACGAAAGCTGGCACGACTTCCTGTATTGGGACACCGAGCTGGAGAATTAGGCCCGGGCTGTCACACGCGCGGAGTCGGCGGTGTCGACGGCACTTCTATTCGATATTGCCGATATTGTGCCGAAGCGCGCCGCGTGTCCTTCACCCTGCCCGCCGGGTGACCAGCGCCCACAACGTGCCGGCGGCGAGCAGCAGCGACAGCACGAAGTTCCAGCCCGCCATCGACAGGCCGGCGAAGACGAACGCCGGCTCGTCGCACGGCACCACCCGGTCCTGACCGGCGAGCGCGGCCTGCAGGTCGTCCATGCTGACGTCGGGCGACAGGGTGCCGCCGGAACAGCCTGGCAGGCCGGCCCACCAGCCGTATTCCACGCCCGCGTGGTAGCCGGCGATCCCAGCACCCGTCAGGAACGCCAGGCCGGCCGCGGCGACCAGGGTCATGCGCGCCGGCCGGCTGAACGGACCCAGTGCCGCCGCGAAGCCGAACAGCGCGGCGGCGGCGTAGGGCCAGCGCTGCCAGATGCACAGCTGGCAGGGCGCGAGCCCGAAGCCGTATTGCGAGACCAGCGCGAAGGCGAGCGCGGTCACGCTGACCGCGAAGATCCCTGCGGGAACCAGCCGGGCGCCGGGTCTCAGATGCGCGAGGTCGGTCTGCTTAGATGACATACTTGATCGCCACGAAGCCGCCGAACAGCAGGACGAAGAACAGCACCATCAGCCAGCCCAGGTGCTTTTCGATGAACGCCTTGATCGGCGGTCCGAAATACCACAGCAGGCCGGAGACGAGATAGAAGCGCGCCCCGCGGGAGACCATGGAGGCGATCACGAACACCAGCGGGTTCAGCGCGAGCACGCCGCTCGTGATCGTGATCACCTTGTAGGGGAAGGGCGTGAAGCCGGCCGCCATCACGAACCAGAAGCCCCAGTCCTCGTAGAACTGCCGGAAGTCCGCGAACTTGTCAGTGTAGCCGTAGAACCGCAGCACCGCCTCGCCGACCGTGTCGTACAGGAAGTAGCCGATCGCGTAGCCGAGCAGCCCGCCCAGCACGCTCGCGATCGTGCAGACCAAGGCGATCCGCCAGGCTTTGGCGCGCTCGGCGATCACCATCGGGATGATCAGGATGTCGGGCGGGATCGGGAAGACCGAACTCTCGACGAACGACACCGCCGCCAGCCCGCGCATGGCGTGGCGATGCCCGGCGATGGCGAGCGTACGGTCGTACAGGGCGCGCAGCATGGTAAGGGGCGGATTCCGGAAGCGGAGGGCAAGCGACGGCGAATCGTGGTCCGATCTATCAGCAACCTGATCGGCCGTCCATCGGCCCGCCCGACGCACCCCGTCCGATCGCACGGCGGCGCTGGCGCATACTCCCGCGGCGCCCGTCTCGCCCTGGCGCCCACGCTCGGCTAGGATGGCAGGCAAAACGATCACGCACGGGGAGGCGAAGGGCCGATGGCCGCTGCGCAGGCGCCCAAGGATCTGGGCCGGTTCGACTACGTCATCGTGGGTGCGGGCAGTGCCGGCTGCGTGCTCGCCAACCGGCTGAGCGCGGACCCGGAGGTGTCGGTCCTGCTGCTCGAGGCGGGCGGGCAGGACGACTACATCTGGATCCGCATCCCGGTCGGCTACCTGTACACCATCAACAACCCGCGCACGGATTGGTGCTTCAAGACCGAAGCGGAGGACGGGCTGAACGGCCGGTCGCTCAGCTATCCGCGCGGGCGGGTGCTGGGCGGCTGTTCCTCGATCAACGGCATGATCTACATGCGCGGTCAGGCGCGCGATTACGACGGCTGGCGTCAAATGGGCTGCACCGGCTGGGGCTGGGACGACGTGCTGCCCTATTTCAAGGCGCACGAGGATTACGCCTGGGGCGCCGACGACCTGCACGGGGCGGGCGGCGAGCTGCGCGTGGAAGGCATGCGGATCTCCTGGACGATCCTGGACGCCTTCGCCGATGCGGCCGAGCAGGCGGGCATCCCGCGCACGCAAGACTTCAACCGCGGCAGCAACGAGGGCGTGGGCTACTTCCAAGTCACTCAGCGACGCGGCCGGCGCTGGAACACCGTCGACGCCTTCCTGCGCCCGGCCGAGCACAGGCCCAACCTAACCG
This sequence comes from uncultured Rhodovibrio sp., assembly GCA_964422775.1. Lineage (GTDB taxonomy): Bacteria > Pseudomonadota > Alphaproteobacteria > Kiloniellales > Rhodovibrionaceae > Rhodovibrio. Next base: position 9,092 of record CAYRCO010000095.1, read on the forward strand.
TGCTGACGAAGGCGCAGGCGCAGCGCCTCGAGCTGCAGGGCCGGCGCGTGACCGGCGTGCGCCTCTGGCACGACGGTGTCGACGCGCGCGTCGCGGCCGACGGCGAGGTCATCCTGGCGACCGGCTCGATCGGGTCGCCGCAGCTCCTCCAGCTCTCCGGCATCGGCCCCGGCGCGTTGTTGCGCGAGCGCGGGGTCGAGGCCGTGCAGGACAATCCCAACGTCGGCGAAAACCTGCAGGATCACCTGCAGATCCGCGCGGTCTATTCGGTCGAGGGCGTGGACACGCTGAACCGCCGGGCGAACAGCTGGCTCTCCAAGGCCGGCATGGCGCTGGAATACGCCCTGTTCAAGCGCGGGCCGATGACCATGGCGCCCAGTCAGCTGGGCTGCTTCACCCGGTCGGACCCGAGCTGTGAGACGCCCAATCTGGAATACCACGTCCAGCCGCTGTCGACCGACAAACTGGGCGATCCGCTGCATCCCTTCCCCGGGATCACCGCCAGCGTCTGCAACCTGCGCCCGGAAAGCCGCGGGTACGTGCGCATCCAGGATGCCGACCCCCGCACCTATCCGGCGATCAAGCCGAATTACCTGGCGACGCCGGGGGACCGGCAGGTCGCGGCGGACGCGCTCAAGCTGACCCGGCGGATCATGGGGCAGCCGGCGATGCAGCGCTACCGCCCGCAGGAACGCAAGCCGGGCCCGGAGGTGGAGACGGACGCCGACCTTGCCCGCGCGGCGGGCGACATCGGTACCACGATCTTCCATCCCGTCGGCACCTGCGCGATGGGCCCGGACGCGGCCGGCAGCGTGGTCGACCCGCGGCTGAGCGTGCACGGCATCGGCGGGCTTCGGGTGGTCGACGCCTCGGTGATGCCGCGGATCACCAGCGGCAACACCAACGCGCCCACGATCATGATCGCGGAAAAGGCGGCGGCGATGATCCGCGCCGACCGCAAGGCCGGCCGCCGGGCGGCGGAGTAGGCGGCCAACGGCCTTCGCCGGCGGCCCGGGCCGCTCCGGCGTACGATTCGCGTACACCGTCGGGTTTGCGTGACCCCGGCAGCCGGTTTATATCAATCCCCGGCGGCGCGCCTTAATCGGGCGCCTGTGCCCCTGTGGCGGAACCGGTAGACGCGCGCGACTCAAAATCGCGTGGCCATTGGCCGTGCAGGTTCGAGTCCTGCCAGGGGCACCAATCTACCCTCTCAGACGCTCCTCAAACACGTTCTCAACGGCTCTCGGTCCCGAGGAAAACTGCCAAAAACCGGGTTTGTGACGCTCGCCTCGGTTCAACGCCAGGGAGTGCAGGCGGGGTGTCACATGGACCGGAGCGAGCAGGGTTCTCACCGCGTCAAAAAGCGGGGCATCTCCTATTTTAAGCGGCGGGTTCCGAAGCGGGTCGCACGCCACGACCGCACCGGACGCATCCGGGTTTCGTCACGAACCGCGCGGCGAGAAGAAGCGGTCCAGCACGCTTCACGCGGTTGCAGCACATTACGGCAAGTTGAGACAGTTCAGGCCCGTGCTCGGCTGCGTCTGGTGTGGGT
>CAYRCO010000096.1:0-10329 GCA_964422775.1 uncultured Rhodovibrio sp.
TCGCGAGCATCAGCGAGATCGCGTGCTCGGCCGTGGTGACCGAGTTGCCGCCCGGGGTGTTCATTACCACGACGCCGCGCGCGGTCGCGGCGTCGGTGTCGATGTTGTCGACGCCCACGCCCGCGCGGCCGATCACGCGCAGGTCGCCGGCCGCCTCCAGAACCTCGCGCGTCACCTTGGTGGCCGAACGCACCGCCAGGCCGTCGAAGCCGGCCAGCTTCTGCTTCAGTTCCTCGGCACTCAGGCCGGTGGCGACCTCGGTCTCCACGCCGCGCTGGTGGAACACCTCCACCGCGCTCTCGGACATCTTGTCGGCGATCAGAACTTTGGGCATCGGACGAGTATTTCCTGGTTTCTTGGATTGGATGAATAACGGCTCTTCGGCGCCAAGCACCCCCTCTCCTCCACGTGGGAGGAGAGGGTTGGGGAGAGGAGGTCCGCACGGCAGACGCCAGCGGAAACCTCCTCCCCTAGCCCCTCCTCCCACGTGGAGGAGGGGTTAAACCGGCAGGCCTACGCCGCCTTGCGCTCGGACTTGACGGTGTCGAACGCCCAGTCGAGCCAGGGCAGCACCGCGGCCATATCGGCGGGCTCCACAGTGGCACCGCCCCACAGGCGAATGCCGGCGGGCGCGTCGCGGTAGGAGCTGAGATCCAGCCCGGCGCCGTGTTCCTCGACCAGCGACGTGACCCGTTTGGCGGCGGTCGCCCGCGCCTCGGCGTCCAGGTTGGTGAACCAGGGATCGACGATCTTCAGGCAGATCGAGGTGCACGAGCGGGTCTTCGGATCGTCGGCCAGGAAGTCCACCCAGTCGCGCTGCTCGACCCAGTCGGCGACCGTCTTCAGGTTCTGCTGCGAGCGCTCGATCAGCGCCTTGAGCCCGCCGATCTCCTCGGCCCACTTGAGCGCGTCGAGGTGATCCTCGACCGCGAGCATGGACGGCGTGTTGATCGTCGAGCCCTTGAACAGGTCCTCGTTCAGCTTGCCGCCCTTGGTCATGCGGAACAGCTTGGGCAGCGGCCACGGCGGCGTGTAGTTCTCCAGCCGCGCGACCGCGCGCGGGGAGAGCACGAGCATGCCGTGCTGCGCCTCGCCGCCCAGAACCTTCTGCCAGGACCAGGTGGTGACATCCAGCTTGTCCCAGGGCAGGTCCATGGCGAACACCGCGCTGGTGGCGTCGCACAGCGTCAGGCCGTCGCGGTCGGCGTCGATCCAGTCGCCGTCGGGCACGCACACGCCGGAGGTGGTGCCGTTCCAGGTGAACAGCACGTCGCGGTCGCAGTCGACCTGGCTCAGGTCCGGCAGCGCGCCGTAGTCCGCCTCCATCACCCGGCGGTCCTCGATCTTCAACTGCTTGACCACGTCGGTCACCCAGCCGCTGCCGAAGCTCTCCCAGGCCAGCACGTCGACGCCGCGCTCGCCCAGCATCGACCACATCGCCATCTCGTAGGCGCCGGTGTCGGAGGCCGGGACGACCGCGATCCGGTAGTCGTCCGGGATGCCGAGCAGCTTGCGCGAGCGCTCGATCACCTCGTTGATCTTACCCTTCGCGCCCTTGGCGCGGTGCGAGCGGCCGACGGCCGCGTCCTCCAGCGCGGACAGCGACCAGCCCGGGCGCTTGGCGCATGGGCCGGAAGAGAAGCGGGGATCGGCCGGACGCGTCTGCGGCGGCGTTGGACCGGTCATGTCTGACCTCCTTCGTCTGTTTCGATAGCCGAACTCGTTGTCATCCCTTGTCTCAAGAACCGGGGCGCGCATCTTCAAGGCCCCCGTTTGGCAAGCCCACGCGACTGAGGACATCCAGCGCGATTGGAAAACGGGGACGCGCGGCAACACCGGATCGGATTATTTCGAGCCGGGCGCGAGATAGGCCGAACCTACGGCGCATGCTGCACCGCGTCAACGCGGCCCACCCGCGTTTGCTGCGGTGCGGTTCCGCCGTTCGCCGCGGTGCACCCGTGAGCCGACCGGAGCTGCTGCCCCTCACCCGTCCCCGCTGCGCCCCCGAATGAGAGCCCTGGACACAGGGTGACTCGCCACTTAGAAGCGTGTCCGGTAGTGCGAACGCGGCACCCGTCGGGAAGTTCCGAACGCCATGGATCGGCCCTCAGTCGCATGACAGATCAGACGGCGGACCGCCACCGCGCGCCCGCGCCCTTGGGCGGGCGCGCGGACGGCGCTACCATGACCGCGAACGCGGACGTCGTCGGCCGATGGTCGACGCATCGCGCCAGATCACCCGCCCGCGCACCGTTGCGCCCACGCATCCAGCCCACCCCCGCAACGACCGCCAGGACGCCTTCATGACCAGCCAACAGCTGATGCTGTTTGCCATCCTGCTGGGTGCGCTCGTGCTGTTCGCTTGGGGGCGCTGGCGTTACGACGTCATCGCGGTTGGCGCGCTGATCGCCTCGGTATTGCTCGGAATCGTGCCGGAGGGCAAAGCGTTCGACGGCTTCGGCCATCCGGCCGTGATCACGGTCGCCGCCGTGCTCGTACTGTCGCGCTCGCTACGCAATTCGGGCCTGATCGAATGGGTGACCCGGGCGCTGAACCCGGCGACCGGGAGTCCGACCAGCCACATCTTGGCGTTGTCGAGCCTGACCTCGACCTGCTCGGCATTCATGAACAACGTCGGCGCGATGGCGCTGGTGCTGCCGGTCGCCCTGCAGTCGGCGCATCGCGCCGGCCGTGCGGCGAGCCAGATTCTAATGCCGCTGTCCTTCGCCTCGCTCCTGGGCGGGCTGGTGACCCTGATCGGCACGCCGCCCAACATCATCATCGCCAGCTACCGCGCGGAGGAGATGGGCAGTGCCTTCGGCATGTTCGACTTCACGCCCGTCGGCCTGGGTGTCGCGGTCGCCGGAATCTTGTTCGTCAGCCTGGTCGGTTGGCGCCTGCTACCGACCGAACGCCAGGGTCAGACCGAAGGCAAGAAATCGCTTTTCCAGGTCGAGGACTACATCACCGAGGTCCGCCTGCCCGACGACAGCCCGTACGTCGGCCGCCGGCTGGTCGACCTGGAGACGGCGGCGCAGGGCGACATCGCGATCGTCGCGTTGATCCGGCGCAAGGACCGGATGCTGGCGCCCTCCGGCTATCTGCGCCTGCAGGCCGGCGACATCCTGCTGGTCGAGGGCGACACCAACGCGCTGGAGCGCGTGGTCAAGCAGGCCGGCATGGTGATGGTCGGCGAGGCCGAACTGTCCGCCGACAACCTGCGCTCCGAGCGCGTCGGGATGGTCGAGGTGGTGGTCACCCCCGGCTCGCGCCTGGAGGGGCGGACGGCCCGGTCGCTGCGCCTGCACACCCGCTACGGGCTGAACCTACTGGGCGTGGCGCGGCAGGGGCAGCCGATCACCGAGCGCCTCGGCAGCGTCCGCCTGGTCGCGGGCGACGTGCTGCTGCTGCAGGGCGAGCGCGAATCCATGCCGGAGGCGTTCCAGTCGCTGGGCTGCCTGCCGCTCGCCGAACGGGAACTGCCGCTCGGCCGCCGCGCGGCCAGCCCGGGCGCGCCGATCGTGTTCGCGGGCGCGATCGGTTTGGTCGCCTTCGGGGTCCTGCCCGCGCACATCGCCTTCGTGCTCGCGGTTCTGCTGCAGGTTCTGCTGGGCGAACTCTCGGTCCGCGAGATCTACGAGGCGGTGGAGTGGCCGATCATCGTGCTGTTGGGCGCGATGCTGCCGGTCGGCCAGGCGCTGGAGAGCACGGGCGGCACGGCGGTGATCGCCGACCCGATCCTGTCGTTCGCGGGCGCGATCCCGGACTGGGGCATCCTGGCGCTCTTGATGGTCGTCACGATGCTGCTCTCCGACATCATGAACAACGCCGCCACCGCCGTCCTGATGGCCCCGATCGGGGTGTCGGTCGCGGAGGGCCTGGGCGCCAGCGTCGACCCGTTCCTGATGGGTGTGGCGATCGCCGCCTCGTCGACCTATCTGACGCCGATCGGCCACCAGTCGAACCTGCTGGTGATGGGCCCGGGCGGCTACAAGTTCGGCGACTACTGGCGTATGGGCTTGCCGCTCGACGGGATTATCCTGGTCGTCTCGGTGCCGCTGATCATGTGGGTCTGGCCGCTCTAGACCGCCGCATTTGATACGTCAGTCCAGCCTCAGGTCGCGCCAGGCCGTAGCAGGACAGTCGGGCGGCAGCAGCGAAAACACCATCAGATCCCGGTAGCTTCCGTCCTTGAAGAAGCACTCCCGGCGCGTGCCCTCCTCGACAAAGCCGTAGCGGCGATAAAGCGCGATCGCTCGGGCGTTGTCGGGCAGCGTATCGAGCCAGCAGCGGTGCGCGCCCAGCAGGCCGAAGCACGCCCCTACCGATGCGTCCAAAAGTGCGCGACCGTATCCCTGCCCGCGACGGACCAGCAGCAGGCGTTGGATCTGGCGGTTGGCATGCGCGTCGTCGAGATCCGTGATCAGCGCGTAGCCCACGGCCGTGCCCGCATCCTCCAGGACCAGGGTCAGCTGCGTCTCGGACGCGATCCGGGCCCGGTGCCCGTCGGCGTCGTCGCCGCCGACCCAGGGCTGGACGTCGGGGTCGCGGTCGCTCGCGGCGAGCCACTCGGCATCGGCCTGGACCGCCTTGCGCGCCCGTATCCGGTCCGTCACGACCCATCGTCCTGCGCCGGTCGAGCGCCCTGGCGCGTCTTGAAGATCTGGTGCGCGGTCACGGTCATCACCGCCTCGCCGCGCTGGTTCTTCACCGTGTAGGCGATCCGAGCGCGTCCGCGGGTCGGGCGCGACTTGGATGGCTCAGCGTGCACCACCTCGAACTCGGTGTGCAGCGTGTCGCCCGGACGCACCGGCTGCAGCCAGCGCAAGTCGTCCAGTCCGGGCGAGCCCATCGAGCATTCGGTGAACACCTCCGCCTGGATCGCCATCCGAAAGCAGATCGACAGGGTGTGGAAGCCGCTCGCGATCAATCCGCCGTAGGGCGACTGCTCGGCCGCGACCTTGTCGATGTGGAAGGGCTGCGGATCGTACTTGAAGGCGAAGTCGATGATGTCGGCCTCGCTCAGGGTCACGCCGCGGGTGGTGAAGCGGCGGCCCACGGGAAAGTCCTCGAAGTACAGCGGCTGGTCGATGCTCATGGAAAAACGGGCTCTGCTCGGGCGCGGGGGCGTGGTCGTGTCCCCTTCCCTAGCGTGCCAGCCGCTGCGCCGCCAGGGGGCGGCGCAGCGGTCGGCGTTACGGTCGCCAGAACGGCTTGTACGCCTCGCGCAGGGCGTCCTCGTAGCGGATGCCCATGTCCTTGCGCATCCGCTCGTCCATCGTGCGCATGACCGCGCGCGAACTCGCGCGCTCCTGGTAGACCAGCAACGCCCGCCACACGCGGCCCGGCAGTCCGCGGACCAGCGCCTTGAGGCCGCCGGTGCTGGGCACGGGGATGCTCACGGTGAAGGTCAATTCCCGGCGCGACATCGCTCTCTCTCCTTCAAGTCCGCCTAAAAACCGCGGACGGTTGCTCCTGACGCCAATGGGTAGCGCGGCCCTGCCGCCGCGCTCTATCCGAGTTGTGCGCCCAGCTGGCGCGGCCGGCGCGACGGCCGGTCCTGGGTCCGAAGCGTCCGCGCCAGGAAGCGCGTCCCGCACGCCCGGCCGCCAGCCGTAAAGTCCGCCACCTCGACGAAACCGAGGTCTTCGTATAGCCGGTTCGCCTGACGCAGCCGGGTCAGGGTCTCCAGCCGCACGCTCGTGCGGCCGGCCCCCTCGGCCGCGGCGAGCGCGGTCTCCACCAGGGCCCGGCCGATGCCTTGGCGCTGCGCCTCCGGGCGGACGTACAGCCGCTTCAGTTCCGCCGCCGCCGTCCCTGGCGACCGCGCAAGTGCGAGCGCGACGCAGCCAAGCGGGAGCGCGCCCGCCCAGGCGAGCCACAGGCCAGCATCGGCCCCGGCGTAGCGGCCCGGCAGGTCGGCGAGTTCCGCCTCGAAGTCCTGAAAGCACAGATCGACCTCGATCGCCGCCTGGTACTCCCGGAGCAGCCGTCGGGCGGCTTCGTATTCCGCCGCCTGCACGGCGCGGCGGATCTGCACCGGCCTAGACATGCAACCGCCCCTCGATCACCAACTGGCAGCGTCCGCCGATCGCCACCCGGTCGCGGTTCAGGCGGCAGATCAGTTCGCCGCCGCGCGCCGAGATCTGCCGGGCCTGCAGCTCCGGCTTGCCGAGCCGTTCGGTCCAGTAGGGCGTCAGCACGGTATGCGCGGAGCCGGTGACCGGGTCCTCGTCGATCCCCGCCTGCGGGGCGAAAAAGCGGGAGACGATGTCGACCTCCTCGCCGGGCGCGCTCGCGATCACGCCGACACCGCCGAGCGCGGCCGTGCGGTCCATGTCCGGCGCCAGTCCCGCCACCGTCGCGGCGCTGTCGTAGACCGCCAGCCAGAAACCGCCGCCGCGGTGCAGCGCCTCCGGCCGGGCGCCCATCGCCGCGGCGACCGCCTCGCGCTGTTCCTCCGCCGGCTCCGGCGGGTTCGCCGGGAAGTCGAGGGTGTAGAGGTCGCCCTCCCGGCCGACCGCCAGCCGGCCGCTGCGCGAACTGAAGGTGACGTCGTCGCGATCCCCCGCGAGGTCGTTCAGAACGACGAAGCCGCTCGCGAGCGTGGCATGGCCGCACAGGTCGACTTCCACCGTGGGCGTAAACCAGCGCAGCTCGTAGTCCGCGACGCTGCTCTCCGCAGGCACGAGAAAGGCGGTTTCCGAGAGATTGTTCTCCGCGGCGATCGCCTGCAGCCGACGGTCGTCCAGCCAGGCGTCCAGCAGCACGACGGCCGCCGGATTGCCCTGGAACCGGGCGGGCGCGAAGGCGTCGACCTGGTAGAACGGGACGGTCATGGAGTCCTCCCTAGGCGTGCTGGGGGGTGCGTTCGTTTGCGAAATTGTATCGATACATTGTAGCAATAACGGAACAATGTGCGCTTGATTGTTGGTACATTCGACCATACAATGCCGTCAACGCTTTTATTGTAGGGGTACAATATGTCCAACCGCTTGACCTGGATGCCCGACCTGAGCGCGCGCAGCGGGGCCCGTTACCGGGCGATCGCCGACGCGCTGGCGGCGGACATCGACCTGGGCCGCCTGCCGGCGGGGACGCGCCTGCCGACGCACCGCGCGCTCGCCCAGGCGCTGGACGTGACGGTCGGCACGGTCACCCGCGCCTACGCCGAGGCGGAGCGGCGCGGCCTGGTCGAGGCGACGGTGGGCCGCGGTACCTTCGTCCGCCCGACGTTGGCGCAGAGCGCCGACTGGGTGCGACCGGACGCCCCGGCGGCGACCGATCCCGACCGGGCGTTGTCGCTGGAGGATTGCGGGGCCGAGAACGTCGCGCCGCAGGGACCGATCGACCTCAGCGTCAACTACCCTGCCCGCACCTTCCTGGCAGGCGCGCTGCAGCCCGGGCTGGCCGGGCTGGACGCCGATGCCGCCCGCCTGACCGCGCTCGCCGGCTACCAACCGTCGGTCGGCCGGCCCGAACACCGCGCCGCGGGCGCCCGCTGGATCTCTCAGTTCGGCCTGGAGGCGCGCGCGGAAGACGTCGTGCCGGTCCACGGCACGCAGGGCGGTTTGACGGCGGTGCTGCACGCCCTCGATCGCCCGGGCGACGTGCTGCTGGTCGAGGAGCTGACCTGGCCGGGCGTGCATTACATCGCCCGACAACACGGCATCCGGCTGATCACGGTCGCGAGCGACGCGGAAGGCATGCGCCCGGACGCGCTTGCCGAGGCGGCCCGGCGCAGCGGCGGGCGGACCGCCTATCTCGTGCCCACGCTGCACAACCCGAGCAACGTCACCATGTCCGACGCCCGGCGCGACGCACTGGTCGAGACCGCCCGCGCCGAGAACCTGACGCTGGTGGAAGACGACATTTACGGCTTCCTCGCCGACAATCCGCCGGCCCCGCTCGCGGCGCGCGATCCCGAGCGGGCGGTCTACGTCACCAGCCTGTCCAAGTGCGTCGCCCCCGGCCTGCGCGTCGGTTTCGTCAAGGCGCCGGAATGGCTGGTGCCGCGGGTCGCCCAGGCGGTCGCGGCGGACACGCTGATGGTCTCCGGGCTGCTGCTGGAGGTCGCGATGAAGCTGATCGACAGCGGCCAGGCGCAGGCCGCGGCCGGCGCCCAGCGGCGCGAGGCCGCCGCCCGGCAACAGATCGCGCGGCGCATGCTGCCGGTGCGCGAGCCCGAAGGGGCCGAGGCGTCGTTCCACGTCTGGCTGCAGCTGCCGGAAGGCTGGCGCGCCAGCAGCTTCACCGCGGAAGCCCGGGCCCGCGGCGTCGCGGTCACGTCCGGCACCGCTTTCCGCGCAGACGGCGGGGATCCAGGCGCCGTGCGCCTGTGCCTCTCGGCGGTGCCGGAGCGCGCGCAGCTCGAGGAAGGGCTCGCGATCATCGCCGATCTGCTGGAACGCCGGCCCGAAGCCGCGATGCCGATGGTCTAAGGCCGGCCGCACGCGTGCCGGTCATGCTGCGCTGCAGCCTAAGAAGCGCGTGCATTGCGCGGGAGACATCTGCTAACGGGACAAGTCGCGACACGTCCTGGCCTCGGCCTTATCCCGGCGCGTCGCGGTCGCATGCCCCCGCGCGCCGTCGGTCGATCCGGTTCCAGCCGGCCTGACCCCGGCGTCACGCCATTTCCCGCCCGCGAGATCGGATCGCCGCATGTCCCAGCCGCCGCACAATGTACGCTTCGCCGTCCTGCCCCTGGAACTCCAGGAGCAGCGGTCGACCGAGTTCGCGCGGACCATGGTCCCGCACCCGCTGGTCTATCAGGAACTGCCGTACGAGCCGGAGTACACGCTGTACAACCGCCGGCTCACCGCGATGAGCATGAACAACATGTCGCGGGACGACGCCTACTGGCAGCTGCGCCGCCAGGCGATCCTCCGGCACACCGGGGAATTGCCGATCGAAGTCCGCGGGCCGGACGCCGAGGCGCTGCTGAACAAGGTGTTCACCCGCGACGTCGCGAAGACCAAGGTCGGACGCTGCAGCTACCAGATCGCCTGCTTCCCCGACGGCGGCATGCTGATGGACGGCGTCCTGGTGCGCCTGGACCAGGAGCGCTTCTGGTACGGCCAGGCGGACGGCGACCTGACGCACTGGCTGCGCGCGCACGCCGTGGGCATGAACGTCGAGGTGCTGGACCCGCAAGTCTGGATCAGCCAGGTACAGGGGCCCGTGTCGCTGCGCGTGCTGGCGAGCGCGGTCGATGAAGCCTACCCGGAGCCGTTCCGCTATTTCGACGCCGCTTGGGTGAAGATCGCCCAGCAGGACGTGCTGGTCACCCGGACCGGCTTTACCAACGAGTTGGGCTTCGAATTCTATCTCGGCCCGGATATCGATGCCCGTGCGGTCGGCGAGCGGATCCTGGAAGCGGGCGCGGCCTACAACCTGGCGCCAGTGGCGATCGGCGGCGCGCGCCGGATCGAGGGCGGACTGCTCAACGCCGGCTCCGACTTCGACGAGACGACCACGCCGTTCACCGTCGGGCTGGGCTCGATGGTCCGCCTGGACAAGGGTGACTTCGTCGGCAAGGCCGCGCTGGAGCAGTGCGATCAGCGCCGGCGGACCTGGGGCCTGCGGGTGCATGGCGGCGTCGCGCGGATCGGCCGGAACCTGATCCGGGACGGCGTGGCGATCGGCCAGGTGTGCTCGACGGCCTGGTCGCCGTTCCAGCGATGCGGCGTGGCGATCGTCCGCCTGGACGATCCGGAGATCCAACCTGGCACGACGCTCGACGTGACCTGCCAGGACGGCGAATCGCGGGCGTGCGAGACCTGCAACCTGCCGATGTACGACCCCAACGGCGATATTCCACGCGGCAAGACGGTCGATATCCCGGACCTGCCGGAAGGTGAAGCGAGCTAGGTCCCCAGCCGTTGGGCAGACAGGTTTGATGCGTGAGGCGCGAAGTGGATCAGGTACGCAACGGCCATAGCCGAGACTGCCTCTAGTTCGATCGAACGTTCAGCATCGTGACCGTAACAATGACCAGCATCGCGCCGAGCAGCTGATGCGGAGCCAACGATTGATCGAGGATCACGAAGGCGAACGCGGCCGCCATGAGAGGCTCGGCCATCCCGAGCAACGCGGCCGCGCCCGCCGGGCTTCGCCGGAGTCCGGCAATAAAGCAGAAAAACGAAAACCCACCGCCCAGCACGCCAAGAAGCGCGATGAGACCGGCATCGGATGGATCTAAGGCGCTGGACCAGGTACCGTCATGCGCGATCCCGAAAAGCAGAGCCGTCTGTACCGTGAAGGCCGCTGTCATCACGACCTGGGTTCGGCCATGTACCGCGGCTTGCTGAAATGCAAAGATGAATATCG
>CAYRCO010000097.1:0-9988 GCA_964422775.1 uncultured Rhodovibrio sp.
CCCAGGCCCCACAAGACCTCGCGCGGCTGCTTGTACGAGCCGTAGTAGAGGCCCCGGAACATGTGGATGTAGACCACGATGAAGAAGAAGTGCGCCCCGTTCATGTGCAGATAGCGCAGCAGCCAACCGTAGTTGACGTCACGCATGATGTGCTGGATCGAGGCGAACGCATGGTCCACGTGCGGTGTGTAGTGCATTGCCAGGACCACGCCGGTCGCGATCATGATCACCAGGATGATCCCGGCGAGCGAGCCGAAGTTCCAGGCGTAGGTCAGGTTCTTCGGCGTCGGATAGAAGCGCAGGTGCTGGTCGGCAAAGTTGATGACCGGCAGCCGGTCGTCCAGCCAACCCAGCACGCCCTTGTAGGGTGTCTGGTAGTCAGCCGCCATGGCGCGACCCCTCCTCTCGCGATCGATCACGTCCCGGTCAGCGCCCGTCGTTGCGCGTCGGGCCGATGGTGTCGTCGGTTCCGGTGGATAGCGCCGCCCTAAGTTATATGTCGGATATAACTATCTTCCCGTGTGGATGCGACCGTCGGGCGGTTCGGACTCAGTGTCGCAGTCCGCACCTCCGCCGCCGTGCGCCGGGCCGGTCTCGACCGCCTCGTAGCCGGTGACCATCGCCTTCAGGTGCTGGAACACCGTCTCGCCGGTCGTGATCATGTAGACGTGCCCGATCAGGAACACGAGCGTGGCGTAGGCGGTGGCGATGTGCACCGTCGCGACCGGGCCGAGCGGCACCGGCAGCACGTCGCCAAACAGATTGAACGTCAGGTAGATCAGGCCGGTGATCCAAATGGCCGGTGAGATCACCACGTTGAAGACCAGATAGGCGAATAGCTGCAGCGGGTTGTGCTTGCGCCGGCGGGACGGGCGGAAGGGGTGCGCCTGGCCGCGGAAGATGCCGCCGGCGTAGAAGCGCATCACCGCCCACAGCTTGTCGGTGGTGGGCACGTACTGCCGCCATTCGCCGGTCGCGACGTGCCAGAAGATGGCGAACACCCAGACCACCATCAGCGCGACCGCGCAGGTCACGTGCACCGTGGCCGCGTCGGCGTAGCCCAGCACGCGGTAAGTGCCGTGCAGTTCGAAGCCGGTCGCCAGCATGCCGATGATCAGCAGCGCCTGGGACCAGTGCCAGGCGATCTCGAACGGGCTGAACAGCCGGATCCGCCGTTTCATCGCGCGCGCCTCCGTTGGCGGAACAACACCCGCAGGCCGGCGTGGCCGAGCACGCCGATCAGCGTCGCCAGCACCGCCAGCCCGCCGATCCGGTCGAGCCAGGCCGGGGCGTCGCGCCCGGGCATGTAGAAGCTGTCCAGGCCGGCCAGCCGGCTGTTCTCGCTGTGGCATTCGGCGCAGCCGACCGCTTGGTCGGCCGGGGCGACCATGTGGGTGATCGGCCAGTACATTTTGGTCTCGACAAAGCCGACCTCGCCGGAAAACGGCAGGCCCTCGGCCGCCATCGCGGTCTCGATCGCCGGTTGCCAGTTCAGGTTCTTCCAGTAGGCGGTGTCGTCCTGGCCGAACAGGTGCATCAGCACCAGGCGGTCGCGCTTGGCGTCGTAGGGCTGCTTGCCGCGCATGATCTTGAAAGGCCAGATCCGCGCGTCCGGATCTTCCGGCCCGCCGCCGAAGCTGTTGATCGCGACCACGCCCTCGGGATCGATCTCGTCGGTCGGCGCGGTGTAGCGCATGTCGCCGTCGAACCAGGCGTAGGACGGGACGTAGTCCGCCCGCCATTCGATCTCGCCCCAGCGGGTCCAGTAGCTGGTCCGCCCCTCGGCGTTGGTTTCGTGGATGCGGCTGCCGTCCTCCGCCAGCCGGCCGGCCTTCGACCAGTCCCACCAGGTCTTGGTCTGCACGCCGCCGCGCGCGATCTTGGGAATGTGGCAGGTCTGGCAGGCGACCCGGTCGCTGTGCTGGTTGAGCGTGCGCGCGACGTAGCTGCCGTCGTCGTGGGCGTCGACGCCGTGGCAGGACTCGCAGCTCGCCGCCTGCCGCCGCATCCCGGGCTTGCCGGTGCCGTGGGGATCGCGCGCGGTCATGTCGTAGCGTCCGCCGGCCAGTTCGTGCCCGCTCGAGACATGGCAGTCCTGGCAGGCCATGTTCCCGCCCTCGGGGCTCATGTGCACGTCCAGCGACCGCGGCCCGTCGACCAGGGAGGAATCCAGGTCGCCGTGCTTGGAGCCGTCGCCGCCGCCGCCGTTGAAGTGGCAGCTGCCGCAGCTGGCCACGCTGGGCGGGCCGACGTTGCGCGCGACCTTGCCCAGGTCGGGCGGGGTCAGGGTCTTGCCGTGAACCGTCGTCGCGCTCTTCAGTACCCGGCCGGCGCCTTTCGGCGCCTTGTGGTAGCTGCCGGTGGTGTCGTGGCAGACGAGGCAGTCGACGCGCGTGTCGTCGGAGAAGTCGAACGACGCGTCCTCCCAGCCGTAACCGGTGTGGCAGGAGGTGCAGCGCGGCTCGTTGGTGCGGACGTTGGTGCAGAAGTTGTTCAGCACGTGCCGCTTGCCGAGCTGCTGGCCGGTCTCCGGGTGGCTGTACTCCCAGGTCCAGTGGATCGATTTTCGGACCTGCTTACCCGCCTCGGTGTGGCATTCCAGGCAGGCCCGCGTGACCTCGCGACCGCTGTCGAACTCGCCCTGCAGCTCCTCGAATTTGCTGTGGTCGGCCGTGGAGATGTCCTGCGCCGGCGTGGCCGCCGGCGCCTGAGCCTGAGCGTCCTGGGCACGCGCACAGCTTGCCCCGGCAAGCAGCCCGAGCGCGAGTACTCCGGCAAGGAAGCCGGCACCGCCGCGGCGGGCATGTGTGGCAGGATAGGTCATCGGCCCGCCCCGAATTTGCGGTTAGCACGACGAACGTCTCTGACGATCACATTAGAAGAAGCTTAAGTGATCGCCATGCGACCGTCCGCCGCGGGGCCGATCGAAACGGGGCACACCATCCGCGGACAGATGCGCGTCGAACCGGGCTGGGCGTCCCTGCTCAGCTGTCGATATCGATCACGATCTTGCCGATCGCCCGGCCGCTCTCTAGCCGGTCGTGGGCCTGCGGCACGGTCTCCAGGGTGAAGCGTTCGGCGTCCAGGTGCGGGCGCAGGCGGCCGGCTTCCGCTAGGTCGCGGGCGTTCTCCAGGATCTCGGTATGGGCTTCCTTGCCCTGGCCGGTCAGCATCGGCAGCAGCATGAACACGCCGTGCAGGGACAGGCCCTTGGCGTGCATCT
This sequence comes from uncultured Rhodovibrio sp., assembly GCA_964422775.1. GTDB lineage: Bacteria > Pseudomonadota > Alphaproteobacteria > Kiloniellales > Rhodovibrionaceae > Rhodovibrio. Next base: position 3,224 of record CAYRCO010000097.1, read on the forward strand.
GCGACAGGTCGGTCGTGAAGGCGGTGACGATCGCCGCGATCTGGCCGTTGACGCGGGCGAAGCTGAACGCGCCGGCCAAGTCGTCGCGGCCGGTGGCGTCGAACACCGCGTCGAAACCGGCGCCGCCGGTGTGCTGCTGGACGACGTCCTCGCTCGACCGCTCCCGGTAGTTCGGTGCCGCGTCGGCACCGAGGCTGAGCGCCAGCTCGGCCTTCTCGGCGCTGGAGACGGTCGCGACCACGTAGGCGCCGCGCGCCTTCGCCAGCTGCACGCCGATGTGACCGACTCCGCCGGTGCCGCCGCGGATCAGGAGCGTGGTGTCGCCGGCGACCTGGCTGCGCTGCAGCGCTTCCGCGGCGGTGATCGTCACCAGCGGCAGTGCGGCCGCTTCGCGCATGTCCAGGTTGGCGGGCTTGGGCGCGATCAGGCGCTGGTCGGCCAGGATGTACTCCGCGTAGGTGCCGCCGTGGCCCTTCACGCCGCCCATGCAGCCGAACACCGCGTCGCCCTCGCGGAACCGGCTGACGCTCGGGCCGACCGCGGCGACCGTGCCCGCGCCGTCGCAGCCCAGGATCGTCGGCGGCTCGGGTGCGATGTCGCGGCCGCCGGCGCGCAGCTTGGTGTCCACCGGGTTGACGCTGGCCGCCGCCAGCTTGATCAGCACTTCGCCTGCGCCGGGCTGCGGTGGATCGGGCACCTCGTCCAGCTTGAAGACGTCGGTGCCGCCGAAGTCGGTCAGGGTCTGCGCGCGCATGAAGGGTCTCCAGTTATCCGGGCGATCGATGTATCGGCTCGAGGAAATCGGCAGGAACCCCCGCGTCGTCGAGAGACAACGGGGATGCTGGGGCCGTCGTCTTATCAGGCCTAGGTCGGTTTCCGAACCCCCGGACTGGCGGCGCAGACGAAAACGGCGGCCGTGCCCTGAAGCACGGCCGCCGCAGCGGTAAGGCGCACAGGCAGCGGAGTCTCAGTCGTTGGCGTTCTGCAGGGCGCCGGCGTTGCCGGTGGCCCGGACCTCCAGCACCTTGTGGGCGTGGTGGGTGCGGCCGAACTCGTCGCTCGCCCGCACGGTCACGGTATAGGTGCCGGCCGACAGGCCGTCCGGCAGGTCTGCCTTCCACATATGGGACGAGGTCTCCGCTTCGACCCAGGGCTTTACGCTGTCGGGGTTGCGCTGGAACAGCTCGTTCGCGTGCAGATCCATCTGCCGAACGTGGCGCATGTCGCGCCAACTGCCGCCGGCGACCTTGAACTCGACCGAGCTGCGCGGCCCGCCGTCGAACAGGTTGACCAGCAGGCTGGCGGCCGGGACCTCGCTTTCGGCCATCTCGCCGTCCAGCAGTTCGCCCATGTCGTAGTCGCCGTAGATGTGGGCGTTATGGGTGTGGTGGGCGACGTCGAACATGATCCGCATCTGGTGGTCGGCGGGCTTGCCGGCGGCCTTGAAGCGCACCTCGGCCTCGGTGCCGTCCACTTCCAGGATGTGATAGCCGTTCGGCGTGCCGTCGCGCTGCACCGCGTCCGGGATGCCGCGGGCGTCCTTCGGCCCGGACCACCAGGAGCCGGAGACGGTGGATAGAACGTGGTGGTGGAACGCCGCCTCGCCGTCGAAACCGTCGTCCTTGTCGAAGTAGTGGTGCTCGGACGTGTGCGTGTGTCCGGCGACGGCATAGAGGTTCGGGTAGTCCTCGATGATGTCGAACAGCGCGCGCCGGTTGACCGTGTTGATCGCCGCGTCATCGCCCAGGTAGGTCTTGAGCGGGATGTGCATCGCCAGGAAGATCAACTTGTCCTTGGGCACCTGGGCGAGGTCGTTCTTCAGCCAGTCGAGCTGCCGGTCGGAAATCCGGCCCTCGTAGACGCCGCCCTCGCGGTAGCGCGGCTCCTCGCGTCCGGCGTTCTTGCCCTTGTAGTCGACGTTGTCGAGCGCGACGAAGTGCGCGGCGCCGTAGTTGAACGAGTAGTACGTCGGCCCGAACACGCGCTTGAAGGTCTCGGTCGAATGCTTGTCGGCCGAGGCCTGGAAGTTCATCTCGTGGTTGCCGGGCACGTTCCACCACGGCACGCCGATCTGCCCGATCACCGCGTTGTAGCGCGGCAGCAGCGACAGGTCGTCGAACATGATGTCGCCCGTGGTCATGCCGAACTTGGCGTCCGTGCCGATCAGTTCGCTGACGACGTCGTCGCGGATATAGTCGATCTCCCGGCCGCTTTGCGGCTGCGGATCGGAGATCAGGATCGCCTCGAAGCTCTCCTCCTCCTCGGCTTCGTGCAGCGGGAAATTGACCCGGTCGGGCAGCGGGCCGGTCGGCTCCACACCCGGATAGCGCAGGTCGGTCGGCGAGCCGTCGGGGTCGTGGATGTAATAGAACTGCGGCAGCTGGCTGTCGGTCGTCGGCACCGCGTAGCCCGCCGGCTTGGTCATCCGGATGATCGTCTCGCCGTCGACCGGCAGGCTGTAGCGGCCCTGGTCGTCGGTGGTCACGACCTGACGTCCGTTCGACACGGCGACGCCGGCGACGCCCTGTTCGCCGGAATCCAGCGTGCCGTTGCGGTTGGCGTCCAGGAACACACGGCCCTGGGCTGTCTGGGTATCGTCCTGCGCCAGCGCCGCCCCGACCGGGGTCATCGCTGTCGCAGCGCTTAACGCGGCGGCGAGCAGGTGAGTACGCTGCATGGGATCGCCTCCCTTGTGTTCGTGTGCCTGCGCGTGGCCAGCCCTTCCGCCGGGCTTCCGCGCGCGGTGCGCCAGCGCGCCGGTTGGATCGGCCGGCTTACTCGGCATGCCCGATCCCAAAGGACGCGAATGACGTGCGCGTTAGAATGCGATGACGATTCTTTAACGCAGGCAATGTGGCGCCACGGAAACGCGGCTTGACGGCTTGACGGCTTTCGCGAAAGGAATGCCCCCGCCATGCCCATCGAGCCGACCGCCCCCCGATCGTCCGATCCCGACAGCGCGATCAAGCGCATTGCCAGCCCTGGCAACGCCCGGGTGAAGGCGATCCGTGCGCTGCATCAGAAGAAGTACCGCGAGGCCGAGGGCCGCTTCCTGGCCGAGGGGCTGCGCATCCTGGCCGAGGCGATCGACCAGGGGCACGCGATCGAGACCCTGGTCGTTCTGGCCGAGATGCGCGCGCACCGCGTGGGCGCCCGGCTGGTCGAACACACGCTGGCCCACGGCGGCACGGTGCTGGAGGTCAGCGAGCCGGTGCTGGCGAAGATCGCGCGCAAGGACAATCCGCAGGGCGCCGTCGGCGTGTTGCCGCAGCGCTGGGAGAAACTGGAGGACGTCGACGCCGCGCAGGACCTCTGCTGGGCGGTGCTGGAAGGCATCCGCGATCCCGGCAACCTGGGGACGATCCTGCGCACCCTGGATGCGGTCGGCGGGTCGGGCGCGATCCTGCTCGACCAGTGCTGCGATCCCTACTCGATCGAGGGGGTGCGCGCCTCGATGGGCTCGCTGTTTTGCCAGCGCCTGGTGCACACCGACTTCGCGACCTTCCAGGCCTGGCGCGTGCGCCAGGGCGGAATGCTGGTCGGCACCTCGCTGAAGGCGACCCGCGACTACCAGCAGGTCAGCTATCCGCGGCCGACCTTCGTCTTCATGGGCAACGAGCAGTCCGGCCTGCCCGAGGCCTACGAAGCCGGCTGCGACGAGCTCGTGCTGATCCCGATGCGCGGCCGGGCGGACTCGCTCAACGTGTCGATCGCCGCCTCGGTGATGCTGTACGAGGTGCTGAACCAGGACCGCCGCCGGTCGGGAGGCCGGGGGTGAGCGGGGTGAACCTGACCCATCGTCTGCCGCTGCTGACCACCGCCGACGGCTGGGCCGACTACGCCCTCCTGGACTCCGGCCAGGGACGCAAGCTGGAACGCTACGCCGACCACACGGTGATCCGGCCGGAGCCGCAGGCGATTTGGCAGCCCGCGCTTGCCGAGGAGATCTGGCAGACCGCCGACGCCTGGTTCGAGGGCACCGACGACAGCGCGAGCCGCTGGGGCTTCGACGGCGATCCGGCCCAGGCGTGGCCGATGTCCTACGGCGACGTGACGTTCGAAGCGCGTTTTACCCCCTTCCGGCATCTGGGCGTGTTCGTCGAACAGGCCGCGCAATGGGACTGGTTCCGCCCCTTGATCGAGGCCCGCACCGCGGCCGGACGGCCGGTTCGGGTCCTCAACCTGTTCGCCTATACCGGCATCGCCAGCCTGATCGCCGCCCGCGCCGGGGCGGACGTGACGCACCTCGACGCCTCCAAGAAGGCGATCACCTGGGCCAACCGAAACCAGGAGATGGCGGGCCTTGCGGACGCCCCGATCCGCTGGATCGCCGACGACGCGGTCAAGTTCCTGAAGCGCGAGGTGAAGCGCGGACGGACCTACGACGGCGTGCTGCTCGACCCGCCGAAGTACGGCCGCGGCACCAAAGGGGAGGTCTGGCAGCTCTACGAGGGCCTGCCCGAACTGCTCGACCTCGCCCGGCAGGTGCTGAGCGAGGATGCCCTGTTCCTGGTCGCCACCGTCTACGCCATCCGGATGTCCAGCACGTCGCTGCATTACGGCCTGGCGGAGGCGCTGGGCGCGCGTGCCGGAACGCTGGAAAGCGGCGAGATGGGCGTCACCGATCAGGCCGGCCGGACGCTGGTGAGCGCCATCTTCGCGCGTTGGCAGGCTGGCTGAACCCTCCGGCCCGCGGTCTGTCGAGCGGCGTAGGCCGGGCGCGAACGAACGGGGTAGTGCTCATGCACAAGTGCGGAATTCTGCCCAAGCGCGCATTCTAGGCTTGTCGCATGGCCCGAGACCGGGGCCGGGCTCCTGGCGGGGCCGCCAACGCGCGCGGGGAGACGGAAAAGATGCAAAGCTACGAAGTTCACTGCCGCCCGCTCGGCCGGCCCGACCTGCCGGCCAGCATGGTGTTCACGCTGGAGGGTGCAGATCACAACGGTGTTTGGCGCGAGGCGACCCAGCGCTGCTTCAACGGCGGGCGGGTGCGTGCGCGCGATGGCAGCGACCGGTGGCTCGCGCCGCGCAGCTGGACCGTTATCCGGGTGCGGGCCGCGCTACCCGAGGAGCCTCTTGAGGGTGCGCACGAAGACGACTGGCCGCGGCCGGACCCAGTGTTCGCCAGTCCGGCGACGCGCGACGCCGCGATGGCGCGCGTCTACGCCGGCCGCCGCTACGAGAACCTGCCGATCCGCCCGAGCCGAACCGTGCTCGCCTTCGCGGGCGGCAGCCGTCCGGTCGCCTTGCGGGTGGTCTGAAGTGTCGGTACGGAACCGCGTCGGATCAGGGATGCGCGCCGCGTCGTGCGATGTAGAAGCCGTAGCTGACGTACTCGGAATACCGCTCGTATAGCTCGATCTCGACCCGTTGCGCCGCGACGAGGTCCGCAGCGGCCGCGTCGTTCCCGTGGCGCGCCAGAAACTCGGGGAAGCGGGAGCGCAGCGGCCGGTAATAGTTGTCCAGCCAGCAGGACGGTGGGAGCGGGAAGTAGCCCACGGGCGAGAAGCCGCGCGCTTCGAGCACGGCCATCTTGGCGGCGGCGGTATCGACCTCCGGATAACAGTGCGTCCAATAGCGTTCGAGTTCCGCCGGCCGCTCCTGCGTTAGCCAGGTGAGGTCGGAAACGGCCAAGATCCCGCCGGGCTTCAAGAACCGCCGCCACGCCTGGACGCCGGCCGCGAACCCCATGTTGTAGACGGCGCCTTCGGCCCAGATCGCATCGAACGCGCGGTCCGGGAAGGGCAACGCGGACATCGACGCGGCAAGCGCGTCGATGCGATCGGCCAGGCCGGCGGCGTCCGCTGCCGTGTCCAGCCTTTCCAGGAACGCCGGCAAAAGGTCGACGGCGGTGATGCGCGCGTCGAGCTCGCCTGCAAGCAGTCGCGTGGACGCGCCGGTGCCGCAGCCGATGTCGGCGATCCGGAGGGCCTCCTGGGAGGCGAGGCCGGACAGGCGGATCGCGAGACGCGTTTCATCATCGCCGCCGGGCCCGAGGCGCGGCGCGTCGAGATGCAGGTCGATCAACAGGTCCAGATCGTGCACGCGACCGCTCCGTCCCGAGGCCGTGTGGTCCGGCCCCTTCCCAGCGGAGCCCAGTGTCGTGAAAGGCAGTCTATGAAGGCAGTCTATCAGGAAGGCGCGCGCGACCGTGTCAGTTCACATCCGGTATCGGGGCCAAACAGGTTTTCCCGATAGGAGCTTCACGGGCAGGTGCATCGGTCCCGCAGATGCGCGCACTGCACTGCGGCTCAACTTGGTCGCGGCGAAAAAAGCGGACGCAACCGCGGGGCGGGCACGCCTTGCTAGAAAGCTGCCCAGCCGCGATCGCGTCCGCTAAGATTTGTGCGCCGCTATGACCGTACCTACGCGGCCATGATCCGCGCAGGTGCAAGCACCCCGTATTCTTGTTGCCGCTCTTGCTTTAGCGGACAGCGTGGCCGCGGGCGGTCGCCAGCGTGCCGGCATCGATCTCCATCTCGCCCGCGCTCATGCCGCGGTTGAGCGCCCAGATGGCCGCCTGCGTGCGGTTGCGCACCTGGATCTTGCGCAGAATGCTCTTCAGGTGGACCTTCACGGTCGCCTCGGTGACGTGCAGGCGGTTGGCGATCGCCTTGTTGCTGTCGCCCGCGACCAGGCATTGCAGGATCTGGGTCTCGCGCTCGGAGAGCGACGGCGAGCCGGCCTGCAGCTTCGGCGCGGACACGTTGGCGCTGGCGCCGCCGGCCAGCAGCATGGCGACCAGTTGCGAGGGGAACACCCGCT
>CAYRCO010000098.1:0-8055 GCA_964422775.1 uncultured Rhodovibrio sp.
CGGTCTGGTCGTCCGAGGCGCTGACCAGCCGTCCGTCGGGCAGCAGACGGAGGCTGTTGATCGACGCCGTGTGCGTGCCGGTCTCCAGGCGCAGGAAAGGCTCCGCCGCCGGGCCCGGCGACTGCGCCGCGGCCCGACCCGCCAGGGCCAAGGTCGGGGCCAGGGCCAAGGCCAGCGCCGCGCCGACGGCCAACCTGGTGGCTGCGGCGCGCATCACGAGTCCAGCGTGAAGGCGGTATCTTCTTGCTCCGCCGCGGCCTCGGTCACGCGCTCCAATTCGATGCGCTTCTCCACGCCCTCGTACAAAGCCGCGACCGTCTTGGTTTCCGTGTCAGCCTCTTCCGGGACGGAGTCCACGAGATTCCCGAGGTCACCGGCCTGGGTGGTCACGTTCGATGAGCCCGCCGGGGCAGAGTCCGCGTCGCTTGGGTCGCTGGCCACGGCGGTCGGCAAAGGCTCCTGTTGCAGGTAGTTCGACGCCGCATACGCGACCGCGCCGCCTGGCAGGCGCACCTTGCTCCACCGGTCGTTCGCGGATGACAGCACGGTGACCCGCTGGCCCGGAGCGAGCTGGTGAACCAAGGGCGCGTCCGCGCTCGGGGCTGTGCGCACGTTCAGTGTCGTAGTGGCGTACATCCAGCTGCCGCTGGTCTGGGGCGCGCGCTGCGCTTGCTGCGCTTGCTCCGTTTGCTGCGCGACGCCGGCGGCACGGGTATAGAGAAGCGCGGCATCCGGGCTGTTGCGGGCGACCTGTTGGGTGGCTGCGTCCAGCTCCTTGTGCCGCTCGGAGATGCCGGCGCCGATCGCCCGGGCGATTTTGACATCGTCCGCGTAGCGTTGGCGCTCCTGGTCAAGCAGCGATTGTGCCGTGCTCCGGCCTATCTCGCCTGCCTGGAACCTGGCTTTGATACGCTCGGCCTCGCCCAGCCGGCAGTCGCGCGCCTGTTTGAAAGCGACCAAGGCGCGGTTGATTTCCGCGGACTCCTGCTGCACGTCGCCGTAAATCGTCCCGGCAAGTGCGGCTTGATCGCGCGCCTCCTGGCGGCGCTGGTTGTAGTACGCGAGCGCCCCGCCGCCGACCGCCCCGGCCACGGCGCCGCCGACAATGCCGCGTGTGGAGCCGCCGCTGGCGATGCCGCCGACCAGCGCGCCCATTACCCCACCGACTAAAGCGTTGGAGACCAGGTCGCGTTCGAAATGTCCCTTGGCTTCACGCAGCGAGCGCGAACTCGGCCCGCAGCGGTCGTCCGCGACGATCTGCGCAACCCCCACTTCACGTTCGAAACTGCTGGTCGTCTGACAGCCGGCCAGCACCATGGCGCTTAGCGATACCGTCGCAACCAGCCGCGTCCGCCGGGCCGATATCCAAGTCGTCATCGTCGTTGTCTCCATTGGTCGGCACGCTTGGCCGGTATTGCGCGTGAAACTGGTTCCAGCAGGATCGCGTCCGCCGCCCTCGATCCTGCCTGCGCCAGCCGGGTGGAGGGCGTCACAACTTTGTCCCGAAAAAGCCTCAAAATGCTCCCCGAAGTGTTGCGCACACGCTTAGGTTGTGCAAGTTTAGAGTGCATCAGGTGCCATAGAAACGCACATTGGACGCAGCCGGGCATGATGGGCAAAGCATTGACAGCGCGCACAAATCGCGTCGCCGCGTCGGTGGGTCGGGACCAGCGAAGCGGCTGTGGCGACTTCGTGTCACCGGCGCGGTTGACCGGGCGCCCAAACGCCCGCCGTCTGGCTGCGCGCATCGCCTGTCTGGCCGCCGGTCTGGCGCTCACGGCCCCGAGCGTGGGCGCGGACGACGGTGTCCGGATCGGCGGCAGTGTCACCATCAAGTCCAGCACCGGCGAGATCACCAATCGCGCGGTTGGCGAGGGTGCGAAGGCCGCCCGTTGCGCCGGCGCGATCACCGGCAGCGACGTCGAGATTCAGGGCGACGTCGATATCGAGCACACGGGCAGCGCCCAGGGCTGCGCGTGCGTCGGCGACGGCTGCGACACGGCCGACGCCGCCAACAGCGATCCACAGATCAAGGAAGACGGCGACAGCACCCGCTAGCTGGGCCGCGAACCTACAGGAGACTGTCTATGACGCGAGTGACCACCTTCGGCTTTATCGCGGCCCTGCTGCTCGCCGCCGGTAGCGTGCACGCCCAGGAGCCGGGCGGCGTGTCGGTCGGCGGCAATGTCAACATCGAGGCCGAGACGGGCGATATCAACAACCAGGTTCAGGGCGATAGCGCCACCGGTGCAGTGAACGTCGGTGCGGTGACCGGAGCGAACACGACCGTCGAGGGCGATGTCGATATCGAGGCGGAGACCGGCGATATCAACAACCAAGTCCAGGGCGATGAGGCCTGCGGTTCCGTAAACGTCGGCGTGGTCGGCGGCACCGCCTGCCAGCAGTAAGCCGGCGAGCCCGTGGGTGCGTCGCACGCGTAATTCACGCGTAATCGAAGCGCGCGCCCGCGGAGCTTCGCGCAATCGCGGCATCGGGATTGAGGCAGGAACAATGCGAAAACTTTGGATCGCCATGGGCGTGGTCGCCGTGCCGCTGATCCTGGCGGATCTCGGCGGTGTCGAGGCGCAGGGGCTGAACAGCCGGCAAACCGCGCCGCCCGGCATGAAGGCCAAGATCGGCAAGGCGCTCACCGAATCGCGCGTAGAGCAGGCGGAGCAGGGCGACGTCCAGCTGCGTCAGAAGAGCGTCCATGACGAATGCGGTCCGGTATCCATCGGCAGCAGCGAAGAGCCGCGCGATGGCCGCCGCGGCATGGCCGGACGCGAGGAAACCGTGATCGTTCCAGGCGACGTGGTGACGATCTGCCGCTGACGTGACCGTTCGGGCCAGCCGAGATTTCGGCCGCGGGCGCGGCTCGGCGTCGGATCGTCGACGGGCCCTGGCCGGCCGCCGAATGCAACCTGGATGCGATTCGGATCAAATCCAAGCCCTATCAGGGAGGACATCGCAACGTGATCCCCCGCCTCGCTTTTACGATGCCTGTGCTGCTGGCTGGTTTGGCGGCCTTGCCGGGGTGCAAGACGACCAATCCCGAGGCCGCGGCCGTGGTGGCGCAGCCGGATACCCCGGTGGTCAAGAACATCACCAGCTTCTCCAATTCGCTGCGCTGCATGGACGAGTTGTTCCAAGACTACGGCAAGCGCGGGATTGTGATCACGAGCGACGGATTGCCGGACGCGACCGGAACCATCAACGCCGGCACTAAGGACATGATGATCACGACGCTGTCCAAATTGTCCGAGCGCAGCAACGCTTTCAGGTTCGTGGATATTCATAGCCACGGCGCGCTTAACTATATCCAGAAACGAACCGGTCAGAACTACGATATCCCCAAATACTACATCCGCGGCGCGATCACCCAAGTCGATCGCAACGTCGCGACCGACAGTGTCGGCGGTGGGATCGCCATCCCCATGGCCTCGCTTGGGTACAGCGAGGATCAATTGCTTTCGGTCGTGACGCTCGACCTGAATATCGGCGACACGGCCGCACGCCAGATCATCCCGGGGCTGCATACGACGAACACCATCACGGTTGTGCTGAGCGGGCGCGGCGGCGAGGCCGAGGGCGTGATCGAAAAGGCCAGCCTATGGTTCGAAGTCGAACAGGACCGCCGCCAGGGCAGCCACCAGGCGGTCCGTACCCTGGTCGAGCTCGGTCTGATCGAGGTGCTCGGCAAGCTGACCAAGGTCCCGTACTGGCGCTGTCTGGAACTCGACACGACGGACCCGACGCTGATCGCGCAGGCGCGCAATTGGTACGATCGGATGACGATCGACGAGCGCCACCGCGTGGTTCAGGCGGCGCTCAAGAAAACCGGGGATTACGCCGGCCCCGTCACCGGCCAGATGAACCCGGCCTTCAAGCGCGCGATCAACGGCTACAAGGCCGAGAACGACCTGATCGCCAACGGCCGCGTGGACTTCGACCTGTATTACCGCCTGCTGGCTGACAATCGCGCCGTGGTTCCGACGGACGATGCGCTGAGAGACAGCGCCGGCGAAAGCGGGGGCACCCTGATCGACGCGAGTTACCGGCCGAAAGCGCCCGATCGTCCGGTGCAAGCGGAAGCCCCCTCCGGCGTGGATCCGCTCGGTCTCAACGTGCGGCCGGTCGAGGTGTCCGGCGGGTACGCGGTCGGTGACACCCTGACCCTGGCCGTCGACGTCGCGCGGCCCGCGCACGTCTATTGCTACTATCGCTACGCCGACGGTTCCGGCGATGCGGTGACCCGTATCTTCCCGAACCGCTGGCAGCGGGATTCCTTCGTAACCCCCGGTCGAACGCTCCGGATCCCCGGCCCCGACGCGGACTTCCGGCTCGTGCTGTCAACCGCCGGGGTGGAGGAGGAGGTCTCCTGCATGGCGGTCGAAGAGCCCTACCGCGGCCAGGAGACTCCGCTCGCCCTGACCGAGCGGGACCTGGAGCCGATTACCCGCGCGCGGGGCCTGTGGGAGGTCGTGCAGCAGCATCAAGAAGCGCGCGCCCAGCCGCCGTCGGTGCAGAACCTGCGCTGGACGGTCCGGTGAGACGCTCGGGCGCACGTCGGCTGGCCGCGGTAATCGCCGTCGCCATACTCGCCGCCGCCGGCGTGCCGACGACCTCACACGCGGCACCGCTCACCAACGACGGTTCGGGCAGCGCTTTCACCATCTGGAAAACCCCGGCTATGCCGCCGGTCGACCACTGGACGGTCCGGCGCCCGGCCAGCGCCGGTGTGCTCGAAGTTCCGGCGGACCTTAGGTCGCGCTTCAAGGCCGGGCCCGCTTCACCGGAACGGGCGCGCGCTGGCCAAGGGCCGGGCGCAGCCGATATCGCGCGGCCGACTGCGCGCGGGTCTGCCGCTCTCCGGCGCCAAGCGGCGCGATCGCCGGCGGACGGCACCGGCGCCCTGGCATCCCCGGCCGCGGCGTCCTTGGTCGCCCCTTCCTACCTGCCTCGCCCCACGGTGAGCGCGCGTGGGACCGGGATATTCAAAGACATGCCGCCCCGCGGCTACGGCTTGTTCGGCCGCGGGTTGGATGACGCGGACCTGTTGATCGGGCTGATCGAGGAAACCCGGGCCGGGCGGGCGCGGCGGATTGCCGAGGAAAACCTGGAACGCGGCGAAGTCGATCTCGATCGGCCACGCCCGTTGAGCGTGCGGGACGAGGCGTTCGGCGTGCTTGTCCTACCGCCACGGTTCGGGCCCCGCCGAGCGGCGCCGGTCTGCGTCTACGACCGCTATTGGAGAACTTACCGATGCACGACGCCGTCCGGTCTGTAACCGCCCGGATCAGGCTTTGGCGCCTGTTTCGGGGGCGCCGCGCGGGCGCCGCAAGCGCGGTGGTCGCCGGCTTCCTCGCCATCGCCTCGGCCGCACCGGCCCACGCCCAATCCGGCGGTGCCGGTCTGCCGGATGCCGCCTCGGCTCGGGCGGTGCAGACCCTCCAGGCTTTGAGCGCGGAAGCCGAGAAAGTCCGCACGACTGGGGTGTTGGACGCGACGCGAATCAACGACTTCTTCGCAGCACGGGGGTCGGCGCCTTTTCTGATCGATTTGCCGCGGTCCCCGGACCGGGCAACGACCAGCAACCTCTGGTCGTATTTCTTTCGTGGAAGCCAGATTTATCCAGCCAGGCTCAACGCCGAGCGACCGCTGGTTGGGTACTACAACGTGCTGGCCGATGCCTGGCTGGTCACGCGATGGGTCCGTCAGGACGATACTCTCAAGATGTCCGACGCCAGGGTGCTGCTGGGCGATGTGCTGCAGGGGGCGACCGCATCGAGCGTTCAGGCAACGCCGCGTTGGCTTGCCGAGCTTCCCGATCGCACCGTGGTCAACGGATTGCAGGTTCAGGCGGCGGCCGCCGTTCGGGCCTTCCACGCGGTCCATCCGCAGCAGGCGGCCGGCACCGTCGAGGTCGACGACCGTGTCGGCGAGGTGTTCTCGCGTTCGATGCTGTCGCAGCGGCTGGCGGGCTTGCTGGGGGTGCTGGCGGATGTAACCGCGGAGGGGCCGATCGCGCGGCTGGAGACGCAGTTCGCGCAGGCGATCAAGGCGGGCGATGGCGCGGCGCTGAAGCGCTTCGCCGGGGCGGCCGTCGAGCCGCAGGCGGTCAGCATCATGACCCAGGCGAACCGCCGCGTGCGCGAAGGCCTTTCGCCACTGCTGGCGGTCGAGACCGGCGGCGTCACGGTCGTGTTTTCCGCGGCCCCGACACAGGCGCGCTTCTTTTACTTCACCGAGTATCACCGGCTGGCAAACGGCCAGCCGGCCGTACGGGGCGTGGGCGCCTTTGACGCCTACGCGCAGGTGCGTTGATGGGCGCGCTCCTGCGCGGCCTGGCGGTGCTGCTCGCGCTGGCTGCGCTCGCCAGCTTCGTCGCGCCCGGCGCCGCGCAGGCGCAGACCTACGAGCAGTTCGTCGAGGACCTGCGCACGACGGACGAGCAGGGCAACGACCGCACCGACGCCGCCCTGATGGAGTTGCGCGCCAAGCAGGCTGCGGCGGAGACGGCGCAGGCCCAAAAAACCTCGCAAGCGGCGCGTGGCTTCTTCGGTAGCGCCAAAAGCCTGGTCAAGAAGCACTACAAACGGATCGCCGATGTGGCCGGCGAGGCCATGGACGTGATCGGCGCCTATATCACCGGCGGACCGATGGAAGCGCTGATCCAGTTCGCCGGCAGTCTGGCGGATATCCTGGTCGAACACGGCATTCCGCTCGCTGCCCTAAGGGTGTGTCCAAGGGTGCTCAACCCGCTGGCGGTCACGGCGTGCTTTGGGATCGCGTACGTCGTCAGCAAGTTCGACGACGAGATCGAGGAGTACGTCAAACGCCGCGTCCGGGAAGGGCTCAGCGACGACGATGAGGACGTGACCCGGAACCGCGACACACGCTATCGCGGCGACATCAAGATCCGCGCGGCGACGGGCGATATCAACAATTCGGCGGTTGGTGGGGGCAGTACCTCGACGATCGATGTCGGTGTCGCGCGTGGCGGCGACGTCGACATCGACGTCACAACCGGCGACATCGCATCGAGCGCCAAAAATGGAGGTGACAGCCGCACCCGCGTGGGCGTGGCGGAAGGCGACGGCGCCGAGATCAACGCGCATGTCGGTGACGTCACCACCTCTGCCGGGAATGGCGGTGACGCGCGCACGGATATCGGTGTCAGTTCCGGTGGCGACGTCGATGCCTACGTCGGCGGTGATGTCACGACGCGGTCGAGCGGCGGGTCCGCGGAAACCTCGATCGGGACGACCAACCGCAGCGACGTGGATGCTGGCGTGGGCGGCGATGTGTATACAGATGCCGGGCGCGGCAACGCCAGCACCCGGATCGGCACCGGTAATGATGCGTTCATTGGCGGTGACGTGATCAACCTTAAGGGCGATCTCAGCGTCGGCGGCGTCTGCGTGGCCAAGCGCGACGGGCGTTGCTGCATCGAGATCCACCGCCGTCTCTGCGTGATCAGTAAGGTGCCGCCGGACAGCAAGGGCCGCTGTCCACCGCGATACGAGAACTACGGCTGGTGCTACCGGTACTCCGACAAGAGGCACCAGATTCGCCGCTGACAAAGCGACAGCCGTAAACCCAGGTCGAAAACGCGCGCGCCAAATGCTTGATCGGCCACCACGGCCCGCGCGTCCGTCAAACGGCGCGGTCCGTGTCGACCGCCGCTAAGCCGGTTCCGGCGCGTCGGGGTCGTCGGGGTGCTTGCTGGGCTTGCTGGGCTTGGGCAGGCCGAGGCGGTAGCCGTCGGGGGCGCTGGGGTCGGGGGTGCTGGGACTGGTGGACGGCTCGCAACCGCGCGAGGTGGCGAGGCGGGGCAGGCCGCGGTGCTTGCGCCGGCGGTAGGCGTCCAGGTCGATCAACTCGCCCATGGGTGAGGTCCCTCGTCTCCCGATCCCGTCTCGGCCGGTGGCCAAGCCAAGCCTCCGGTCCAACCGTTTTCTGTCCGCAAGCGCCGTTGCAGGACCTTAAAGGCGGCAAGCCAGGCGGCCCGGGCGCGCGTGTCGGCCTGCCGGCCCGCGCGCGTGTCGCCGCGCG
>CAYRCO010000098.1:8155-9966 GCA_964422775.1 uncultured Rhodovibrio sp.
GTCGCATAGTCCGAACGGGGCGCTCGCTGCGCCTAGCGTTTGCCGTCGGCGCCGTCTTTCATTAGCTTAGCGCGTACACCGCCGGGCGCAACGGAAAGCCCGCCATTTCTGCGCACGCGGTCGCTCGGCCCAGCTGCGTCGCGACGAAGGTTCCACGTTGAAGAAGCTGATCTACGCTCTGCTCGCCGTCCTGTTTGTGTTGGTGGCGGCGGTGCTCCTCCTGCCCAGCCTGATCGACTGGAACGCCTACAAGGATCAGCTGGCGCAGCAGGTCGAGCGGGCGACCGGTCGCGACATCACGGTGGACGGGCCAGTCAGCCTGTCGCTGCTGCCCTCGCCCGCCTTTTCCGCCCAGCAGGTGACGCTCGCCAACGTCGACGGCGGCAGCGCGCAGCCGATGGCCCGGATCGCCGATCTCCGAGTCCAGGTCGCGCTCGCCCCGCTGTTGCAGGGGCAGGTCGAGGTCGAGCGTCTGGTGCTGGTGGAGCCGCAGCTGGTCCTGGAACGCACGCCCGACGGCCGAGCCAACTGGCGGTTCGGGGAGGCCGTCGGCGAGTCGAACAGCGACGGAAGCGGGTCGGTCGACAGCGGCCTGTTGGGCCAGGTCAGCCTGCAGAACGTGCGCGTGGTCGACGGTACGCTGCGGTTCATCGATCCCTCAGCCGGTATCGATCGCCGGCTCACGGCGCTCGATGCGCGGCTGTCGGCGCAGGCCTTGTCCGGCCCCTACCGGGCCGAGGGCAGCCTGACCAGCCAGGGCATCCCGCTCGAATTCGACGGGCAGCTGGGCCAGCTGACCGCCGGCAGCCCGGCGCCCTACAGCCTGCGCGTGCAGCTCGCGGGCACGGACGCCCACGCCGACCTCGGCGGGGCGCTCACCACCGGCGCCGCACCGCGTCTGCAGGGCGATCTGACCCTGCGCGGCGGCAACCTGTCGGCCGCGCTGGCCCGGCTCACCGGCCGGCCCGCGGCCAGCTATCCAGCCCAGCTGGCGCAGACCTTCTCGGCGGACGGCAAGCTGAGCCTCGAGGCCGGCCGGCTTATGGCGCAGGACCTGTCCCTGCAACTGGGCGATACCGGCGCCAGCGGTCGCCTGGAAGTCGTGCTGCCGAGCGCGGAGGACACTGCGCGCACTGAAGCTACCGCGGACCTGACGGTGCGGCGTCTGGACCTGGACCGCTTGCTCGCGATGCAGCGCGACGGCGACGGCGATGGCGACGGCGAGGGCGACGGCGGGGGCGCCGGGCGCGACGACGACGCCTCTCGTCACGCCGGCGGCGGCTTCTACCTGCCCACGCAGATGCGCGCGGAACTGAACGTCAACGTGGGCGCCATCCTCTACCGCGACCGGGTGATCCGCCAGGGCCGGGCGAACGCCGTGCTCGCCGACGGCACGGTGACGCTGAACCAGGCGATGGCGCTCCTGCCCGGGTCCAGCGACCTGGCGGTGTTCGGCACGCTGGCGGCGCAGGACGGCAAGCCGGTGTTCGACGGCCGGCTGGAAGCCGCGTCCGACAACCTGCGCGGCATGCTCGGGTGGCTCGGCGTCGATGCCGAGCGCGTGCCCGAGGACCGGCTGCGCCGAATGGAACTGCTCGCCGGGCTGCGGGCCCGGCCCGGCCAGATCACGCTCACCAACATCGACCTCGACGTCGACACCGCACAGCTGCAGGGCGGGATCGCGATCGCGCTGCGCAAGCGCCCCGGGTTCGGCATCGGCCTGACCGCGGATCGGCTGAACCTGGACGCCTATCTGCCCGCCGATCGCGCGGCGGCCGGCGGGTCGGGCGGCAGCGGCGACGGCGGCGACG
>CAYRCO010000099.1:0-9957 GCA_964422775.1 uncultured Rhodovibrio sp.
GGGAGGAGGGTACCGCGCTGTCGACGCCCTGCTTACCTCCTCTCCCTATCCCTCTCCTCCCAGTGAAGGAGAGGGGACTTCCTTGAGCCCCCGCGCCCGCAATCGCCGTTCTGCCCCATGACCACGCCCAAGAAGCGCCGGGTCGACCAGCTGCTGGTCGACCGCGGGCTGGCGGAAAGCCGGCAGCGGGCGCAGGCGATGATCATGGCCGGGCAGGTGTTCTCCGACACCCGGCGGATCGACAAGCCGGGCACCACGCTTGCCAGTGACGCGCCGCTCAAGCTCAAGGGCCAGGATCACCCCTGGGTCTCGCGCGGCGGGCTGAAGCTGGCCCCGCTGGTCGAGGCGGGCGAGATCGATCCCGCGGGCGCGATCGCGCTCGACGTCGGCGCGTCGACCGGCGGGTTCACCGACGTGCTGCTGCAGCACGGGGCCGCGCGCGTCTACGCCGTCGATGTCGGCCACGGCCAGCTCGCCTGGAAGCTGCGCCAGGACGACCGCGTGGTGGTGCTGGAGCGCACCAACGCCCGCCATCTGACGGCCGAGCAGGTGCCGGAGGCGGTCGACCTCGTGGTCTGCGACGCCTCCTTCATCGGGCTAGAGGTGGTGCTGCCGGCCGCGCTCGCCCGCGCCCGGCCGGGCGCCCGGCTCGCCGCCCTGATCAAGCCGCAGTTCGAGGTTGGCCGGGATCGGGTCGGGCGCGGCGGCGTCGTCCGCGATCCCGCCCTGCACCGGGAGGTCTGTGAGCGCATCCGCGCCTGGCTGAGCGGGACGATGGGCTGGACCGTGCTTTCCCTGCGCGAGAGCCCGGTGAAGGGGCCCGAGGGCAACGTCGAGTTCCTGATCGTCGCCGAAAAGCCCGGGTAGGGTGGGCGCCGGGGCGCCCGGAACCCGACTGATCCCCTCTCCTTCACGTGGGAGGAGAGGGTTAGGGAGAGGAGGTGAGCACGGCCGGTGTCACGGCCACCTCCTCCCCTAGCCCCTCCTCCCAGTGGAGGAGGGGAATAAGGGGGCCCTAGCGCACGTCCTCCACCTTGACCGGGCTCTCCAGCCGGCGCTCCTCGTGCCGGCCTTCGAGCACGCCGATCAGGTCCACCAGCGGCTGCAGGCCGCGGGCGATCCGGCCGAGGGCTTCGGCGGCCGGGCTCTCGACCTGGCCCTTGAGCGCGCCCTCGATCAGGCGGCGCAGCGGGTCCTGGCGTTCCGGCCGGTCGACCACGCGGACCGGCTGGTCGGCCGGGATTTCCGCCAGCTCCTTGGCGCCGGCGACCGCGGCTTCGAGACCGCCCAGCTCGTCCACCAGACCGCGCGCCTTGGCGTCCGCGCCCGACCAGATCTTGCCCTGGGCGGCCTGTTCGACCTGTTCCGGGCTGAGGTCGCGGCCCGATCCCACCTTCTGCTTGAAGTCGGCGTAGGTCTGGTCAAGGAAGGTCTGCAGCTTCTGCCACTGCGCCTCGGTGAAGTCGTGGTTGGCGCTCCAGAAGTCGGCGTTGCGGCCGACCTGGACGCCGTCGAAGTTGATCTCCAAATTCTCCCACAGGCCGGTCGTCACGAACTTGCCGGAGCCGACCCCGATCGAACCCGTGATCGTGCCCGGCTGGGCGTAGATCCGGTCCGCCGGGGCGGCGACGAAGTAGCCGCCGGAGGCCGCGATGTTGCCCATCGAGACCACCACCGGTGTGCCCATCTCCCGCGCCCGGCGCACGGCGTGCCAGATCGTGTCGGACGCGACGTAGCTGCCGCCGGGGCTGTCGACGCGCAGCACGATCGCCCGGATCTTGTCGTCGCGCGCGGCCTCCAGCAGGGCGGGCGCGATCGTGTCGCTGCCCATCCGGACATCGCCGAACAGCCGGCCGCCCTGGCTGTCGCCCAGCGTGACCGCGCCCTGGCCGGTGATCACGGCGATCTGCGGGGTGTCCTCCGGCAGCTCCTGCTCGCGCATCATCTGCGCGCCGTAGGCCAGCAGGTCGACCATCGCGTCGCGGTCGTCCGCTTCGGCCCCGATCTCCTGGCGCAGAGCGCGGCTCATCTGATCCTGGTAGCCCAGCTTGTCGACCAGCCCGGCCTCGAGCGCGCGCTCGGCGGAGAACGCGCCGGCGTCGACCAGCTGGCGGACCTGCTGCGGCGCCAGGCCGCGGCCCTCGGCGATGCCGGCGACCACCTGATCCATCCACGATTCCAACAGCTGGCGCTGGTTCTCGCGCTGCGGCTCGGGCATCCGCATGGCGGTGAAGCGGTCCTTGATCCCCTTGTAGTCCCGGCGCTGATCCAGGCGCGGCTTGACCCCGATCTCGGCAAGCGCGTCGGCGAGGTAGGGGCTTTCCAGCAGGAAGCCGGACAGGTCGACGTCGCCCGAAGGCTGCAGCCAGACCCGGTCGAACGCGCTCGCCAGGTAGCCCTGCAGCGTGCCGCCGCCCATGCCGCCGCCGCTCAGCGTCTCGGCGAACGCCCAGGCGGTCTTACCGCTGTCCCGGAAGTCCTGCAGCGCGTCGCGCAGCTCCTGTGCGTGCCCCATGGCGAGTGCGCCGCGCCCGATCCGCACCGCGACCGCCTTGACCCGGCCGTCGCCCGCCGCGCGGTCGAGCGCGTCGATCGCCCGGTGGATCGGCACGCCGCCGTCGGCCGCGCCCGCGAGCGGGCTCTGCGGCGCCTGCTCGGCGACGCCGGCCGCGAGGTCGAGGGTGAGCACCGAACGCTCGGGCACCGGCGTCTCGGCGGTGCGCCAGTCGCGAACCTCTTGCCAGCCGTAGCCGGCGAGCACGCCGAGCGCGACGACGATCAGGCCGATCGACGCCAGAAAGCCGACCAGGCACTTGCCGATGAACAGAATCAAACGCATGGAGAAGGGGCGTCCCTTGAGTCGCTGGAAGCTGAGGGTGGAAGAAGGTTGAGCTCGGACAATGGCGACATCCACGCCCCGCGCCAAGGGGCGAGCGGCGCTTGCACGTGGCAGCGCCGCCGTTAGGATCGCGCGCCAGCCAGCGGCCAGCGGCCAGCGGCCAGCGGCCAGCGGCCAGCGGCCAGCGGCCAGCGGGCAGCGGGCAACGGAGACGCGGACCGATGCCTGCGTAGAGCGACGGCCATAGCAGCGGGTCCCCTCTCCCTCGAGGGGAGAGGGACAGGGTGAGGGTGGGATTCCTCGCCTTACGCCGGGGAGGTCCACCCTCACCCTCCCACGACCCTACGGGTCGCGGGCCCCTCCCTCTCCCATCGAGGGCGAGGGGATGGTACGTGCCACCGACGGCGACTTCACCGGAGCACCAAGCAGGAGACGCGGCGATGCGGCGCAGGGCGCGCAAGGGCGGCGGCCGGCAGGTGGAGATGGCGATCGGCCAGCTGGGCGGACGCGGCGACGGCGTCGGCGAGCTCGACGGGCGGCCGGTGTTCGTCCCCTTCACCCTTCCGGGCGAGCAGGTAACGGTCCGGCTGACCGGCGAGAAGGCGGGCGGCTACAAGGGCGAGCTGATCGAGCTGCTCTCCGAGTCCGGCGACCGGGTCGAGCCGCCCTGTCCGCACTACGGCCCGTGCGGCGGCTGCACGGTGCAGCATCTGGCCGACGCACCCTACCGCGCCTGGAAGCACGGCCAGGTCGTGCAGGCGCTGCAGCGCCGCGGGTTCGACGCGCCGCCGGTCACCGACCTGACGGTAGTGCCCCCGCGCACCCGCCGGCGCGCCAACCTGGCGGCGAAGCTGGCGGCCGGGACCGCGCAGCTCGGCTTCCACAGCCGCGAGAGCCATGTCGTCGAGAGCATCGAGAGCTGCCACGTGCTGCGGCCGTCGCTGGTGGCGCTGCTGCCCGACCTGCGCCGGGCCCTGCAGCCGATGCTGAAGGGCAAGGAAACCGCCGACGTCGCCCTGCTGGACGCGGACAGCGGGATCGACCTCTTGATCACCTCCAAGCAGGCGCCGACCCTGCAAGCGCGTCAGGCCCTGGCGGCACTCGCCGAGGAGCACGATCTGGCCCGGGTCTGCTGGCAGCCGAGCGGCGCCAAGGACGAGGAGCCGGAGCCCCTGGCGATCCGCCGGCCGGTCGTGGTGGCGTTCGGCGGCGTGCGCGTCGAACCCGCGCCGGGCGCCTTCCTGCAGCCCACGGCCGAGGGCGAACGGGCGCTTGCCGAGGCGGTGACCGGCTGGCTGGACGGCATGCAGGGGCCGATCGGCGACTTCTTTGCGGGCATCGGCACCTTCACCTTTCCGCTCGCCCAGCACGCCAAGGTGCACGCCATCGAAGGATCGGAGGCCGCGATCGCATCGCTCTGGCAGGCCGCGCGCAAGCACGACCTGCAGGGCCGCGTAACCGCCGAGGTGCGCGACCTGGCGAGCGACCCGCCGCCCGCCGAGGACCTGATCGCGTTCGAGGCGGTGGTGTTCGATCCACCGCGTGCCGGCGCCAAGGAGCTGGCGCAGGAACTGGCGGACAGCGAGGTCGAGACGGTGGTCGCGCTATCTTGCAACCCCAACACCTTCGGGCGCGACGCGCGCATCCTGGTCGACGGCGGGTTCACGCTTCACGCGGTCCGTCCGGTCGACCAGTTCCCCTGGTCCGGCCACGTCGAGCTCGCCGCGCTGTTCACGCGGGACTGAAGGGAGGCGCCCGCGCGCCTGCGCCCTACTCCTCTACCGCCAGATCGAAGGCATGTACCACGCTCGCCTGGATCACGCCGGCGTGCAGGGTGAGCAGGACCAGCCGGGCGTCCAGGCTGTCGCTCATGCGAAGCGCGGTCTCGATCCGGGCCTCGACCGCCTGGGTGCGGTTCGGATCGGTCGCGTCCAGGAAACCGTCGCGCCCGAGCGCGCAGTAGCCCAGCAGCTCCGCCGCGTCGGCGTAGGCGGCCGGGGGCAGCTTGCCGCCGGGCATCTCCTCCTTGATCTGCCGGAGCGCGGCGTACTTGACCGCGTCGGGCAGGGCCCGCTTGGGCAGGCCGACGTCGTTCAGCGCCTGGTCCAGGGTCTGAAGCTCGGTGGAGCGGCCGAAGGAGGTGCCGAAGAAGCCGAACATCACTGCGCCCGCGTGCGGTTGGAGACGTAGTAGGCGATCGCCTGGACGCGGTTTTCCACGCCCAGCTTGTCGTACAGGTTCTTTAGATGGAACTTCACGGTGTTGGCGGAAATCCCCATGCGCCGCGCGATCCCGGCGTTAGTCGCGCCTTCGGCCAGTTCGGCCAGCAGCTGCAGCTCGCGTTCGGTCAGCTGGTCGATCGGGTCGTCGTAGAGCTTGGTGACGTCGATCCGCGGGAACACCATGTTGCCGTGGGCGACCGACACCACGGCCTCCAGCAGGCGTTCCGGCTCGGCGCGCTTGGGACAGAAGCCGGCGCCGCCGAGCGACATCACCTGGCGCGGGATGTCGGGATCGAGGGCCCCGGTGTAGACCACCACCGATGGCGCGCCCGCTTGGTTGCGCAAGGCGGTCAGCACGCCCCGCCCGTCGAGGCCGGGCATCACCCAGCCGATCACGCCGATATCGAAACGGCGCTGGCGGACCAGGTCCAGAAAGCGCTGCCCGTCGCCCACCTCCGCGACCACCTCAAAGCGCGGGTCCGCCGCGAACAGGCCGCGCAGGCCGGAGACCACCCACGGGTTTTTGTCGCAGACGACGATCTCGATCGCGCGGTCCATGCCCTTCTGGCCTTCGCTGTCCTTCGCCGTTCGCCTGCGGCGCTGTAATCCGTCGGTCTTTTCCGCAGCTTGCCGCAGGACCTACCCGTCCGGGTAGGGAAAACCCTGCCCGTCAAAGTATCCCGACCCACCCGCCCGGGTGTTTTGCCAGTTTGAACTTCGGCGCATGGTCCTAATCCAACGCACGGCCTTATCCGGCGCCGGGCGTATTGGCGCAAGACGGGCGCTCCATGCCGCAAACAGAAAACTACTACGCCGCGCCGAGCGGTAAAACGGATAGACCAATTCCATAAGGCTGGGGAGAACAACGCCGATGCCGGGCTACAACCATCTTTTCATTCCAGGTCCGACCAACATGCCGGAGCGTATCCGGCGGGCCTGCGACCGCGGTCTGCAGGACATGCGCGCGCCGGACTTCCCGGAGTTCGTGCGTCCGCTGCTGCAGGATCTCAAGCAAATCTTCAAGACCGAAACCGGTCAGGTGTTCGTCTTCAACGGCTCCGGTACCGGCGGCTGGGAGGCCGCGATCGCCAACACGCTGTCGCCCGGCGACAAGGTCCTCACCAGCGTGTTCGGCCAGTTCTCCATGCTCTGGGCCGACATGTGCGAGCGCTTCGGCCTGGACGTGAACAGCATCGACTGCACCTGGGGTGAGGGCGCGCCGGTCGAGCAGTACGCCGAGATCCTGAAGGCCGACACCAACCACGAGATCAAGGCCGTCCTGGTCTGCCACAACGAGACCGCGACCGGCGTAACCAGCGACGTCGCGGCGGTGCGCAAGGCGCTGGACGACGCCGGCCACCCGGCGCTGTTGATGGTCGACGGCGTATCCTCGATCGCCTCGATCGACTTCCGGATGGACGAGTGGGGCGTCGACGTCGCCGTCACCGGCTCGCAGAAGGGCCTGATGATGCCGACCGGCCTCGCCGTCGTCGCGGTCAGCCAGCGGGCCCTGGAGATGCGGCACACGGCCAAGCTGCCGCGTACCTACTTCGCCTTCGAAGACCAGATGCGGTTTAACGAGCAGGGCTTCTTCCCCTACACCCCGGCGACCACGCTCCTCTACGGCCTGCGCGAGTCCGTGGACATGCTGCTGGAAGAGGGGCTGGAGAACGTGTTCGCCCGTCACCACCGCGTGGCCGAAGGCGTCCGCCGGGCGGTGCACGCCTGGGGCCTGGAGCTGTGCGCCCGCCGGCCCGAACTCTACTCCGACACGGTGAGCGCGATCCTGGTGCCGGAGCACGTCGACAGCACCGACATCGTCCGTCACGCCTACCGTCGCTACAACCTGTCGCTCGGCGGCGGCCTGACGAAGGTCAAGGGCCGGGTCTTCCGGATCGGCCACCTGGGCGACATGAACGAACTGATGCTGCTGACCGCGATCTCCGGCGCCGAGATGGCGCTACGCGATTGCGGGGTCATGGTCGAGCCCGGCTCGGGTGTTGGCGCGGCGCAGGAGTACTATCGCGGCGTCGAGCCGGGACAGGAGCGCGCCGCGGCGGAGTAAGGCCCACTTCGCCGTGTGCCGCCGGGGCCGGGGTCACCGGATTCTCCCTCCAGCATGCCGCGCCCGCGGTGTGTCCCGGAGCCACCCTCCCTGGCTCTGCCTCTCCGCCCGCACGGGGGTCCGTCCCGCGTGCGGGCGTTTTCTTGTCCGGTTTTCGGTGCTTGTAAGGGCGCGAGGCCGGTGCGGGCGAGGTCGGGCTCGTGACGGCGATCAGACCAGACCGAGCGCTTTCGGCAGGCTGGCCAGCACGACGATCGCGATGATCGACGCGGCCGACAGCTCGCCCGAGGCGGGCCAGCTGGGCGTGCGCAGGTTGCGATAGGCAAGCCCCAGCAGCGCTGCCGTGAACAGCCCGAACGCCGGCGCGACGTGCGCCAGCTTGACCGTCACCAGCGAGAGCAGCAGACAGGCGTAGAAAACGAAGCTTGCGGAGAGCGCCATGGCGTCTCCCGTCGTCTCGGGATCAGAGGTCCGGCGACCGGCTCAGCTCGCTTTGAGGTGTTCCTGCAGGCGGGGCATCAGTTCGACGAAATTGCACGGTCCGTGCCGGCTGTCGAGCTGGTAGCGCAGGATCTCGTTCCAGGCATCCTTGCAGGCGCCGGTCGAGCCGGGCAGGGCGAACAGGTAGGTTCGCCCCGCAACCCCGCCGAGCGCGCGCGACTGGATCGTCGAGGTGCCGACCTTCTGGAAGGAAATCCAGCGGAACAGTTCGCCGAACCCCTCGATTTCCTTATCGAACACCTGCTTGAACGCCTCCGGCGTTACGTCCCGGCCGGTCACGCCGGTGCCGCCGGTGGAGATCACGCAGTCGATCTGAGGATCGTCGATCCAGACCCGCAGCGTCTCCACGATCGCCGCCGCCTCGTCGCGCACGATCCGGCGGTCGGCGACCTTGTGGCCGCTTTCCTCGATCAGCCGCTGCAACGTATCGCCCGACCGGTCGTCGCCCGCCGAGCGGCTGTCGGAGACGGTCAGGACAGCGATGTTGACGGGCAGGAAGGGCTTGCTCTCGTCGATCCCACTCATTTCCGCGCGACCTTGGCTGGCGTGCTATCCAACGACTCGTAGCGCGGCCAACCGCCGGCGGCAATGGCCTGCAGGGACGGAATCTCCTGACCCAGCCGGTGGCGGTAGATCCAGAAATTGCTCAGGACCCGCTCCACGAACATCCGCGTCTCGCGCGAGGGCAGGGTTTCGATGAACAGCAGCGGATCCTCGGTCGCGGTTTGCTCCTGCCACTTCAAAAGGTTGCCCGGCCCGCCGTTATAGGCTGCGGCGATCGCGAACAGGTTGTCGCCGACGAAGTCGTAGTCGCTCAGGTAGCCGATGTAGCGCTGGGCGAGATCGAGGTTCAGGTCCGGGCGGTGCAGTTCGCGCCGACCCTGGTAGCGGAAGTTTTCCCGCTGGGCGATGTAGGTCGCCGTCGCCGGCATCAGCTGCAGCAGCCCGCGGGCGCCCGCGCCCGACCGTGCGTCGGGATCGAACGCGCTTTCCTGGCGCATGAAGGCGTAGAGCAGCGCCCGGTCGATCCGGAAGCCGGTCGTCGGCTGCCACGGCGGGATCGGGTAAAGCGCGGCGTTGACGGTGGCGGCCGGCCAGCCGTTGTCGGGATCGCGTGCCAGCCGCGTGCCGAGGCGCAGCGCCATCGCCGGCAGCCCGCCGCGTTCGGCGATGGTTAAGAGCGCGGCGGCGGCGTCCGGCCGTTCCCAGCCGTCGACGCCCAGGATCTCCCGGCGCGCCAGTTCCCGCTCGCCCACCTGCATCAGCGCGATCGCCCGGCGCACCGCCGGCCGATCGGCCTGCTGGCGGACCGCGTCGCTGGCGCTCGCCACGGCGTCGAACGCCAGCCGCGGGGCGATGCCGAGGGCTGCGTGCGCGATCAGGCCGTAGAACGTCCGCGGTTCCGCCGCCGCGCGGCGCAGCCAGGCGCTGACCTCGGCCGGCTGCTCCAGGCGCAGCAGCGCCCGGGCGGTCCAGTAAGCCCCGGCGGCGCGCATCGCCGGCCGGGCGGCCGGGTTGTCCGCCAGGCGCCGGAAATGGTGGGCGGCGGCGTCCAGGTCTGCCTGCCGCCAGGCGGCGAGGCCGGCGATCCACTGCGCGTGCGGCACCTTCGCTCCCGACCGCCGGGCGGCGGGCAGGGCGAGGCCGGCGGCCTTGTCGCTGCGCCCGTAATACAGCCACGCCGCGGCGACCTGGGCGAGCGCGGCGTCGCGCTCGGCCGTGTCGAGCAGCCGACGGATGCGCGGCTGGGCGAGGTAATGCTCGGTGATCGACAGGCGGGTGCGCAGGACGTTGCGGCGCACCTGCGCCAGCACGCGGCGCACCGCACGCCGCTCGCCCGCGTCGCGGGGCCGATCGGAGACGTAGCCGTGCCGGACCCAGCCACCGCCGACATCCGACAGGTCGGCTAGGCGGTAGCGCGCCGGCTGCACCGGCCCGCCGCCGGCGGGGCGGCGGGCGACCGCCAGCTTGTGGATCTTGGGCGCCTGCGGATGATCGGCGTAGCGCGCCATCCAGGCCCGGGATTCGCGGAACGGCGTCCAGTACTTGCTGGGGTGCAGGTAGCGCTGCGCCAGCACGTGACCGAGCAGCAGGTCGTCGTCGAGTTGTGCAATCAGGCGGTCGGCCTGATCCCAGTCGCCCGGTCCGCCGGCGGCGAAGATCTGCCGGTACAGCTTCACGTCGCCCGCGCTCAAAACCGCGGGCAGGCTGGCCTCGTCACTCGGCTTGGGCGCGATCTGGGGAAGGGCTGCCGTCTCCACCCGATCGGCTGCCTGCACCGCACCGCCGGTCAGTCCGACGGCCAGCGTCAGCGCCATGCCTGCCTGGAT
>CAYRCO010000100.1:0-9881 GCA_964422775.1 uncultured Rhodovibrio sp.
TGGTGGGCGTGTCTGTACTGGTCGCGGTGGTGCTCGGCTGTGCGATCGCCTGGGTGATCGGGCGCGGCATCGCGCAGCCGGTGCGGGCGATGACCGACACGATGCAGCGTCTCGCCGGCGGCGACATCACGGCGGACGCCAAGATCGGCCGCCGCCGCGACGAGATCGGCCAGATGGCCGAGGCGCTGGTCGACCTGCGCGAGGCGGTGGTGCAGTCCTACGTCGTCAATCGGATGGTCGACGAGATGCCGATCAACGTCATGATGTGCGACGCCAAGGAATTCCGGATCACCTACTGCAACAAGGCGACCAGGGAGACCGTCGGCCAGCTGCAGCACCTGCTCCCGGTCGGGCCGGACGAGATGATCGGGGAGACCATCGACGTCTTCCACAAGAACCCGGGCCACCAGCACGCGATCCTGCGCGATCCCAACAACCTGCCCTGGAAGACCAAGATCAAGCTGGGCGACGAGACGCTGGATCTGAAGGTCGAGGCGATCCGCGACCAGGCCGGGCGCTACGTCGGCCCGATGCTGACCTGGGCGGTGATCACCAAGCAGGTCAAGCTGGCCGAGAACTTCGAGACGCAGGTGATGGGCGTGGTCAACGCGGTCTCCTCCGCGGCGACCGAGATGCAGAACTCCGCGCAGTCTCTCTCCGCGACCTCGGAGCAGACCAGCCAGCAGGCCCAGGCGGTCTCGGCGGCCGCGGAGGAGGCGAGCTCGAACGTCCAGACGGTCTCCAGTGCTTCCGAGGAACTGGCGAGCTCGATCCAGGAGATCAGCCGTCAGGTCAGCGAGTCCTCGCGCATCTCCTCCGAGGCGTCGCAGGAGGCCGCGCGCACCAACCAGCAGGTCGAGGGCCTGAAAGCGGCGGCCGACAAGATCGGCGACGTCGTCGAGTTCATCACCGACATCGCCGAGCAGACCAACCTGCTGGCGCTCAACGCGACGATCGAGGCCGCGCGCGCCGGGGACGCCGGCAAGGGCTTCGCGGTGGTCGCCAACGAGGTCAAGAGCCTGGCCAACCAGACCGCCAAGGCGACCGACGAGATCCGCGCCCAGATCGGCCAAATCCAGTCGGAGACCGGCGCGGCCGTGGACGCGATCAAGGGCATCTCGACCACGATCGAGCGGATCAACGAGATCGCGCAGTCGGTGGCCTCCGCGGTCGAGGAGCAAGGCGCGGCGACCCAGGAGATCGCCCGTAACGTCCAGGAGGCGAGTACGGGGACGATGGAGGTCACCCGCAACATCTCCGGCGTCAGTCAGGCCGCCAACGAGACTGGGGCCGGCTCTAACGAGGTGCTGTCCGCCGCCTCCGAGCTGTCCACCCAGTCCGAGCGCCTGCGCGGTGAGGTCGACGGGTTCCTGCAGGAGATCCGGGCGGCCTGATCGATGGCTCGATCCTACGGCCGTGCCGTAGGTCGCTTACCGGTAGCAAATCGCCGTGCGGCCTATCACGCCGCACGGCGGTGCGTCGCGACGGCGTGTGATCCGAGCCGCGACGGGGTCACCCCTGCTGGCGCAACAGGGCGGCCCCGTCCGCGAGCCGGGCGAGCTTGGCGTAGGCGAGGTCCCGGTTGAGCGGGACCATGCCGCAGTTGGTGCACGGGATAACCCGCTCGGGCGGCAGATATTCCAGGGCGTGGCGCAGCGTCTGGGCGACCTCCTCCGGCGTCTCGATCCGGTCAGTGGCGACGTCGATCGCGCCTACCAGCACGTCCTTCCGGCCGCCGACGTAACGCAGCACCTCGAACGGCACCCGCGAGCCGGCGAACTCCAGCGAGATCTGGTCGACGTCGCTATCCACCAGCGCCGGCAGGATCGCCGAATACTCGTCCCACACCGCGCCCAGGCGCGCCTTCCAGTCGATGTTCGCCTGGATGCCGTAGCCGTAGCAGATGTGCACCGCCGTCTGCGCGTCCAGGCCCGCGACCGCGCGGTTCAGGACCTCCACGCCCCAGGTCGGCACCAGCTCGGTGTAGGCGTTGAACGCGGGCTCGTCGAACTGGATGACGTCCGCGCCGGCTTTGATCAGGTCGCGTGCCTCCGCGTTCAGAATGTCGGCGAACGCCCGCGCCATCGCCGCGCGCTCGCCGTAGTGGTCGTCGGCCAGCGTGTCGACGATCGTCATCGGGCCGGGCAGCGTGAACTTGAGGCGTCGGTCGGTGTACTTGCGCGCGAAAGCGACCTCGTCCGCGTGCACGGCCTTGGGTCGCGCCAGTTCGCGCACCACAACCGGGCAATCGGCCTCGTAGCGGTCGTTGCGGATCCCGATCCGGCGCTTGGTCTCGAAGTCGATGCCCTCGATGCCTTCCAGAAAGCCGTGGACGAAGTGCTGCCGGCTCTGTTCGCCGTCGGAGACGATGGCGAGCCCCGCGCGCTCCTGACCCAGCAGGACCAGCCGCGTGGCGTCCTGCTTGGCTTCCGCGAGCCGTTCGGGCGTCGACATCGCCCAGGGCGCCCACAGCGTCTCGGGTTCGGCGAGCCAGCTGGGCTTGGGCAGCGAGCCGACGAGGGTCGGTGGAAACAGCGCAGTCATGAACTCCTCCCTGGCGGTCTTTCTGTCGTTGGCCCGCTGTTGCGGACAGCGGGCGGCAACGCTGGCCCGCCGCGCGGCCGGGTTCAAGGGCGCGCGGTGATGGCGCTGGCAAGGCCGAGATAGGTATAAGTTCAGCTTGGCCTCACGTCGGTCACTCGTTGTTTGCCGGGCGAAGAGGGCCGCGCCATGCTCCGAGGCAGCCAACAAAATTTCTAAAGCCTAACCGACTAATCCGTCAGTAAGGAGCGACGCGAAATGACCCCTGATCCCCATCGCGCCCGACCGCACACGAGCCAAGGCCCACGCGCCACCTGGTCGCCGGACGGCGGGTTCGGCGCCGCGGGTGCGATCGTCGATATGGGCGAATTCGGCACCTACGCGGGGCCGCGCCGGGTCGCAGCAACCGAGGTCGATGGCGATCTCGTGCGGATCACCTGGGATGACGGTGAGACGGCCGTGTTTCATCGGCTGTGGCTGCGGGACAATTGCGCCTGCGCGGATTGCCGTCATCCTCAGACGCGGGAGCGGACCGTGAAACTGGTCGATATCGCGGAGCCGGGGCGTCCGGACGCTCGCGCCGACGCCGACGGCGCGCTCCAGTGCACATGGGCGGACGGTCATGTCAGCCGGTTCGACCCGAATTGGCTGCATCAGCGGCGTCCCGCGGCCGACGCGTCGGCCCAGCCAACCCCCCGACTGTGGACCGCGCAGCGAATGGCAGACGGCCTACCGAGCGTCGATCACCACGCGGTGATGCACACGGACGATGGGTTGCGCCGCTGGCTAGACGCCTTGGCGCGCGACGGGGCGGCGCTGATCACCGGCGGACCGACCGACCTTAACGAGGTCGTGCGCGTAGCCGAGCGAATTGGCTGGCCGCGCGAGACCAACTTCGGTCGCCATTTCGACGTCCAGTCCAAGCCGAACCCGAACAACGCGGCCTATACCGCGATCCGACTGGAACCGCACGTCGATCTGCCAAACTGGCAGCGCTCGCCGGATTTCCAGTTTCTGTACTGCCTGGAAAACGAAGCCGAGGGCGGTGAGTCCCTCCTGGTTGACGGTTTTGCCGTGGCCGGCGCTTTGGCCCAGGAGGATCCGGAAGCCTACGAGACGCTGTGCACCCTGCCGATCGACTTCCGCTTCCAGGACGCGGACAACGACATCCGCTTCCGTGCCCCCGTGATCGGTCGCGATGGCGATGGTCAGGTCCGCGAGATACGCTTCAACAACTGGATCCGGGATGCGCAGCCGATGGACCCCGAGACGGCGGCGCGCTTCTATCGCGGTTATCGGCGGTTCTGGGAACTGTTGCGGGATCCCCGTTATATGATCCGTTTCCCGCTCAAGCCGGGCTGCATGATGGCGTTTGACAACCTGCGGGTCCTTCATGGCCGCGAAGAGTTTTTCCCGAACACAGGTAAGCGCCATCTACAGGGCTGCTACATCGACCGGGATCTCGTCGACAGCCGTTTGCGTGTGCTAGAGCGCACGTAATGGGCCGTGGGCTGCGTGGCTTGGTGGTTAGTCCGCCTGGTCGCGCAGCCAGTCGACAAACCGCGCGGCATCGGGGGCCAAAGGGGCGTTGGTTGGCCAGACCATGAAAAACGCTTCGTCGGTCTCCAGGGCGGTCTCGAACGGGGCGACGAGCGTCCCACGCGCCAGATGCTCGGCGGCGAGGCTGGTGCGAGAGAGAGCGACCCCCAACCCGCGTTCGGCGACCGCGAGCGATGTGACAGCGGTGTCAAAGTGATCCCCGCTACTGCCGTCCACCGTTTCCTTCAGACCCGCGGCGTCCAGCCAACTCGGCCAGGTCAGCCGAAAGCCGATCGTGTGCAGCAGACGCTGATCCGCCAAGCCCGCGGGATCCGCCGCCAGCTCCGCCGCCAGCCGCGGGCTTGCGAGGGGAAAGACCCGCTCGACAGTTAGGCGCTCGCAGTGCAGGCCAGCCCAGTCGCCGTCACCGTAGCGCACTTCCAGATCAGCGGCACCGGCCTCGAACCCCCTGTCCCAAATCGTGGAGACGATACGCAGGTTCACCTCCGGCGCTTTTGCGTAGAAATCCCCGATCCGCGGTGCGAGCCAGGCCGCCGCAAAGCCCGGTGTTGTCCTCAGGGTCACACGCTCGCGTCGGATGGGACCGAACACTTCCTGCGTGCCACTGCTGATCCGGTGGAACCCGTCCTGAACGGCCGGCAGATATGCCTTGCCGGCCTCGGTCAATTCCAGCCAGTTGGGCAGCCGCTCGAACAATCGTTCGCCGAGGTGAGCTTCCAGCAAACGCACGTTCTGACTGATCGCCGACTGGGTGACACCGATTTCCCGGCCGGCCTGGGTGAAAGACATGAGCCTGGCGGCCGCCTCGAAGGCGCGCAGCCAGCTGAGCGGCGGCAATGCAGGCGGCGTGCCGGTCAAAAGACCCTCATTAGCTAAACTTGACCCTGAGGGTGCAGATTAATTGTTTGGTCCATCGGCGGCAAATTCCGCAGGCTCCACGGGCTAAGGCACAGTCATGTGCCGGGTCTTTTTCGGACCCAACGGCCGGCTGGCAACGTTGACCTAGTACTTGACGTCTAGCCGCGGCCGAGCAGGGCGAGCGCGCTACCGCGCCGTCCAAAGCTATAACAACCGGAGGCTTTCACAATGATCCATCATCGCGCCACCACCGGGGCGAAGACCCTGGTCGTCGGCCTCGCGCTCTCGATCGCCGGCGCGACCCTCAGCGCGGGTGACGCGCGCGCTGACGGCGAAATCCGGATCGGCATGCAGCCCTGGCCCGGCGTCACGGTCAAATCCCAGGTCGCGATGCAGATCCTGAACCGGATTGGCTATCCGGCCGAGCTCAAGGAACTGAGTCCGCAGTTCGTCTATCAGGGAATGAAAACCGACGACGTCGACGTGACCCTGGGCGCGTGGATGCCGGCCCACAAGTCGATGGTCCAGCCGCTGGTCGACGACGGCCAAGTGCGCGAGTATGCGATCAACCTGGACGGCGCCATCCAGGGGCTCGCTGTGCCGACCTACGTCTGCGAGGCCGGGATCGAGACGGTGTCGGACCTGGTCGCCAACGGCGAACGGTTCGACCGGACGATCTACGCCATCGGGGCAGGCGCGGCGATGACGGAAGCATTCCAGAACGCGGTCAAGAATGAATACAGAGGTCTGGGCGACTGGACCGTCACGCCTTCGAGCGTGTCCGGCATGCTCTCGCAGGTCGAGCGGAAGACACGCAACGATGAGCCCATCGTGTTCCACGGCTGGAAGCCGCACTGGATGGCAGTGAAGTTCGATATTTGCTTCCTGGAGGACGGCCCGGAGAGTGAGATCGCCGCGCTCGGCACGGATGTCTGGACGATCACCGCGGCCGGCTGGGCCGAGGCGAACCCGCAGGCGGCGAAGTTCCTCAAGCAGTTCAAGGTCGAGCCGGCGACCCAGAGCCGCTGGATCTACGGCTATTCCTACGAGGACACCCCGGCCGACGAGGTGGCCGCAAGCTGGCTGGCCAGCGCGCCAGAGCAGCTGTCGAGCTGGCTCGACGGCGTTCAGGCGGCTGACGGAACGCCGGCACTGGAAAAGCTGAAGGCTTCGTTCACGAACTAAACGCGGCGTTCGGCAGCCCGCGCGCGGCGGCTTAGGTGCCGCCCGCGTGGGCATCGCCCCGAGCGGCGCGTGCGCCGACCTTTTGCGAAATCGCAGCTTTGGGCTGCCGAGTTGTAAACTACTAAGGCTCTATCGCGAGGAGAGAAAGCGCCATGCGCGCTATCGCCACCGCCCGTCACGTTGCCCGGCAACTCGAGGATTCCATGGCCGCCTGGCTCAATGTACGGCGTCAGGAAGTCCGCGACTGGCTCAAGCTAGGCGGTTTGGCGACCGCGATGGCCGCGTTGACCGCGATGTCGCGGGCCGTCCTCGGTTAGCTCGATCAACCCGCGAACTGTGTTGCACTCTCCGTCGGTGCGGTCCGGTTTGCGCCCGTGTCGAGCCGCGGGCCGGCCTGCAGCGGATGAACCGGCGGCTCCTTCGCCTTGAACAGATAGGCGCCCGCGATCGTGAGGTAGTTGGCGTAGCGATAGCCGCCGTTGCCCGCCAGTACATCCCGGCGCCGGGTGCGATAGGCCGCCGGCAGCGCGTACCAGGGCAGGGACGGGGCCGCGTGATGCACGGCGTGCAGGTTGTTGTTCAGGTAGAGCAGGCTTAAGACCGGCCCCGCCTCGACCACCGCCGTGCGCGCGCCCACGGCTTCCGCCGCCTGGTGCTCCAGGAACGAGCGCAGCAACATTAGCGCCGTGCCGGGATAGACGAAGGCGATCAGGTAGAGCCACGCCGGCACGCCGCAAATCCAGAACACCCACACCCCGACCAGCCCAAGGCCGGGTAGGTGCCACAGCCAGTGCCACTGCCGCCGCCGGTCGCCGGCCACCAGCAGGCGCGCCTCGTCCAGCAGAAATACCGCGACGGTGCGCGGTGGGCCCAGCAGCAGCCGGCCGGCGAGCGTGTTCAGCGCCCACAGCCAGGCGCGCCGGAACCGGCCCAGCCGGGCCCAGGTGGCGGGCGTGACGTAGAAGCTCTCCGGGTCTTCCAGCGGATCGGTCAGGCGGCTGTCGACGTGATGGCGCAGATGCGTGTCGCGGTAGACGCCCCAGGGCAGCCAGAGCAGGAAGCCCGGCAAGCCGAGCAGCCGGTTCGCCCAGCGCCGGCGGAAGGGATGCCCGTGCACCGTTTCGTGCTGCAGGGAGGCCTGCCAGGCGGTCAGATAGCCGCCGACGGGGACCAGCAGCCACCAGGGCAGCGCCTGGTGGAACCAGGTGGTGAGCATGAAGCCGCCGTAAACGGCGGCGGCGACGGCGAGGGTAGGCCACGGGGACAGTCGTTGGGCGGGCATAACCAGTGGTGTAGACGGGCCCGGCGGACGGCGACAAGCACCAAATGAGGGTGAAGCGCCTGGGTTGCGCATTCCCCACATATCTGATGACAATATACAACGGCTGCGGTCTCGGCGGCGTGTCGTTTCGGACCGCGTGGCATCTGTTGGAGGGCTGGATACGGCATGGATCGTCGGGAATGGGTGACGCGCTTTCGCGAACGTCTTGCCGAGGTGATTCAGCACCAGGGCGTCAGCCGGTCCGCCTTCGCCACGCGGATCGGCCTGGATCGTTCGACCCTTTCCCAGCTGTTGTCGGCGGACACGGTCAGGCTGCCGCGCGCCGAGACGATCGCCGCGATCGCCCGGGAGGCGCAGGTCAGCACCGACTGGCTGTTGGGCCTGAGCCAGGAGCCGCGGCCGGAAGCCGAACTGGTCGCCGGCGCCCCGGAGGTCGAGCGCGGCGGGGCCAGCCCGCTGGACGCCCGTCTCAGCCGCTGGAAACGCGAGGCGGCGGGCGCGAAGATCCGCTACGTGCCCACCACGCTGCCCGATCTGCTGAAGACCGAAGGCACGCTCGCCTACGAATACCAGGGCACCGACGACCCGCTGTCGCAGTCCCGGCGCAGCGAAGCGGCGGAGAATCTGGCCTACATGCGCGAGCCGGAGACCGACATGGAGGCCTGCTGCAGCTTCCAGCTGCTGCAGAGCTTCGCCTTCGGCCACGGCGTCTGGGCGGACATGCCGCACACGCAGCGGATCGAGCAGCTGGCGCAGATCGAGCGCCTGATCGACGAACTGTACCCGACCTTCCGGTTGTTTCTGTTTGACGGCCTAAAGCGTTACTGCGTGCCGCTCACGGTGTTTGGTCCGCGCCGGGCGGCGGTCTATTTCGGGGAGATGTACTTCGTCTTCACCGCGACCGAGCACATCCGCATCATGACCCGGCATTTCGACGAACTGATCCGCGCGGCCGCCGTGCAGCCGACCGAGGTGGGCGGCTTCGTGCGCGACCTGCGGGCGCAGCTGGAGGGCTCGTGACCCACCCGCCGACCGACCGGGCGCGCTGGACGGCCGCGCTGCCGATGTACGACCTGCCGGAGATCCGGGGTGCGACCGATGCCTGGTGGGCCGGGATCGCCCGGCACTTGCGCGCCGCCGGCCTGACCGGCGTACCGGACACGCTGACCCGTTCGGACACGCTGCGGGACGTCTGGGACGATCCGGGCCTGCTGGTCGGGCAGGGCTGCGGCTATCCGTTCACGCACGCCTACGCCGACCGCTGGCAGTATCTGGCGACCCCGATCTACGCGGTTCCCGGGTGCGAGGGCCCGGCCTACCGGAGCTGGCTGGTCGTGGGCGAGGGGGCGTCCATCCGGTGCGTCGAGGACCTCGCGGGCGGCACGGCCGCCGTCAACGCCGCCGATTCACATTCCGGCTGGATCGCGCTCACGGCCGCGCTCGCCGACCGCGGCATGGCCCCGGATCGGGCGCTGGCGGGGATCGTCTGGACCGGCGGTCACCGCGCGAGCGTGCGCGCCGTCGCCGACGGGCAGGCCGACGTGGCGGCGGTGGACTGCGTCACGCACGCACTGCTCGCGGCACACGCGCCCAACGCCTTGGCCGGCACGCGCGTGCTGGCGGGCACGCCGAGCGCGCCGGGGCTGCCGCTGGTTGCCGGACGGCAGGTCGACCGCGCGACGCGGGCGCGCGTTTGGGCCGCATTGTGGGCCGCGCTCGGCGATCCCGACCTGAGCGCGTGCCGGCGGGTGCTCCGGATCGGCGGCCTGCGCGTGCTGCCGAGAGACGCTTATGGGCGCATTGTCGACCTGGCCGCGGCCGGCGGCGTGGCCGCGGTCCCGTAACCACGCGGACGTCGACGGCGGAAGCCGGCAGACTTGCGCCGGTTATTCGACGACGCGCAGCTGGTCCGCGGCCTGACGGTTGTCGCGGCCCGGGGCCAGCTCGAACTCGACCCGCTGGCCCTCCTGCAGGCCAGGCAGGCCGGCACGCTGAACCGCCGTGATGTGGACGAACGCGTCCTTGCCGCCCCCGTCGGGCGCGATGAAGCCATACCCCTTGGTGGTGTTGAACCACTTCACCGTACCAGTCGCCATTGCGCTATCCTCGTTCCTGCACGTGTCTGCCGTTTCCCGTGGCAGGACCGTGCACGCGGTACCCGCATGGCCGCCCGCGCGATCGGGCTTTGCCGTCCGTTGCCGCTGCCGGACCCGCCGTGTGGCGTGCGGGCGCCCGGGCGCCCGCACGCGATGGAAGGCACGGCCCCCGTCCTGGCGCGGTGGCCCCCGGAACGCACGCAAAGACGTCCCGTCTGCCGCCCGCACGGCCGTACACCCCGAAAGTGGGTTAATTAGGCCTTATACCAGCGGCTATGGAGCCGGATTCGCCAGATGAAAGCCCCTGACCGAACCACCCACGGCGACTGCGTCGGCATAAAGATGCCTCCGTGACCACT
>CAYRCO010000101.1:0-9880 GCA_964422775.1 uncultured Rhodovibrio sp.
GACCACCTACAACGAGTTGGACATGACGGCCGTCAACCAGATCCGCGCGGAGTACAAGGAGCAGTTCGAGAAGGCCCACGGCATCCGGCTGGGCATGTCCTGCTTCTTCGGCAAGGCGGTCTGCCAGGCCTTGAAGGAGCTGCCGGCGGTCAACGCCCGGATCGAGGACGACGAGATCGTCTACAACAACTACTACAACGTCGGCATGGCGGTCTCGACGCCGCAGGGCCTGATGGTGCCGGTGATCCGCGACATCGACCGCAAGTCGTTCGCCGAGGTCGAGAGCACGCTGCGCGACCTCGCCAAGAAGGGTCGCGACGGCAAGCTGACGATGAACGAGATGTCTGGCGGCACCTTCACCATCACCAACGGCGGGGTGTTCGGCTCGCTGTTGTCGAGCCCGATCCTGAACCGCCCGCAGTCCGGCATCCTGGGCATGCACAAGATCCAGGACCGCCCGGTCGCGGTGAACGGCCAGGTCGAAATCCGACCGATGATGTACCTGGCGCTGTCCTATGACCACCGCATCGTCGACGGCCGCGAGGCCGTCACCTTCCTGGTCCGCGTCAAGGAATGCCTGGAAGACCCCGCGCGCATGCTGCTGCAGATGTAGCTGCCGCGGCCGGTCGCAAGCGCGCGCAAGGTTCGGATAGGCAGCCGCCTTAGGGGCGGCGTACCCTCCGGACCATGAGCGACAGGATCTCCCCCCAAGACGCCCACCCCAGCGACACCGCCCGCAGCGCTACGGCCGACGACGACACCGCGCCCGCGGGCCAGCTGGAGCTGGTCCGGCGGGCGTGCGCGGTTCTGGACGCCGCGGCGGCCGAGGAAGCGGGGATCCCCACCCTGGCCGAGCTCGCGGACGACCTCGGCGTCAGCCCCTGGCACCTGCAGCGGGTGTTCCGCCGGCACGTCGGGGTGAGCCCGCGCGACTACGCCGACGCGAGGCGCGAGGCGCGCTTGCGCGACGGGCTGCGGGCCGGCGAATCGGTCGCGGAGGCGACCTTTGGGGCCGGCTACGGCTCGTCCAGCCGGGTCTACGAGGATTCCGCCCGCAGGCTCGGCATGACGCCCGCCAGCTACGCGCGTGGCGGGGCGGGCGCGCGGATCGCCTATGCGATCGCCGACAGCCCGCTCGGCCGGCTCATGGTGGCCGCGACCGACAAGGGCGTGTGCTTCGTCGCCCTGCGCGACCACGACGGCGCGCTGGTGGCGGCGCTCAAGGCGGAGTTCCCCAACGCCGACGCGCTGATCCGGGACGACGAGGCGATCCTGCCCGCGCTGCAGGCGGTGCTGGATTACCTGCAGGGCGCCTCCCCGCACATCGACCTGCCGCTCGACGTGCGCGCGACCGCCTTCCAGCGCCGGGTCTGGCAGGGCCTGCTGGCGATCCCGCCCGGCGAGACGCGCAGCTACGGCGACCTGGCCCAGGAGCTGGGCGCGCCCGGCGCCGCGCGCGCGGTCGGCAGCGCCTGCGCCCACAACCCGGTCGCCCTGGTGATCCCCTGCCACCGGGTTACCCGCGCCGACGGCGGCCTGGGCGGCTATCGCTGGGGCGTGGCGGCGAAAAAGGCGCTGCTGGCGCGCGAAAGCGACGCTCGGAGCGGCGGACGCTGAGAACCAACCGTTCTACAGCGTCGGCTTTACGTGTCCCGCTTTACGTGTGCCGGTCGCAGGCCTGCCGAAGCGCTGCCGACACCTGGCCGACGGCGGCCGCGACGTCGCGCTCCCCAGAAATGAGCTCGTCAAGTGTCAACGGGCAGGCGATCGGCTGCGGGAGTTCAGCATCGCCGTGTTCGACCAATTTGCCGTTGGCGATCGGCCAGGCGCGCTGCCATTCCCGGTCGATGTCAAGCTTCTGCCGCATTCCGGGGGTGACCGCGTCGCTGGCTTCGTCGAGATGCGCGCGCACCTCTGCCGTCCACCCGGCACGTAGTCTCGGGTCCGGTACCCAGGCGGCTTTCAGGAGATGGATCAAAGCCTGGCGCAGGTGGCTGGCCACCTTGTTGAGTTCGCTGCGGCCCAAGTCGGCGACCTCCTCCGCCAGGTTGTCGGTGTCCAGGCGGTTGTCGCCCTCAAGCGCGCGCAGCCGCCGGGCCTGGTCCTGGGTCCAGAGGTAGAAGTCCTGGTCGTATAGCGGGTCGCCCATCGGGTTATGTTCCGTCGTTTCGCGCTGCGTTTCCTTGCGCCAACGCAGCCGTAACCCGCTCGACGGCCGCGGCGACGTCAAAGTTCTCGGCCAGCAGGTCGTCCAACGCGAACGGGCAGTCGATCCACTCGGGCAGCGCCGGCTCGCCATAGGCCGCGAGCTTGTCGTCGGCGAGCAGCCAGGCCTCGCGCCATTCCCGCGCGAGGTCGATCTGCTGGCGCATGCCGGGGGTGACGGTTCGGCGCGCCTCGCGCAGCTGGTTGCGGATCTCGCCGCGCCAGTGGCCCTGCGGCGTCTCGGCGGGCGACCCGGCCGCCAGCAACAGATGAGCCAAAGCCTGATACAGGTGGCTGGCCACCTTGTTGAGTTCGCTGCGGCCCAAGTCGGCGACCTCCTCCGCCAGGTTGTCGGTGTCCAGGCGGTTGTCGCCCTCAAGCGCGCGCAGCCGCCGGGCCTGGTCCTGGGTCCAGAGGTAGAAGTCCTGGTCGTATAGCGGGTCGCCCATGGCGCGTGCCCCGTCCTTGCGGTCTGGCTTATCTGCGATACTACCCGCGCCCCGCGTAAGCCCGCAATCCGCCGGCGGCCACGGCGGACCGCTTGCCCCGGTGCGGGACGCGGGGCTATACAAAATCCATGTCGCTGCAGTCGCTCGGGACCCAGATGTTGCGCGTCGACGCCCGCGAGGTGCCGGTCGAACTGGCCCTGCACCCGCGCGCGCGGCGGATCACCCTGCGCGTCGACAAGGCGCGCGGGACGCTGCGCCTGACCCTGCCGCCCGGGGTGTCGGAATCCGAGGGGCTGCGCTTTGCCGGCCGGCAGCAGGCCTGGCTGCGCCGGCGCCTGGCGGAGCTGCCGCAGGCGGTGCCATTTGCCGACGGCGCCGTGGTGCCGGTGCTGGGCGACGCGCACACGATCCGCCACGTGCCGGACGCGCGCAGCGGCGTCTGGCGCGCCGACGCCGAGATCCGGGTGTCCGGGGAGGCGGCGCACCTGCCCCGGCGGGTGCGGGATTACCTGAAGCGCGAAGCCAGGCGGGAAATCGCCGCGCGCGCCGCGCCGCTCGCCCGGCAGGTCGGCCGGCCGCACGGCCGGATCACCATCCGCGACACCGCCAGCCGCTGGGGCAGCTGTTCGGCCAAGGGCGACCTGTCGTTCTCCTGGCGGCTGATCATGGCGCCGGAACGGGTGCTGCAGTACGTCGTCGCGCACGAGGTGGCGCACCTGCGGCAGATGAACCACAGCCCCCGCTTCTGGGCCCTGGTCGACCAGCTGATCGACGACGTCGAGACGCCCAAGGCGTGGCTGCGCCACCACGGCCCAAGCCTGATGCGCTACGGCTGACCGGCCGGCCCCCGCCGGGATTACCGGCCGCGGTCGTCGTTTCGGTTGAGCCAGCGATTGTCTTCGTTGCCGGAGGCGTCGCGCTCGACCCTGGGGGCGAATTCACCGCCGTTTTCGCGCGACGCCGGCTCCCGGTTCTGCGTTGACTGACCGTCGCCGGGCGATCCGCCGCCGAGCGAGCGGATGATCCGGCCGATCAGCCCTTCCTCGCCGCCGCCCTCGCGCCGGTCGGCGACCTGCACCTGCAGGCCCGGCAGCGGCTTCGCAGGTGTCCCCTCGAGCGTGCGCGACATCGTCTCCCGCCAGATCGTCGCCGGGATCGAGCCGCCGGTGACCTCGTCCATCGGCCGGCCGTCGTCGTTGCCGGTCCACACCCCGGTCACCAATTCGGCGGTGAAGCCGACGAACCAGGCGTCGCGGAAGCCCTGGCTGGTGCCGGTCTTGCCCGCGGCCGGCCGATCCAGCTGGGCGGCCTTGCCGGTGCCCCATTCGACGTTCGCCCGCATCAGGTCGGTGATCCGGTGCAGATTGCCCTGATCCACGACGCTGCCCGGCCCCTGGCCGCTGCGTTCGTAGAGCACGCGGCCTTCCGAATCGACGATCCGCTCGATGCCGTAAGGGAACACCCCGCGCCCCCGGTTGGCGAACGTAGCATAGGCACCGGTCAGTTCGAGCAGCGTGACTTCCGAGGTGCCGAGCGCGAGCGAGGGACGCGCGTTCAGCTCCGAGCTGATGCCGAGCTGCTCGGCGGTAT
This sequence comes from uncultured Rhodovibrio sp., assembly GCA_964422775.1. Classification (GTDB taxonomy): domain Bacteria; phylum Pseudomonadota; class Alphaproteobacteria; order Kiloniellales; family Rhodovibrionaceae; genus Rhodovibrio. Next base: position 4,245 of record CAYRCO010000101.1, read on the forward strand.
TCGCCACGGCGCCCGCGCCCGCCTGGCGGAGCATCTTGACCGCGACCGAGTTCAGCGACCGCGCGAACGCCTCCCGCACCGTCACCTCGCCGTAGTAGCGGCCGGCGTAGTTGTCCGGCGACCAGCCGTCGATCGAGACCGGCTCGTCGACCACCTTGGTGTCCGGACCGATCCGGCTGCCCTGCATCGCCGCCAGATAGACGAACGGCTTGAACGCGGAGCCTGGCTGGCGCTTGGCCTGGGTGGCGCGGTTGAACTGGCTTTGGCCGTAGTCCTTGCCGCCGATCATGGCGCGCACCGCCCCGTCGGGCGCCATGGTTACCAGCGCGGCCTGGCTGGCGTCGCGCGGCTCGCCGCTGTGCTGCAGCGCCCGGCGCACCTGGGTGTTGGCGATCTTCTGCACCTTGGGATCCAGGGTGGTGTGCACCCGCAGATCGCGGTCGTGGTAGCCGACGTAGTCGCGCACCTCGCCCAACACCCAGTCGGCGAAATAACGGCCGTGCCAGCCGGCGGCGGGAGTGCCGCTGCTACGCTCGCGCGCGGCGCGCTCGGCCTCGCTGCGGGAGATGTAGCCGGCCTGGACCATGTCTTCGAGTACGACCGTGGCGCGTTCGTGCGCCGCCTGCCGGTCGGCGGCCGGGTTGTAGCGCGACGGCGCCTTCAGGAGCCCGGCCAGCATTGCGGATTCGTACAGGTTCACCGCCCGCGCCGGCTTGTCGAAATAGCGCTGGGCGGCAGCATCGACGCCGTAGGTGCCGGCGCCCAGGTAGACGCGGTTGAGGTACAGGCTGAGGATCTCGTCCTTGCTGAATTTCCACTCCAGCCAGACCGCCAGGATCGCTTCCTGCACCTTGCGCTTGATCGTCTGCTTGGGCGTCAGGAACAGGTTCTTGGCGAGCTGCTGGGTGATCGTGGAGCCGCCCTGGACGATCCGGCCGGCCTCGACGTTGGCGACCATGGCGCGCGCCAGGCCCAGCGGGTCCAGCCCGGGGTGGTAGTAGAACCGCCGGTCTTCCACCGCCAGGACGGCGTGCGGCAGGGTATTCGGCAGGTCGCCCAGCGAGACCTTGTCGCCGTACAGATCACCGTAGGTCGCAAGCGTGCTGCCGTTGGCGGCCAGCAGGGTCACGCTCGGCTTGCGGCTGGCCTCGGCGACCTGGTCGATCGCGGGCAGGTCGTGGGCGTAATAGACGATCACGCCGCCGGCGATCACACCCATCCAGATCGCCAGCACCATCGACCAGATCGCCAGCGGCTTGAACCAGGCGCGCCGGCGCGCCCGTTTGGCCGACTTGGGCTTGGCCGCGTCCGACCGGCGTCGCCCACCCCCTGAACCGCCGCTGTCGGCGCCGCGCCCGCGGCGGCCGTTGACGCTGGCACTGGGCCCGACCGGTGCCTCCGGCTTGGTTTTCTGCTTGCCTTCCGACGCGCGCGCGCCCGCACCGTCGCGCGCCCGGTTGGGCGTGCGCTGACGCTTGCGGTCGCTGGCGGGGCGTCGGGGCGGGCTCTTTCGGCTCATACGCTATATTTAGCTTCGTTCGTCTGAACAAACCATAAATCTTCGATTCGTACGACGCTAACTTGCCGCATCGTGTCTGTCTTCCATTTAATCAGTTAAAATGACCGTTCGGTGGCATGCGCAGTGTTCGTCGTGTGAGCGCCGCGCGGGCACTGACCACGCCGTCAGGTCCCATAGGGCAAGATGCTGGAAGGTGGAATCACCTTCCAGCTGAATCTTCCCCGCTCTTCAAGAAGTTAGAGCGACATTCAGCCCGAAGGCCGGTTCGGCCTTCGAGCATGTCGCTCTAGAACCCGCGTTGAGGTGTGCCATGGCCGATGCTCCCCGCGATCCGCGGCAACCGACTGGTACGCGCCCGGTCGGCAGCTGGGGCCGGCGTGCGGTCCTCTTCCTGGCGGCCGGGCTGCCGGTCGGCCTGCTGATCCGGCCCCGGTTCGCTCGGGCGCAGGACGGCGGGCGCCCGGTCGACGTCGAACTGGTGCTGGCGGCCGACGGCTCCGGCTCGATCGACGACGACGAACTGGCGACCCAGCGCCGCGGCTACGCCGACGCGCTTAAGCACCCGCGCGTGCTGCAGGCGATCCAGGGCGGCTATCACGGCCGGATCGCGCTTACCTACATCGAATGGGGCGGCGCGCGCTCCCAGCACACCATCGTCGACTGGCAGGAGATCGCCGGCGCCGAGGACGCCGAGGCGTTCGGCCAAGCGCTGGTCGCAGCACCCCGGGCCGCGCAGGGCTGGAACTCGATCTCGGGCGCGATCGCCTACGGCCACCAGAAGATCGACGAGAACGGCTTCGCCGGGCACCGCAAGGTGATCGACGTCTCCGGCGACGGCCCGCAACGCGGCGGTCCGCCGCTCGACCTGACCCGGCAGCAGGCGGTCGATGCCGGGATCACGATCAACGCCTTGGTGGTGCGGCGGCCGGGCGGCGGCTATCCGGGCCCCGGCGGCATGCCGTTGCACAAGCACTACGAACGCGACGTGATCGGCGGCCGCGGGTCGTTCGTGATGACCGCCGATACCGAAGACGGCTTCACCGACGCGGTCCTGAACAAGCTGATCCAGGAGATCGCCGACGCCACCCCGACGGGTACGGCGCGCGGCTAGAGCAATATGCTGAAAGGTGGAACCACCTTTCAGCTGAATCTTGCCCTCCCTTCACGAAGTTTGAGCGGCATGCTGCTGGCGAGGGGTGGGGCGCTCGGCGTCGCGGCGGCTCAGCCGGTGCAGCGGACGAGCGCGATCGTCACGTTGTCCTTGCCGCCGCGGTCGAGCGCGGCCTGGAACAGCCGGTCGACCGCCCGGAAGTCGCCTTCGTCGCCGTCCGCGCGCGCCAGGATCTCGCCGATCTCGCCCGGGTCCAGCAGGTCGGTCAGGCCGTCGGTGCACAAGAGGTAACAGGTGCCGTCCACCGGCGGCGCGTCGTCCTCCGCGTGCGGCTCGATTGCCGTGAAGCTCGGCTGTCCGCCCAGCGACTGGCTGACCACCGGCGTCGTCTGCTGGGCGGTGCGCCCGTTGTCCAACTTCGGGCCCGGCGTGTCGTCGACCGACAGCTGGGTCAGGTGCCTTGTGCCCGGGTCCATCCGGTAGATCCGGCTGTCGCCAACGTTGAACTGCACTGCCGCGCCCGCACGCAGGATCACGCCCGCCACCGTGGTGCCCATGCCCGGCGCGCCGATCCCCTGATCCATCGCCTCGTAAAGCCGGCGGTTGGCGTGGATCAGCAGGTCGATCGCCGCCTGGGCGTCGGCGACCTCGGCCGCGCCCTGCTGGAGCGTTTCGGTGACGTAACGGCTGGCGACGTCGCCCGCCGCGTGACCGCCCATGCCGTCGGCCACGATCACCGGCAGCGGCCCACTCAGGTCATGAGTGAAGCGCTTCGGCCGTTCCACGTCGTTGCCGGCGATCCAGTCGCCGACCGCCAGCGTGTCCTCGTTGCCGGGCCGCACGGCCCCGCGGTGGATCACGGCGTGCACGACCGCTTGCATCATCCAGGCTCCCTGAAGTTGACCGCAGGGCGATTGGCCGCCAGCGAGTTTCGCAGCCCGCCCCGGCGGCGTGCAACGCCCTGCGTCTCACGCTTGGTCCCTGTCTCTCACGATTGGTCCCAGTCTCTCACGCTTGGTCTGGGTGTCGAACGCGTCGTGCGGGGCCTTTAAGGGCTCAATCCGGGGTCGAGACGCCGGCCTCGTCGAAGGTCGCCATGCCGGCATGACAGGTGACGGCCGCCTGCAGCAGCGGGATCGCCAGGGCCGCCCCGGACGCCTCGCCCAGGCGCATGTCCAGATCGACCAGCGCGCGCTTCTCGATCGCCTGCAGAAGACGCTGGTGGCCCGGCTCGGCGGAGACGTGGGCGACCGTGCAGTGGTCCAGCGCGTGCCGGTCCATCTGGTACAGCACGGCGGCCGCGGCGGTGCAGGTGAAGCCGTCCAGCAGCACCGGCGTGCGCGCCAGCCGGCAGGCCAGGATCGCGCCCGCGATCGCCGCCAGTTCAAGCCCGCCCAGCCGGCGCAGCACCTCCAGCGGATCGTCCAGCTGACCCGCGTGGGTCGCCAGCGCCTGGCCGACGACCTCCGCCTTGCGGCTCAGGCCCGCCTGATCGACGCCGGTGCCGGGGCCGATCCAATCCGACGGGCTGCCGCCGAACAGCGCGCAGCAGATCGCCGCCGCGCTCGTCGTGTTGGCGATCCCCATCTCGCCCAGCGCCATCACATCGAAGCCTTCTTCGACGGCGAGCATGCCGTAGGCCATGGCGCGGGCGCACTCGTCCTCGCTCATCGCCGGGGCTTGCGAGAAGTCTTCCGTCGGCTGGTCCAGCGCCAGCTCGTAGACCCGCAGATCGGCGTCGCAATTGGCGCACAGCTGGTTGATCGCCGCGCCGCCGTCGATGAAGTTCTGCACCATCTGCTGTGTCACTTCCGACGGGTAGGCGGAGACGCCGCGCGCTGCGACACCGTGGTTGCCGGCGAACACGGCGACCCGGGGACGCTCCAGCCGCGGCGGGTGCTTGCCCTGCCAGGCGGCGAGCCACTCCGCCAGTTCCTCCAGCCGGCCGAGCGAGCCGCGCGGTTTGGTCAGCTGCTGCTGGCGCGTCGCCGCGGCCGACCGGCTGGCCAGGTCCGGGCCCGGCAACTCACGCAGCAACTGGCGAATTTCGTCGAAGGTGGCCGGCGCTTCCTGGGCGCCCGCGCCGTCTTCCGGGCCGCCGGCCCCGTTCTGGGGCGTTCGGTCGTCGCCGTTGCTGCCTGCCATGACTCGGGTCTCGCTCCTGTGTCGTGGGGGGCCTGTCAGCCAAAGGGGATCTCGCGCGGCCACGCTCTGGCGGGACTTTGCCAAGCGCGCTTTCGCGGGACCTGTCCAAGCGCGCTTTCGCGCTGGCATCGGCTGTCCTATAACCGCGCGCAGCCCGCCCGGGCAAACGGCGTTTCATCCGACCGCACGCGCGCACATCCGCCGCGCTTTTCTACGGAGTCCCGACTTGGCCCCGGATGCTTCCCCGTCCAGCGGCGGCTGGCGGGTCTGGCGCCAGGACATGGCGCGGGCCTGCGTCTTTCTGACCCGTCTGCCGATCCGCTGGCCGGAGGCCGCGCCCGGCGAGCCGGACGGCATGGCCACGCTCGCCCGCGCACTGCGCTGTGCACCGCTCGTGGGTGTGCTGGTGGGCGCGGCGGGCGCCGCGGTGCTCGCGCTTGCGGGCATGCTCGGTCTGCCGCCGCTGGCGGCCGCGGGCCTCGCCCTCGCCGCGACCTTCGCGATCACCGGCGGCCTGCACGAGGACGGGCTGGCCGACGTCGCCGATGGCTTCGGCGGCGGTCAGGACGCCGCGCGCAAGCTTGCGATCATGCGCGACAGCTACGTCGGCAGCTACGGCGTCGCCGCGATCGTGGTGTCGCTGCTGCTGCGCGCCGCCGCGCTCGCGCCGCTGGCTGCGGTGCCGGGCGGGGCGCTGGCGCTGATCGGTGCGCACGCGCTTGCACGGGCATCGATGCTGCCGGTGATGCGCGGGCTCCCACCCGCCCGGGCCGCCGGATGGATCGAACCGCTCCGGGCCCGGGCACGGCGCCGGCGGACGCCCGCGGCCTGGAAGCGCTCGGTGGTCGCCACGGCGCTAGA
>CAYRCO010000102.1:0-9766 GCA_964422775.1 uncultured Rhodovibrio sp.
TCGCGCGACAGCTCGCCCGGCATGCCGCGCCAGATCAGCACCCACTGCCCCTCGACGTCGAGGTCCTGGTAGCTGTTGAGCGCCTCCGCGTCACCGCTTTCCGGCGCCACGATGCCGTAGCCGGCGAAAGTCACGCCGGTCTGCTCGACCGTTCCCGGTTCGGAGAAGGCGAGCGGGCGCCAGCGCTCCTCGACCGCGAGCGCCTTGGATTCGCCGTCGACCGAGACGCTGAGGGCGTTGCCGTCGGCGAGCGCGACGCCGGCGGTGAACTCGAACGACTGGAACATGCCGCCGTCCGCCCCGGCCGGCGTCAGGCCCAAGCCGCGGAAGGCGTCCGCGACGTAGGCGGTGGCGCGATCGGCGCCTTCGGTGCCGGTCAGGCGCCCGGCCATCTCCTCCGCCGTCAGTTGCTCGACGTGGCGCTTGAGGTCGGCGACCCGGATCTCTGGCGAGGTGCCTTCAACCGCCGGCGCGCTTGCCCGTTCGGCGAGCGGCGCCTCCGCCAGCATGGCGAGCGCTTCCTGGTGGTCCCAGTCGGCGATGAACAGCTGGCTGTTCCCGCTGGAGGTGGCATCGGAGGTCCAGCTGAGCGTCTCGCCGTCGGGGGAGAAGGTGGGCAGGCCGTCGAAGCCGTCGCGCTCGGTCACGCGCACCGGCTGCTTCCGGCCCTCGGCGTCGACGAGGTACAGCTCGAAGTTGGAGAAGCCCTGCTTGTTGTTGGCGAAGATGATGTACTCGCCCGACGGGTGGAAGAACGGCGCCCAGGACATAACGCCCATGTCGGTGATCTGCCGGATGTCGCCGCCGTCGGCGTCCATGGTGTAGATCTCGGCGGTCTTGCCGTCCTCGGCGAAGCGGCGCCAGACGATCTGCTCGCCGTCCGCGCTCCAGAACGGCCCGCCGTCGTAGCCGGGCGCCTCGGTCAGGCGGCGCACGTCGCTGCCGTCGCTATCCATGACGTAGATGTCCATGAAGTAGGACGGCTGGCGCTCCAGCCGCGCGGCCTCCTCCTGGCTGAGGTCGCGGGCGTAGGCGTGCCGGTTGGAGGCGAACACGATCTGGTCGCCGTCGGGCGAGTAGGCCCCTTCGGCATCGTAGCCGCGCGCGTCCGTCAGCTTCTTGTAGCCGCCCTCCTCGAGGTCGGTCTCGACGATCTCGTAGGTCGGATCGTAGTCCCAGGAATAGCGGCGCTCCTGGCCGGATTCGCGGGCCTCCAGTTCGGCCTGCATCTTCTCTTCGGCCTTCGGATCGAACTGCGTGGTCGCGAACAGCGCCTTCTCGCCGTCCGGGTGTAGCCAGCCGCATGTGGTCTTGCCGACCCCGGTCGACAGCCGCTCGACGTCGCCGGTCTCCAGATCGAACAGATACATCTGGAAGAAGGGATTCCCCTCCGTCCGCTCGCTCTGAAAGATCAGCTTGGTGCCGTCGGCGGAGAAGTAGCCCTCGCCCGCGCGCTTGCCCTCGAAGGTCAGCTGGCGTGCGTCCGAGATCGGTCCCGCCGTGGCGGTATCGGGCAGGGCGGCGGGGACGATCAGTGCGGCGGCGACCAGCAGCGATGCGACACGCATGGTCGGCAAGCCTCCTTTCGGATGATCCGACGAGAGCCGGCGGGCGGCGCGCCCGGCGCGGCGGTTCGCGGCATAACATGGCTGCGGTGTCCGCCGTGTCCAGCCACAGCCGCTTGTAGGTGCCTGGCGGCCACCGCGCTCCGGCCTGACTTTCGCCTAATGCCCGCCACTCGGACAACCGGTTTATGCAATTGCACATGAGGTGCAGTTGCAATAAGCGACGCCCCCTGGCAGGATGGCGTCGAGCCCTCCGGCTGACGGGCCGTCGGGCTCTCTCATGTGCAAGCCTTGGTCCGGCAGGTCCGCCCTGCCGGACCCTTTCTTGGCTCTGACGGATCTAACCGCGGCCGGTCCCGGCCGGCCGGCTTTCACGGATGGGGCAGGGGACGGCGACCGACGCACGGCCGGAAGCCGCCGACGCAAGCGGGCGGGAAAGGAGCAACGCGATGGCGCGCCTGTCGATCAACGAGGTCATCGACTTCGCCGTCGTCTTCCTGGCGGACGAGGCGGCGCCGCGTCTCCAGGACATTCCGGGCCATATGCGCCAGCTGAGCGGCGGCTGGTTCTGCCCCTGCACCGACGTCATCCGCGGCCGGGTCGAGTCGCTGGAAGCACGCCAGTTCGTGAACATCCCTGACACGCATCAGCACCGCGGCCAGCGCCGCGTCCACGCAACGGACGCGGGTGTGGCCTACGCCCGCACCCTGCCGCGCAAGATCGCGCCGCAGCCGTGCCTGGCGCTTTTGGTGTGGCGCGGTCTGCAGATGTCGCTCGCCGGCAACCTGCGCGGCGACGCGCGCTCGGCGCTGATGCTCGAACTGTCGCAGCACGAGCCGGCGATGCCGTCGATGGCGGACTTCGCCCAGGGGTTCGCCACGATCCAGGAGGGCAACCGCCATGGCGCGCGCTGATCGCCCGGCGGGCGAGGCGACCACCGCCCGAGCGTACCGGGTTGGGGAGCCTGACGACCCGGGCCGGGCGATCGCGGGGTACCGCGGCGCCCGCCGCCGGCTGGTCGCCCGGGTGGCGGTGAGCGGCGTCGGGCCGTGGGCGTCGGGCATGATGCTGGGGCTGCTCGCGACCAGTGCGCTGATCGCGGGCGCGTTCGGCTTCGTGACGGGATAGCGCTGGATGCCTCAGGGCCGCGCGCAACGCCAACGGACGAACCATCCACAGATGAGGACGCAATGACGGTCATCACCCAACTCGATACCGCCATCCCGCAGGCAGCCGGCGCGCAGATCGCGCAGGCGCTGACCCGCGTGGCCGCCGATGCCGCAGTGCTGCGTTTGAAGCTGCAGTCGGTGCGCTGGCATTACGCCGGGCCCGAGCGGCGCGGCCTGGAAGACCTGCTGGTTGAGCGCGAGGGCGAGCTGACCCGGCTGCTCAACCTCGCCAGCGCCCGGCTGCGCGGGCTGGGATTCAAGGTGCCCTCCAGCATGGCCGACTACCGGGCGCAGACCGGGATTACACCGGACCCGGCGGACGGCGGCCCGGCGCAGTGCCTCGCCGAGCTAAGCGACGACCTGCGCCGTGTGATCGCGAATTGCCGCAGCACGCACGCGATGGCGGCTACGGTGGACAGCCATACCGCCGGGCGGCTGGCGGCCCAAATCCGGGTGCTGGAAACCGGCGCCCGAATGCTGTCGACGCAGGCGAGCGACGGCTGAGCTGTGGCGCGGGCCGGCGCCCGCGCGTTCGGATCGGTCCGCGGTTACACGGCGCAACGCTTTTGCGCGCGAACGGCTGGAAACGGTAGGGAAGCGGCCGCTTCCTCGTGTTTTTGTGATCCAAACCTTACCTGATGCTGCGGAGCGAGGCGTGAGGATTCACAGACGGAGGCCGCACCATGCAGTGCTGAACGTGCCGCTTCTTTCTTGCCGACGCCAGCCAGTGCCGACGCCAGCCAGTGCCGGCGCTATGCCCCGCAGCCGACCGCTGATGCCAAGAACGCGCACTGGGCGGCGGTCTCCGCCAACGATTGGTGCGGCGAGTATCAGCCGGCCCAGCGCGAGGCCGCGACCGGCCGAACGTCGCGGAGCCATGACCGACCGTACAACCGGGCGGGTGCCGCAGCACCCGCCCTGTTTTCTCGTCGCACCATCGTCTTCGGGCCGTCCTTCTAGTTGACGCAATTGCAATTCATTCTCAAACTCAACAAAGCGACGTTGAGGAGGATGCGATGATCGGAGATTGCGGTTTCGGACGGTCGATCGTGCGCGGGCTGCGTGCGGCTTGGCAGCGGGACACCGACCGGCGACAGGCGGTTCAGGCGATGCTGCAGGAAAACCCCGGCCGGGCCGAAGGCCGTGTCGCCGATTGGTCGATCGACCGGATCGCCGAATACCTCCGCCGCGACAGCCGCCGCCTCGTGCGCTTCGGCACGGTGGATGCCTGCGAGCTCACGGGCGACGAGCACCACATCATGAGCCTGCTGGAAGATCTTCGGGACGGGCAGGAACGGCGGGCGGAGATGAAGGCGCAGTGGCTGGTCAGACCGCCCCGGATCGCCGGCCTGCTGGAGCGGATGCGCCCGCTCGCCGACATCGCCAACCGGCACGACATTACCGATGCCGAACTGCACCGGCAGAGCGCCCGGTCGATCATGGAAGCCCATCAACAGGGCATGCTGTAACGCCGCTCACGGGCTCGGCGTGGTTGCGCTAAACGATCATTTCAGGTCGCCGGCGGCAAGCGGTTTATATGGCGGCTCTGCTGTGGCGTTACGCGATCGTGGCCGGGCGGTTGGGCATCGGGCGCGAAGCGCGCACAGGCTCACGATGCCGCATCTGAGACGGGCCGGGAGCCGTGGTCGCCGGTGTGGGGCGTGCGTACCAATTGGCGCACCGGATTGCGGACCTCGCTCGGGCTAAACGGCGTTTCCAGACGCGGCGCGCCGCTCTCGGCAAGGAAGCTCTGCAGGTCCGCGCCTAAGGTATCGCCGGTGATGAAGGCGAGCCGGTCGAGCAGTTCCGGACGCCGGCCGGCGAGCGCGACATGCTCGAAGGCCGAACCGGCCTTCGGGCTGAATGTCGCTCTAACTTCTTGAAGAGAGGGCAAGATTCAGCTGAAACGTGATTCCACATTTGAGCATTTTGCCCTAGCGCTCGGTACAGCCCGGCACCGTCGATCCGGGGCATGCGCAGGGCGCTCAGGATCGCGTCGACCCGCGGCTCTTGCATCAATACGTCGAGGGCGTGCGTCCCGGACGCGGCGGTGACCACGTCGTGCCCGGCGGCGGACAGTATAGCGCTGCCGCCCGTGCCGGTGACGGAAAACCAGCGCCTGGCGGCGCAAGCCCAGCCATAGCCGGCGGCAAGCGGTGCGCCAGACTACCGAGCGCGCCGTTCGACCCGCGGCCAGTCCCCAGGCAAGGTTCAAGCTTCCGTCTGGATGGCGGGGGAGGGGCGGCGTGCTCATACCCGGCGCTCAAGCCGGCCTGCCACCGCGGCGTGAATATCGGCCCGGGTCAAGCCGATATCGTTCAACTGCCAATCGCTCATGGCGTGCAACTGGGCGACCGCCCGCCGGCGTTCGGCCCGCCAGCGGATCCAGGTCGCGCCCGCCAGGACGGCGCGGCTCAGCCAACCCGGTTGCGAAACCGTGGCGTCCTCGACGCCGTGGCTGGCCAGGCCGTGGCTGGTCGCAAGGCCCGCCTGGCCGGCGCCGACGATGACGGCGTGGATCGGGGTCATGGCATCAGGCGTCCTTGCTCTTGGCCAATGGCCGGGGATCGGGCCGGTGGCCGGTGGCCCGGGATCGGGCCGTTTCGGTTACAGGAGCGAGACTGCCGGCGCCCCGTTGCGCGGCGATTGCGCGCGCCCGCCCGTCGGGTTTCAGTTGCGTCGGAGTCGCGCTGTTCCCTGTCCTGCCGCGAAACAAACCGGCGACCGCGCGAAACCTGGAAGAAACGTGCACACGATTGGCCGGGTCCGATCGGGGGTAAAAGCCGTCGCCTGGTCGCATAACGCACGCGCCGTCAGCCCGGCGCCGGCCACGCCAGCCCAGACGCGCCGCGGCGACCACCGCCCAATCGCTGCTGCTCCGCCGCCGCCCGTAACACGGACAAAGCGTCGCAGCGGTTACCTGACCGGGACGGGGAAGGAGCGGCTGTTACGACAATGGGATGGACCTGCGAGGCGTATTCTACGCCAGTCGGCTGCTCATCCGCGTGGCGTGGGCGACGGACCCGATCCGCGGCATAACCTTCTGACATCCCGGATTTTTTGAGAGATTGCGCCGGTCGCCAGTTTAGGACGAGTTTTGAGCCCAAAAAATAACTCCAAGGAAGCACCTTCGTCTTTCGAACTTTTCGAGTTCTAAGTAATTACGCAGGCTGTCAAATGCGCGTGACACACTGAATTGACAACTCAACTTGACAATCGTTTTTGCCGCTTAGAATATGATGCGTGCCGGGTGGCTTTGGGGGCGGTGCCCCATGGGTGCTCGGCGTTCCGAAGCCAAGATCCGATCAGGCCTCGGACGAACACGAGGAGCGAAACAAAATGGCTAACGATATCGACGATCCGGATCGCGTGTGGCCAACCGGTCTCACGATCAAGGAGTCCGAAGAGATCCACAAACACGTGATCGATGGCGCACGCGTGTTTTTCGTTATTTCGGTCTTCGCCCACATCCTGGCGTACGCGTTCACGCCCTGGGGCGGGTAACCGAGAATCGGTAGGAGGTTAAGATGAACCAAGGACGTATCTGGTGCGTCGTGAACCCGACTGTGGGGCTGCCGCTCTTCCTGGGGGCCGTCGCACTCATTTCCTTCGTGGTCCACGGCTCGATCCTCGCCAACACCGAGTGGTTCCCCGCTTACTGGCAGGGCTGAGCCGGAGGCGCACAGGTGGCACACCTGTTCGTCGGCGCGGGCGGGGTTCGGCCTCGCCCACGCCCCGACGATCTGGGGCAGTTTCGCCCATACGCTCACACGGGAGCGTGCAATGATATCGATCGTGCGTTTCTACACGAACGCTGAGAAAGCCAACAAAGCCGTCAAGGATCTTAGGGCCGCCGGTTTCGCCGCCGAGGCGATCCACCATCTCAAACCGGGCGATGAAGACGAAGCGGGCATCGCGGCGCGCGTCCGCACCGAGGTCGAGGCGGGCCGCGTTCCCGAAGTGGGCCGCGATCCGGTTCGCCGGGCGCTCGGGCGCTCGCGGCATGTGGTCAATGTCAACGTCATCTACGGACAGGCGCGTCCGGCGATGGACATCATGGATGCCTGCGGCCCGGTCGACGAGGAGTTGGTGCCGGAGTCCTACTCCAGCTTGGAGTCGGCCCGCCTGATGTCGGAGTCGCTGGGGCTTTCGATGATCTCGGCGCGCCGCCATTTCCTGGTACCCGGCGAAGGCGGGCTTGCCGGTTTCCGGTTCGTTTTCGCCAACGTCCTGGGGCTCCGCCTGACCAGCAACAAAGCGGCCCCCCTGTCCGACAGCGTGGGGATGAAGACCGTCACCGAGCGCAAGAAGGACTGGCGGACCAGCATGGGGCTGGCGCTGCAGGCGAACGATCCCGCGCCGCTGTCCAACAAGCTCGGCATGCAGACGGTGCTCGCGCGCAAGCCCGCATGGACCTCGAGTTTCGGCCTGCCGCTCCTGTCGGGGTCGGCGTCGCCCTTCTCCAAGGCCTTCGGTCTGCCCGTCCTGACGGCGAAAAAACGCTAGTCGGCCAGTTGGACGGACGGTTGGGCGGACGGTCATGGGCGCGGTCGAAGCAGACGATCGGGCCCGTCGGCCGTCCAGGTCATCGAGGCGTAGGAGCTTGAGGCTAGCATGCCCCGCCTAACCCGGAAGCTAACGGCCTATTGGCTCTCGCTGGGCCCGCGGTTTCTGCCCTACGCGGATGTCTTGCTGCCGGACCTGCCATGGGCTCGGCTGCTGCGGCTATCGCTGTTCCAGGTGTCGGTCGGCATGGCTTTGGTGCTGCTGGTCGGCACCTTGAACCGCGTGATGATCGTGGAGTTGGGCGTGCCGGCCTCGCTGGTTGCGGTGATGGTCGCCCTGCCGCTGCTGGCAGCGCCGTTCCGTGCGCTGATCGGGTTTCGCTCCGACAACCATCGGTGCGAACTCGGCTGGCGGCGCGTGCCGTTCATTTACCGCGGCACGCTGCTGCAATTCGGCGGCTTCGCGATCATGCCCTTCGCGCTTCTGGTGCTGGCCGGCATGGGGGAGTCCGGCCACCTGCCCTCCGTGCTCGGGCAAGGCGCCGCCGCGGTCGCTTTCCTGCTGGTCGGGGCGGGCGCGCATATGGTGCAGACGGTCGGGCTCGCGCTCGCGACCGACCTGACACCGTCGGAATCGCACCCCAAGGTGGTCGGGCTGATGTACATCATGCTGCTCTTCGGCATGATCGTCAGCGCCTTGGCGTTCGGTGCCCTGTTGGCCGACTTTTCGCCGGGACGTCTGGTGCAGGTGGTCCAAGGCGCCGCCGTCGTCACGGTCGTGCTCAACTTCGTGGCGCTGTGGAAGCAGGAGCCCCGCAACCCGCCGCGCGGGGCCCGACCGACCCAGCCGGATCCGAGTTTCACCGAGTGCTGGCAGCGCTTCTGTCAGGGCAGCGACGCCGTCCGGCGCCTGGTCATCGTGGGACTGGGCACGATCGGCTTTGGCATGGCCGACATCGTCCTGGAGCCTTACGGAGGTGAGGTGCTGGGTCTGAGCGTCTCCGCCACCACCAAGCTGACAGCGCTGCTCGCGTTCGGCGGCCTGATGGGCTTCGCTTTCGCGTGGTTCCGGATGGCCCGAGGCGGGCACGCGTACCGGGTGACGCAGCTCGGCACCGTCCTGGGGGTGCCGGCGTTCGGGCTGGTGATCGTTGCGGCACCGCTCGACATGCCCAGTCTGTTCCTGCTGGGCAATCTGATGATCGGGTTCAGCGGTGCGCTGTTCTGGCATGGCACGCTGACCGCGACGATGAGCCTGGCGCCCAAGGATCAGGCCGGGTTGGCGCTCGGCGCCTGGGGCGCGGTCCAAGCCACGGCGGCGGGCGTGGCCATGAGCCTGAGCGGTATCCTGCGCGACGCCGTCCAGTTCATGGCCGAAGGAAGCGCGCCCGTGTTCGGAATCGCGACCGCGGCGACCGGCTACATGGCCGTGTATGCCGTGGAGATCGCGCTCCTGGTGATCACGATCGCGGCGACCTTCCCGCTGCTGCGCAGGGCTGCCCACGGGCAGAGGTCGGACTCCAGGGCCGCCGGCGAGGTCGCACACGCCGAAATGGCGATCGCGCACCCGGCCAAGCACGGCGGGGATTCCCACCGATAGGAGAACGGCTATGGCCGAACTGTCACTGCTGGAATATCCCGACTACCGGCTGCGCGTGGCGGCCGATCCGGTGGACAGCTTCGACCACGACCTGGGCCAACTGGTCGACGATCTATGCGAGACCATGGATGCGCGCGGGATCGTCGGATTGAGCGCCCCGCAGGTCGACGTCCGGAAGCAGGTCGCGGTGATTGCCCCGTCGGACCCCGAGGCGCCCGGGGTTTACATCAATCCCCGGATCCTCGCGCGCAAAGGGCTCGGCTTCGTGCGGGAACAGTGCGAGTCGATCCCGGGCATCCAAGGCAGCGTCATGCGCTCGATGCAGGTTCGCGTGCGCGCCCAAGACCGTGACGGCCGTACGTTCGAGCAGACGCTGATGGGGATGGACGCCGTCTGCATTCAGCACGAGTTCGACCACCTCCAGGGCAAACTGTTCATCGACCGTCTGTTCGTCCTGCGCCGGCTGATGATCGGTTTCGGTATGGTGGGCAAGGCCCGCCAGCAGATTGGCCAGCGGGAACGGCCGGCGGCCTGACCGGTGGAGCGCCACCCGGGTCGCATCCCCAGGCGAGTCCGCCGGTAACTGGCGGTCGGTGGCGACCGGCACCGGGACCGCGCGCCGTTCCGCACGCTGTGGCAAGTCGACGCCCGCCGGCGATGGCGCCCCTGTATCACGAGCGAGACGTCGACCCGCACCTCCTCGCGCGCACTGACCTCCGCGGTCGCAGCGGAGCCGCGTCGACGCGGACGCGGCGTCCGCCTGTGGCCACAGAGGGCTTGGCGCAGGTGTTCGCTGTGGGCTAGGCAGGGCAGCTGTGACGGGATCCCGCCCGTCCGCCGGTCCGCCGCGCCGATCGATATCGCCCGCTCAAGATCGCCATCCCGCCAGGTTCGCATGATCGCAGTCATCCAAGTCGTGATCCCGGT